>JAKSBE010000571.1 GCA_022361275.1 Kiloniellales bacterium
CCGTGGTGCTCCGGGTTGATCTGGGCTCGACCAGTCATAATCTCTGTGCAGAGCCACTAGTCGAATGCTGGCCGCATTGCGCCTTCGCGTTGTGAGCTACGACAGCCCTTTTGAAATCATCAATATCAATAGCTTGGACGCCGACCGCTGGTTCGATGTCAATGCCAGCGACCGAGCTGGATCAAGCTGGCCTATGTTGGCTCCAAATGGCCGGAGGTTGACTACCCCACGACGCTATCGAGACCTAGGTACAGATACGCGCTGGGATTTTAAGCTGATACTTGTCCGCGCCGGACGGCCGCACCTTCGTCGAAAAGCGGGTGTCGTCGAATGGCACCGTATTTATGTCGAAAAATATCAAGCTTTGCAGAGCACGCAAACCAAAGCTTCGACTGTAGGCGGATCGGTGCCATCGGCAGAGGCATCCAAGCGCTCGATCCGACGAAACAACCGGGGCCTGAAGCGGCCCCCTTGAGTTGCCCCGGGACTTCGGCGTTTCCGGCGCATCGTCAAAAAAGGGAGGTCGACATGAAACCGACGATTGCACTCCTGACGGGGGCCGTCTTGACCCTTGGGGCCGCCACGGCCCAGGCCGAAACCGTGTGGAACCTGGCCACGGCGTACAAGGACAACAACTTTCATACGCAGAACATCATGCGCTTCGTCGAGGAGGTCGAGCAGAACACCGGCGGCAAGCTGAAGATCAAGATGCATTCCAACGCCTCGCTGCTGAAGATGCCCGAGATCAAGCGTGGCGTTCAGACCGGGCAGGTGCAGATCGGCGAAATCCTGCTGTCGGCTTATGGCAAGGAAGACCCCTTCTTCGAGGTCGACGGCATTCCGTTCCTGTCCAGGGGACAGGCGATGGCCTGGGAGGTCTACGAACTGACGCTCCCGCACATCGAAGCGAAGCTCAGCAAACAGGGCCTGGTGCCGCTGTTCTCCGTCCCTTGGCCAGGGCAAGGGCTCTATGCCAAAAAGCCGATCAATGCCGTCGCGGACTACAAGGGCGTCAAGTTCCGCGCCTACAACGCCCTGACGGCGCGCTTCGCCGAACTGATGGGCGCGGTGCCGACGACGGTGCAGTCCGCCGAAGTGCCGCAGGCCTTCGCCACCGGCGTGGTCAGCGCGATGATCACCTCCGCCGCGACCGGCAACTACACCAAGGCCTGGGACTTCACGAGCCACTTCTATGACGTCAACGCCATGAACAACAAGAACATGGTGATCATGAACGCCGAGGCCTTCAGCGAGCTCGACGCCGAGACCCAGGAAGCGGTCATGACGGCGGCGGCCAAGGCCGAAACGCGGGGCTGGATCATGAGCAATGCGGTGCAGACCAGCCTGACCGAGAACCTGATCAAGAACGGCATGACCGTGGCGCCGCCGAGCGAGCAACTGCTGGAGGAACTCAAAGGCATCAGCAGAACGATGGTCGACGAGTGGCTGGCCAAAGCCGGCCCCCGCGGCCAGGTGTTCATCGAGAAGTACAACGCGGTCATCGCCAACTAGCCGCCGGGAATAGGGAGGCCCGAGGTCGACACTTACACTATGCTGTTTCGATGCTGCGCCGGATATTGGACTCGATCTATTTCGCCGGGGCGTTGGCGGGAGCGGTCTCCATCGTCGCCATCGGGCTCCTGATCACGTCTCAGGTCGTCGGCCGGCAACTGGGAATCCAGGTCAAGGGGGCCGACGACCTGACAGCCTGGAGCGTCGCCGCCGCCGGCTTCCTTCCCCTGGCCTACACCTACCGGAACAGCGGCCATATCCGGGTCACCGTGCTGATCGGGCAGTTCGCGGGCACGCCGCGCAGGATGATGGAGATCGTCGTCCTGACCCTGGCGGCCTTTTTCGTCGGATACATGACCTACTCGGCCGTCGACATGGTCTGGGACTCCTACCGCTTCGAGGAGCTCTCGCAAAATCTGATCGTCATTCCGATCTGGATTCCCCAATCCTCGGTCGCTCTCGGCTCGCTGCTCTTCACCATCGCGATCCTCGACGACCTGATCGGCGCGCTGTTCGGCCGCATGCCATCTTACCTGACCAGCAGCGCCACCACCGAGCCGGACAGCGGCCGCGTGAATAGGGACCCATCTTGACACCCGAACAGGCTCAGATTGCCCTGACACTGGGCGCGGTGCTCTTCGTGTTCCTCGGGTCGGGGCTTTGGATCGCCCTGTCGCTCCTGGGCGTCGGCTGGGTCGGCCTCATGGTCTTCAGCACGGTTCCAGTCGAGAAGTCGCTGGCGACGTCGATCTGGCAGGCGTCGGCCACCTGGGCCCTGGCGGCCCTGCCACTCTTCATCTGGATGGGCGAGATCCTGTTCCGCGCAGGGCTTTCGGGCATTCTCTTTCGCGGCATTGCGCCGTGGATTGCCTGGCTGCCGGGGCGGCTGATGCACGTCAACGTGCTCGGCTGCGGCATTTTCGCCGCAGTCTGCGGGTCTTCGGCCGCGACCGTCGCCACGATCGGCCGCATGTCGCTGCCGGAATTGCAGAGCCGCGGCTACAGCCGCACCCTGTCGGTCGGCAGCCTCGCGGGCTCGGGCACCCTGGGCCTGCTGATCCCGCCCTCGATCATCATGATCGTCTACGGGGTCGCGGCCGATGTTTCCATCGTGCGGCTGTTCCTGGCCGGTGTCCTGCCCGGCCTCATGCTGATCGTTCTCTTCATGGGCTACATTAGCCTCATGGCCGTCTTCCGCTCCGACAGCGTGCCGTTGGAGCGCGAGCGTCTGAGCCTGCGGGAGAAGTTGGCCCGCTCGCGCCAGCTGCTGCCGGTCGTGCTGCTCATCGTCTCGGTCATCGGTTCGATCTATCTCGGGATCGCCACGGCGACCGAGGCCGCCGCCGGCGGCGTGATCGGCGCCCTGGCCCTGGCGACCTGGACGCGGACGCTGAACCGCACCATGTTTTTCGACAGCTTGCTCAGCGCGACCCGCCTCTCTTGCATGATTTTCTTCATTCTGGCCGGCGCCGCTTTCCTGACCACGTCGCTTGCCTACACCGGCCTGCCCGAGGCCCTCGCCGGCTGGATCGACAGCATGGCGCTGAACCCCTACGTTCTGATCGCGGCGCTCTGCGTGCTCTATATCGTGCTCGGCTGCTTCATCGAGGGGATCTCGATGATCGTGCTGACCGCGACCGTGGTCCTGCCCATGGTCAGCCAGGCCGGCTTCGACCTGATCTGGTTCGGGATCTTCGTCATCGTCGTCGTGGAGATGGCCCAGATCACGCCGCCCCTCGGCTTCAACCTCTTCGTCATCCAGGGCTTGACGGGCATGAGTATTTTCAAGGTCGCCGCGGCGGCGCTTCCGTTTTTCCTGCTCCTCATAGCCGCCGCCGTGCTGCTGACGATTTTCCCCGAGATCGCCACCTGGCTGCCCTCGACAATGAGTAGACACTAATACCAAGGAGCAGTGATAGTGACCCATTTGATGGCGCGCGGCGGCCCGCCGGGGGCGTTGCGACCCCTCCGCGACGCGCCATCAAATGGGTCACTATCACTGCTCCTTGGTATAAGGGCGCGCAAGGGCCGGACCCCGCCGGTCCCGAAGGGAGGCGGACCGAGCTCGATCGATATGTTCAAACTGCCCGAACGTCAGAGGCCCATTCGTGTTGGCTTCTATCTCGCCCGGCGCTTTTCCATCCTTCCCTTCATCAACGCCGTCGATCCCCTGCGCATGGCCAACCGGCTGAGCAACCGGACGCTCTTCGAATGGCGTTTCATCTCGAGCGACGGCAAGCCCGTCGAGGCGATCAACGGCATGACCATCATGGTCGACCTGCCCTTGGAAGAGGCCGGCTTCATTCCCAATGTCGTGTGCTGCGTCGGCTTCGACCCGATCATCGAGGTCCGCGATCCGGTCAAGTCCTGGCTGCGCAAGCTCAACAGCATGGGGGCGCATCTGGGGGCTCTGGGGGCCGGGACGCTGTTCCTGGCCGAGTCGGGGCTGCTGAACGGCTACCGCGCGACCATTCATTGGCAATACAGGGACAGCCTCGTCGAGCGTTTCCCAGACATCAAGGTCACGCGCAACGTGTTCGAGATCGACCGCAACCGCTTCACCTGCGCCGGCGGCACGGCCGCCATGGACATGATGCTGCACGCCATCGGCCTGCAATTCGGCCATGCTCTGGCGGCCGCGGTCTCGGACGAATTCGTCACCGGCGAGGTGCGCGAGCCCTCCTCGCATCAACGCCTGTCGTACCGGACGAGATTGGGGCTCACGGATCTCAAGATCCTGCGCGTTATCGACTTCATGGAACGTCACATCGAGGACCCGATCGGCCTGCCTCTTCTGGCTGAGAAGGCGGACATGTCGCAGCGACAGATGGAGCGGCTGTTCAAGAGCCAGGTGCAGATGTCGCCGATACGGTTCTATACGCGTCTACGCCTGCAGCAAGCGCGCCGGCTGTTGCACCAGTCCGACATGAACGTCCTGGAGGCGGCCGTCGCCAGCGGCTTCAGAACGGCCGAACATTTCTCCAGGTCCTACAAGTCGGAGTTCGGCGTATCGCCGACCGAGGATCGGCGGATCGTGCGCGGGCTCGGTTCGCTAGACCGGACGTGACGGCCGTGCAAGCCTGGGGCCCATGACGCTTGTTCTCTGCGATCTGCTGGGCCGCGACGGCTACCGCTTCAGCCCCTACGTGTGGCGTACGAAGATGGCGCTGGCGCACAAGGGGCTCGCGGCCGACATCGTCGGCATCACACTGACCGACAAGTCCGCCCTGTCGGGCTGGACGGACTACCGCAAGGCGCCGGTCCTAAAGCACGGCAATACGATCGTGTGCGATAGCTGGCACATCGCCGTCTACCTCGAGGAGAACTGGCCCGAGGCGCCGGCATTGTTCCCCGACCGGGCCTCCCTGTCCTTCGCCCGCTTCCTCAACGCCTGGGTCGTGTCCGATCTCTATCCGCTGCTCCTGCCGCTGATCGCGCGCGACGTGCTGGATCACGTGCACTCGGGCGACCGGGCCCGCTACAGGGCGACCCGGGAAGAGCGGTTCGGGCGGACGCTGGAGCAGGCACAGGCGCAGCGGGAGTCCGAGGCGGCGCTGTTCCGAAGCAGGCTCGATCCGATCCGCGAGGTGGTCGCCAACAGCCCGTTTCTGTGCGGCGATACCCCGTGCTATGCCGACTACATCCTGTTCGGCCTGTTCCAGTGGGCGCGCTGTACCAGCGCATTTCCCCTGCTCGATCACGCGGACCCGCTTTATGCCTGGCGCCGGGAGATGCTCGATCTCTTCGCGGGCCTGGGCCGCGAGGCGCCGGGCTATCCCTGCTAGAGGAAGCCCGTCGGGCGACGAATCCGGCCCGGATTCTGGCGAAAAATATCAACTATCCTCGTCCCCATACGCTAATGATCCGAGAGAGGCGACCGGAAAAACCTTCGCGCGCTCGCCCAGCAAACGGCAGGATGGTTAAAGCGTATGAGCGATCGCAAGCCTGCGGCCCGTGTCGGCGTCGATGTCGGAGGGACCTTCACCGACATCGCCCTCGAGGCCGATGGCCGCCGCATTACCTCGAAGCTGCTGACAACCGTCGGGGATCCGGAGAAAGCCTGCATGCGCGGCCTGGAGGACGTGCTCGATAAGGCCGGCCTCGAGCCCGGCGACGTCGAGGTGATCATCCACGGCACCACCCTGGCGACGAACGCAATCATCGAGCGTAAGGGCGCCGTCACATCCCTGATCACCACTCAAGGTTTCCGCGATTCCATCCAGATCGGCACCGAAGGACGGCCCGAGCAGTACGACATCAACATCGTTCAGCCGGCCCCCCTGGTCCCCCGGCGCCGGCGCTTCACGGTCGCAGAGCGCCTGAACAGCCGCGGCGAGGTCCTCGTGCCCCTCGAGACCCAGTCGCTCGAGGCCCTCTTGCCCGCGCTCGACGCGGCAGGTACCGAATCGCTCGCCATCGCTTTTATCCACGGCTATGCCAATCCGGTCCACGAAGAGCGCGCACGCGACTTTTTCGCGACGCACCGGCCCGCCTGGCCGGTCACCATTTCCGCCGAGGTCTCGCCCGAGTTCCGTGAGTTCGAGCGCTTCTCCACCGCCTGCGCCAATGCCTACGTCCGGCCGTTGATCGAACGCTACCTGGGCAATTTCGAGACCCGCCTGACGGAACGCGGCTTCACCTGCCCTCTGCAACTGATGCTCTCCAGCGGCGGCCTTACAACGGTCGAAACGGCCAAGCGCTTCCCCGTGCGGCTGGTCGAATCCGGGCCGGCCGGCGGCGCGATCTTCGCGCGCGAGATCGCCACCATGCACGGCATCGACAAGGCCCTGTCCTTCGACATGGGCGGCACCACGGCGAAAATCTGTCTGATCGACGAGGGCCGCGCGCAGACCAGCCGGCGCTTCGAGGTGGCGCGGGTCTACCGCTTTCGCAAGGACAGCGGCCTTCCCCTGCGCATTCCGGTCATCGAAATGGTCGAGATCGGCGCCGGCGGCGGCTCGATCGCCTGGATCGACGAGTTGGGCCGCATCTCGGTCGGGCCGCAGAGCGCCGGTTCCTCGCCCGGTCCGGCCTGCTACGACCTCGGGGGCGAGAAGCCCACGGTGACCGACGCCAACCTCGAGATGGGGCGCATCGATCCGCTCGGCTTCGCGGGCGGCCGCATGCCTCTGGCCGCGGACAAGGCGCGGGCCGCGATCGAGGCGGACATCGGCACGCCCATGTCCATGTCCTCCATGGCGGCCGCCTTCGGGCTGACCGAGATCGTGTGCGAGAACATGGCCACCGCCGCGCGGGTTCACGCCATCGAAAGCGGCAAGAACGCCGACGACCGCACCCTGATCGCCTTCGGCGGGGCGGCGCCGCTGCATGCCTGCCAGATGGCCGAGAAGCTCGGCATCCGGCGTATCATCGTGCCGCGCCACGCCGGCGTCGGTTCGGCGGTCGGCTTCCTGCGCGCGCCGGTGTCCTACGAGGTCGTGCGCACCCTCTACCACCGCATGGATGCGTTCGATGCCGAGGCGGTCAACGCCGTGTACGAAGAAATGGAGGCGGAGGCGGCGGGCTATGTGCGGCTTGGCGCCGACGAAACCGCTTCGCTGTCGGTTCGGCGTCAAGCCTATATGCGTTATCAGGGCCAGGGTCACGAGATCGCCGTCGATGTTCCGAACCAAGTCTTCGGCGATGATGGGGGGCAGGTTTTTCAGCGCATTTTCGATCGCGGATACAAAGCCGCCTTTGGCCGCGATATCGGCGCCATCGCCGCGGCCGAAGTCGTCGCCTGGAGCGTTACGGTCAGCACCGGGTCTCACGCCGACCTCGAGGCGGGCATCGAGGCATCGGGACCGGTGAACGGCGCTTCGGAGCACCGGCCAGTATTCGATCCCGGAGCCCTGTCGGCCATCGGCTATGCGATCCACCACCGCAACGACCTCGGTCCCGGAGCGTCGATCGAAGGCCCCGCCGTGATCGCCGAGGAGGAGACTTCAACGGTGGTTGATTCACGTTTTCGGGCGACAATCCTGTCCGGCGGCGAGATCGAACTCAATCGGCGGGCGCCGGCATGAAGAGGATGTCGTCATGAAAGAGATGGAGGAACTGCGCAAGCAGTTGATCTGGAGCCGCCTGATCGCCGCGATCGAGGAGCAGGCTCAGACCGTGATCCGAACCGCCTTCAGCCAGTCCGTCCGCGAATGCGGCGACCTTTCGGCAGGGGTTTTCAACCGGCGCGGACAGATGGTCGCACAGGCGGTCACCGGAACGCCCGGGCACGTGAACTCCATGGCCATCTGTATCGAGCACTTCCTCGCCAAGTTCCCGATCGACACAATGAAGCCGGGCGATGTCTTCGTCACCAACGATCCCTGGCTGTCGGTCGGCCATTACCACGACGTGACCGTGGTGACTCCGGCGTTCCACCGCGGGCGGGCGGTTGGGCTGCTCGCCAATACCTGCCATATCGTCGACATGGGCGGACGCGGCTTCGGACCCGACGCGCGCCAGTGCTTCGAGGAAGGAATCAATATCCCCGTCATGCATTTGGCGCGCGAGGGCACGATCAACGACGACCTCATGTCGCTGCTGCGCACCAATGTCCGGAATCCGGGGGATATGGAGGGTGACTTCCATGCGATGATGACCTGCAACGACGACGGCGCGCGCCGGTTGGTCGCCATGCTGGAGGAATTCGACCTTGAGGATATCGAAGAGGTCGGCGACTACATCATTCAGCAGTCGCACGACACGATAGTCGAGTCGATCCGGGCGCTGCCGGAGGGCAACTACTATCACGAGACCGAACTGGACGGCTTCGACGCCCCAATCAAGATATGCGCCGACTTGCAGATCGGAGACGGCAATATCCACGTGGATTTCGCGGGCTCCTCGCCGGCCAGCCCCTTCGGCATCAATGTGGTGCATAACTTCACCCTGGCCTACACCACCTTCGGCGTGAACTGCATCGTCGGACCGAACGTGCCGTGCAACGCGGGCTCGCTGCGGCCTGTCTCGGTCTCGGCCCCCGAGGGATCGATCCTCAACGCCCTGCGGCCGATGCCGGTGTCGGCACGCCATGTCGTCGGGCAGATGCTGCCCGACGTGGTCTTCGGCTGCCTGGCTCAGGTGGTGCCCGACCGGGTGCCGGCGGAAGGCGCCGGCGCGATGTGGAATCCGATGATCCGCGGCGGTTTCTCGGCCGTGGAACCCGAGATTGCCGCCAAGGCGGCAAGGCTTTCGCGCGACTACGATGTCATCCTCTTCAACACCGGCGGAACCGGCGGACGCCCGACCATGGACGGGCTGTCGACCACCGCCTTTCCCAGCGGGGTCAAGACGCCGCCGGTCGAGGCGGTCGAGACCAGCTTTCCGCTGATCGTGTGGCGCAAGGAGTACCGCGAAGGCTCGGCCGGCGCCGGGCGTTACCGTGGCGGTTTCGGTCAGGTCCTCGAGATTGGCGGCGAGGACGGCACGCCGTTCAGCGTCGCCGCCATGTTCGACCGCACGTGGCGCGCGCCCGAGGGCCGCTTCGGCGGCCGCGACGGCGCCGCAGGACGGGTGAAGCTCAAATCCGGCTGCGACTTGAAGAGCAAGGGCCGGCAATCGATCCCCTACCAAGACCACCTGGTGCTGGAACTCCCGGGCGGCGGCGGCTACGGCGATCCGGCGGGACGAGAGCCGGAGCGCGTGGCCGAGGACGTCCGGGACGGACTGATCACGGCCGATGACGCCCGCCGCGACTACGGCGTGGTCATCCGCCCGGACGGCTCGGTCGACGGGACGGCCACCGACACCTTGCGGGAAGGAATGGGAACCGGCGCGCCGACCGTTGCGGCGCAATGAGCACATTTCTGTACCTGGACAACTGGCGCACGCCGCAACCGACGACACGGTTCGACACGGCGTTGAAGGACAGTGGTCTCGAGGTTCTGCGCCTGCGAACCAATGAGGGCGAGTTCCCGGACGGGGTCGACTTCTGCGGCGTCTATGTCAGCCCCAGCTTCAATGCCGCCTACGACGATGAACCGTGGATACACCAAGAACACGAGGTGCTGTGCCGTCTTGCCGAAGCCCAGGTGCCGATGATCGGGCTCTGCTTCGGCAGCCAGATCCTAGCCTCGTCGCTCTGCGGCCGCGATCAGGTGGTGCTGCGCCCGGAACGGGAGAAGGGCTACGGGTCGATCACCTTGACCGACACGGCGCGGAACGAAGACCCCTTGACCAGGGGCCTGCCCGAAACGGTGCCCGTCTTCCATTGGCACGAGGACGAAGTTCGCGCCAATCACCCGGACGTGCAGATCCTCGGCTTCAGCGCCCACTGCGCCAATCAGATCTGGCGCTGGCGCCGCGGGCCTGTCTGGGGCGTGCAGCCGCATCCCGAATTCGACCGGCGCCAGGTCGTCGACTGGTTTACCGCAAATCGCGCGGCGTTCGAGGCCGGCGGCCTGGACTACGACGAACTGACGACGCGGGCGGATGACAACGTCATCGCGGCCCGGCTGATCGACAATTTTCTTTCCTACGTGATCGGCGCTCCCATTTGAAGCGTAGCGCGATGCGGCATCGTCCATTCCGTCCGCTTGGGCATCGTTTCCCTCTCCCGAACCGAACGACGGCTTTAGGGTCCGCTCAGCCTCCAGCGCCGTCATCTGCTTGGACTTTCCGAAAAGACCGAAGAGGCCGAACATGGTACCTCTACTCCTCCCTCTCTGGGCCGCGCATCTCTACTCTTTAGATGTGGAGCTTCAAGAGGTTGTCCTCGGTTAAGCCGAGGCGCCCGGCAGCAGGGTGAAGCCGACGTCGATCCGGCGTTCCACCTCGGACCCGGCGAAGCGGCCGAGCAACTGCTCGGCGGCGCGCTGTCCGATCAGCGCGCGATGAGACTCGATCGTGGTCAGCGCGACCGGCGCCGACTGGCCGATCTGAAGACCGTTGAAGCCGGCCAGCGCAAGATCCCGTGGCACCTGCAAACCGCGCGACATGGCCTCGAAGAGGCCGCCCATCGCCATGTCGTCGTTGGAAAAGTAGAGAAGCCGGGGCGCTCCGTTCGAGAGGATCTGCCCGGTCAAGCGGCGCCCGAGCGGAACGGAAGACTCCGCGTCCGCCCTGGCTTCGGTCTCGAAATCGAGACCGTTTTCCTGCAGCGCCGCGCGAAAGCCGTCGCGGCGGATCGCGGCGCGATGGTCGCCCTCGATGTCATGGCCGACATAACCGAAGGACCGATAGCCCCGGCCGATCAGGTAGTAGGCCATCGATTTGCCGGCCTGGCGATGAGAAATCCCGACCACCATATCCGTCGGCTCGCGGTCGATATCCATCACCTCGACCACCGGAAGTCGGCCGCGCTCCAACAGTCGCAGCGAGCGGTCGGACAGCAGGGTGGGCGCGATGACCAGACCCGCCGGCTGCCAACCGAGAAGGCTCTCGATGAGCTGCGCCTCGCGCTCGCTGTCATAGTTGGAAATGCCGAGGACCGAGTGAAAGCCGGCAGACTGCAGCCGCACCTCCAAACCGTCCAGCACATCGGCGAAGACACTGTTCGAGAGCGACGGCAGGATCACCGCGATCTGATTGGAAACAGCCCCCGCCATCGCCCCGGCCAGACGGTTGCGGACGTAGCCCGTCCGGACGATGGCCTCTTCCACTTTGGAGACGGTGACCTGTGAGACATTCGCCATGCCGCGCACGACGCGCGACACCGTGATCTCGCTGACTCCGGCTGCCTCGGCCACGTCGGCCAGAGTCACACGGTCCGCTTTATCGACATCGATCTTCACGAGCCTTCCGACACACCCTTTCCCATCAGACATATCTTACCGCACCATCGGGCCCATGGCCTCGTCAGAGCTATGAGCACCATCGAGATGACAGCGCATAGCACAAGCAAGTCATGGAGTTTCAGGATAAATCTGGCCTAATTGACAGCGCTGTCATAAGTCTGGCAGGTTCGGCCCAATAAAAAAAATTTCGGGAGGAGCGCACGATGCGCGTTTTGGTAACGGGAGCCGGCGGCTTCCTTGGACGGCAATTCGTCGAAGAACTCGCGCGCAGAGGCACGCTGACCGTGAACGGCAGCGACCGCGAGGTCTCGCGTATCCTGGCCTGCGACCTAGCCGCCGAGCCTCTGGGCCAGCTGGCCGATACCTACGAAAGCGTGCAGCCCCTCGTCGGTCCGGTCGACGCGCCCGAAACCCTTGCCGCGATCGCGTCCGCCGAACCCGGCCTCGTGGTCCACCTCGCCGCCGTCGTCTCAAGCGCGGCGGAAGCCGACTTCACGCTGGGCATGCAGGTCAACCTCGGCGCCACAGTGGCGCTGATCGAGACTCTCCGCGGTCTGGCGGAACCGCCGGTGCTTCTTTTCGCCTCTTCGGTCGCCGTCTTCTCCTGCACCGCCAACGAGACCATCGGCGACACGACACAGCCCCAGCCGCGCAGCAGTTACGGTGCGCAGAAGCTGATGGGCGAGATTCTTGTCCGCGACGTCAGCCGTAAGGGCTTCGTCCTCGGCCGCTCCCTGCGCTTCCCCACCATCGCGGTGAGGCCAGGCAAACCCAACAAGGCGGCCTCCAGTTTCGCCAGCGGTATCTTGCGCGAACCTCTGGCCGGCTTGCCCGCAGAGCTACCAGTCGGCCCCGACCTACGCCTGCATCTGGCGTCACCCGCGACCGCGCGCGCGGCACTCTTCCATGCGGCCGCCCTGCGCCAGGATCTTCTGGCCGGCGAGACCACGATCACGCTCCCAGGCATCTCGGTCTCGGTGGGCGAAATGCTCGCCACCCTCTCGGACGTCGCAGGCGAGGCCGTGGCCGCTCGGGTGCGGTCGGCTCCGGATGCGGCGATCGAGGCCATCGTGTCGCGTTGGCCGGGAGGCATCGAAACGCCGCGCGCGCAAGCGCTGGGCTTCACCCACGATGCGCGCTTCGAGGCTCTGCTGCGCGCGCATATGGAAACTCTTTCAGAAGTGGCGTGAAAAGCGCCGAACACCCAAGGGAGAATAGCCAAGTGAAGCACACGATTATCGGCCTCGCCGCAGCGGCGGCGGTTGCCACGACCGGCATCGCACACGCCCAGAACAACGTCACGCTGGGCCATACCCTGTCGCCGCAGAGCCATTACGGCGTCGGCGCCAAGGCCTTCATCGCGACCCTGGAAGAGGTGTCTGGCGGCGCCTGGACCGGCACCGAGGCGCCCGCCGGCCAGCTTGGCGGGGAGCGTGACATGATCGAGGGGCTGCAGATCGGCTCCCTGGATCTGGTCATCACCTCGACCGGCCCGCTCGGCAACTTCGTGCCCGAAGTCTACAGCCTGGACCTGCCTTTCCTGTTCCGCGACTACGATCATGCGCGCAAGACGCTGGACGGCGAGATCGGCCAGGAACTGCTCGCCAGCATCGGCAATCATAACCTGGTCGGCCTGGCCTGGTCGGAGAACGGCTTCCGTCACGTCACCAACTCGATCCGCCCCGTCACCACCCCCAAAGACCTCGACGGCCTGAAGCTCCGCACGATGGAAAACCGCGTGCACATGGCCGCCTTCGAAGAGATGGGCGCGGCCCCCACGCCGATGGCTTTCCCGGAACTCTTCTCGGCTCTGCAGCAGGGCGTCGTCGACGGCCAGGAGAATCCCATCACGGTTATCCAGGCCTCGAAATTCTGGGAAGTCCAGAACTACGTCTCGCTGACCGGTCACGTCTATTCGCCGGCGGTGGTTCTGGCCTCGCCGCTTCTGTGGGACGGCCTGAGCGACGAGGAAAAGGGCTGGTTCCAGGAAGCCGCCGCGGCCTCGGTCGCTGCCACCCGGGCCGAGGTCAACCGGCTCGAAGAAGCCGGCGTGGCCCTGTTGCGCGAGAACGGCATGGAAGTGATCACCGAGGTCGACAAGGCTCCCTTCCGCGATCTCGCCGAAGCCGCCTACAGCGTCTACACCGACCAGTACGGCCCTGAGATGGTCGAGCGCATCAGGGCCGTCGAGTAAGGCCCTCGAGCGCAAGGCTCTTCGAACCGCCTCCATCGCCAGGACACGCCCGCCAGGTAGGCGAGCACGCCCTGGCGTTGCCTTCGCTCTGCGCGAAGCAAGACGCCGGTCGGACGACATGAACTTCTTTCAAAGCTTCGAGCGACAGTCGACCAGGGTCGCCCTGGTGCTCTCCATGGCCTTCCTGGTGATCGCCGCGTCGCTGGCCATGTGGCAGGTCACCACCCGCTTCGTTTTCGGACAGCCCTCCACCTGGTCGGAAGTCATCACGCGCTCCGCTATGATCTGGGCGATCTTCATGGGGGTGGCCGCGACCTACCGGCACGGTTCGATGATCGCGATGGAGATCATCCAGCGCTCGCTGCCGCGCCGGCTCGGCCTGGGCTTGTTTCTGGTCGCCAACCTGCTCTCCGCGCTCTTCTTCGCGCTTCTGTTCTGGCAAGGCTGGGGCATGACCGAGCGTGTCGCCGCCCAGAAGCTGGCGGCGCTCGAAGTCTCCATCGCCTGGGTCTATGCCGCGCTGCCCGTGGGGTCCGTCTTCGCGATGATCGCCATCGCAGGCTGCATCGCGCGCGCCTGGGCCACGCGGGACGCGGCAGCCGCCGTCATCCCGCTCGAAAAATCTCCGGCGGCCGCGGGAGACAGTCCATGAACGTGGCGATCGGTCTCTCGCTCATCATCCTCATTTTCATCGGCGTTCCCATCGCGGTCGCGATCGGTCTGGCATCCGTCGTCGGCATTCAACTGCATGACCGCCTGCCGATGCTGCTGGTGGCGCAGCGCATGTTCGCAGGCATCGACAGCTTCCCGCTGATGGCGATCCCGCTGTTCATCCTGGCCGGCAATCTGATGTCCGCCGGCGGGATCTCGCAACGGCTGGTCGATCTCGCCAAGGCGATGGTCGGGGGTGTCCAGGGCGGTCTCGCCTGTTCCTGCGTGCTGACCTGCCTGATGTTCGCCAGCGTCTCCGGTTCCTCCGTCGCCACCACCTTCGCAATCGGCGCCATCCTGATCCCCGCCATGGTGCGGCACGCCTATCCCAAACCCTTCGCCGCCTCCATTCAGGCCAGCTCGGCCGAGCTCGGCGTCCTGATCCCGCCCTCGATCCCGCTGATCCTCTACGGCGTCGCCACGGACACCTCGATCGGCCAGCTTTTCGTGGCCGGGATCGGCCCGGGAATCCTGATCGCCGGCGCTCTGATGCTGACCGTCATCGTGATCTGCCGGCTCCGCGGGCTGGGCCTGCAGGACCGCGAGGATCGGCCAAGCCTGCGTGCCGCGACCCGGGCCGCACTGCCCGCGCTCATGGTGCCCATCATCATCATCGGCGGCATCTACCTCGGCATCTTCACCCCGACGGAGGCGAGCGCCGCCGCCGTCGCAGCCGCCCTGCTGGTCGGCTTCGGCTTCTATCGAGAGCTGTCCTGGCGCGACCTGCCGATGATCCTGAAGCGCACGGTCATCTCCACCACGGCCATCATGCTGATCATCTCCGCCGCCGCGCTCTTTTCCTTCCTGATCGCCCGTTCGGGCCTGCCCAACGAGATCGCCGGCTGGTTCAACACCGTCTTCGAGTCCCGTTTCGCCTTTCTGTTGGCGGTGAACCTCCTGCTTCTGGTGGTCGGCATGTTCATCGAGACCTCGGCAGCGATCCTGGTGCTGGCACCGATCCTGGCGCCGATCGCCATCAGCTACGGGGTCGATCCGGTGCACTTCGGCCTGATCGTGGTGATGAACCTGGCCCTCGGCATGATCACACCGCCGCTGGGCGTGAACCTCTTCGCCGCCTGCGCCGTCGCGCGCATGCCCGTCGAACGCATCATCCCGCAACTGATCTGGTTCGTTCTGGTGGTCTTCTGCTGCCTGATGATCATCACCTACGTGCCGGCCATCACCCTGGCGCCGGTCGAGCTATTCCTTGGGAGAGGCTGAAGCATGCCGCAGACGATGGATCCGAAGACGATTGCGTTCGTGGGCCTGGGCGCGATGGGATTGGGCATGGCGCAGTCCTGCCTGCGCGCCGGCCATCGCGTGCTCGGCCTCGATCTCAATAGAGCCGCCGTCGAACGGCTGATCGACATGGGCGGCGAAAAGCTCACGCCGGAAGGGGCGGGCGAGGCCGCGATCTTCGTCAGCGTGGTGCTGAATGCAGCGCAGACACGGGACATCCTCTACGGGGAGTCCGGCTTTGCCCGACATCTGCCGAGGGGTGCGGTGGTCGTCAGTTCCGCGACCGTCTCCCCCCAGGACGCCCGCGACAACGCGGAACACGCCACACAGCTCGGCCTGCTCTATCTCGACGCCCCGATCTCCGGCGGCGCCGCACGGGCGGCGCAGGGCGAACTCTCGATCATGGCCTCGGGCAGCCAGGAGGCCTTCGAAGCCGCCGCGCCCGCCCTTTCGGCCATGGCGCAGTCCGTACACGATCTGGGCCGCGAGGCAGGCGCCGGCTCCGCGATGAAGGCCGTGAACCAGCTTCTCGCCGGCGTGCATATCGCAGCCATGGGCGAAGCTCTGGCGCTCGGCGTCAGTCAAGGTCTGACGCCGGAGCGGATTCTTGAGGTCATCTCCGTTTCGGCCGGGACGAGCTGGATGTTCGAGAACCGGGCGCCGCGCGTGGTCGAGGGGGACTACGCAGCCCGCTCCGCCATCGATATCTGGCCGAAGGACCTGGGCATCGTCACCGAGATCGCCGAGCATGCGGCGCTCTCCACGCCGGTCGCGGAAGCCGCTCTCGCCCGTTTCCGCGAAGCTTCGAGCAAGGGCCTGGGTGCCCTCGACGACTCGGCGATCACGCAGCTCTACGCCACCGAAGCCGGCTTGTCGCTGCCAGGGAGAGAGTAGATGAAGCTGGGCTGCATCGGCGACGACTTCACCGGGTCCAGCGACCTGGCCAATACCTTGACCCGAGAGGGCATGCGCTGCGTGCAGTACGTGGGCGTGCCCGAAGGTCCGGCCGACAGCCAGGTCGAGGCCGGTATCGTCGCCCTCAAGTCGCGTTCCGTGCCGGCCGGCGAGGCCGTCGCGCTGTCGCTGCAGGCGCTCGAATGGCTACGCGCTCAGGGCTGCACGCAGTTTCTCTTCAAGTACTGCTCGACCTTCGACAGTACCGATGCCGGAAACATCGGACCGGTTGCGGAAGCCCTTGCCGACGCTCTCGAGGCCTCGCAAGTCATCGTCTGTCCCGCCTTCCCCGCGACCGGCCGGTCCGTCTACCAAGGCCATCTGTTCGTCGGCGACAGACTGCTGTCGGAGTCCGGCATGCAGACCCACCCGCTGACCCCCATGACCGACCCGGATCTGCGCCGCGTCCTTGACCGGCAGAGCAAGGGCAGCGTCGGCCATCTCCCCTTCGCCGTCGTCGCCGAAGGGCCGGCGGCGATCCGCACGCGGCTTGAGGCCGAGCAGGCGAAGGGCCATCGGCTGATCGTCGCGGATGCCGTCCGCGACGAAGACCTTCGGATGCTGGGCCAGGCCTTAGCGGACCTGCCGCTGATCACCGGAGGCTCCGGGATCGCGCTCGGCCTGCCGGAGAACTTCCGTGTCCGCGGCGAACTCGCGGCGAGCTCGGAGCCGTGGCAGGGACAAGCCGGGCGCGCCGCCGCCCTGTCCGGCTCCTGCTCGCAAGCGACGAGAGAGCAGGTGGCGGAGCATGCGCGCGTGCAGCCGGCCCTGCAGCTCGATGCCGACGCGGTCATGGCCGGGCGGACGAGCGCGGAAGAGGTGGCGGACTGGATCTTGGCTCAGGAGGGTTTGCCGCTGGCCTACTCCTCCGCCGACCCGGACGCGGTGCAGGCGGCGCAGCAGCGGCACGGCGGCGCGGCGGTCGCCGCCGCGTTCGAGGCTCTGTTCGCCGAGGTCGCCAGACGCCTCGTAGCCGGGGGGATCACCCGGCTGATCACGGCCGGCGGCGAGACCTCCGGCGCCGTGGTGGAAGGGCTTGCCTTGACCGAACTCGCGATCGGACCGGAGATCGCCCCGGGCGTGCCGGCGATCCGGGCCGGCGAGACCCTGACCCTTGCGCTGAAGTCCGGCAACTTCGGGGCGCCCGACTTCTTCGCGCGGGCCGCCGCCGTCCTGGAAGCGACGCCGTGACGCGCGACAACCGCCTTCGCGAAGACATCTGCTTCTGGGCCAGGTCCCTGTTCGACCGCGGCCTGACCGGCGGCGCCTCGGGCAACATCTCGGCCCGGACCGAGGAGGGCGGACTTTTGGTCACGCCGACCGGCTCCAGTTTCGGACGGCTCGATCCGGCGCGCCTGTCGCGCTTCGACGCCGCCGGGCGCCACGTCGAGGGCGATCCGCCCACCAAGGAGATGGCGCTGCACGACGCCTTCTACCAGACGCGCGCAACCACGGGCGCCGTGGTGCATCTACACTCGACCCATGCGACCGCCCTCACGCTCTTGACCGATACCGACCCGGACAATCTGCTGCCGCCGCTGACCGCCTATTCGATCATGCGGCTGGGCAAGGTCCAACTCCTGCCGTTTTTCCGGCCCGGCGACCCGGCGATGGGCGACGCCGTCCGCAGCCTAGCCGGCCGGCGCAGCGCGGTCGTGCTGGCCAACCACGGCCCGGTCGTGGCGGCGAAGGAGCTGGAGGCCGCCGTCTTCGCCATGGAAGAACTCGAGGAGACGGCCAAGCTCACCTTGCTGCTGCGCGGTGCTCAGACGAAGGGACTGACGGAGCCGCAGATCCGCGAGGTCGTCAAAGCCTTCGGCGTCGACTGGGAGTGAGCACGAGAGTTCGATGCGCTTTGCCGCCAATCTGGGCTTCCTCTTCACCGACCGGCGCGTGGCGGACACCGTGTTTCGCGAGAAACTCGCCCATGTCTGCGAGTCTGATAGAACCGCTGACTCTGAGAGATATGGCCGGCTACCATCTCACGGAGCTGGACCATGGGGCCGAGTTGATCGCCACTGTCGGCGCGCCCAACCTGCGGCTGATGTTCGACAGCTATCACGTCCAGATCATGGGCGGCGACTTGACCACCCGCTTCACACGCCACCGGGAGCTGATCGGCCATATCCAGATCGCCGCCGTTCCCGACCGGGGCGAGCTCGGGGCGATTGGCTTCTGGGCCCTCGGGCCTTCGCCGCGCC
>JAKSBE010000325.1 GCA_022361275.1 Kiloniellales bacterium
GACCATCACTCCCAGCCAATGCCGAATGGCCCGAGCAGCCCTCCACATCAATTTGAAGGAGCTTGCGGAGCTGTCGGGTCTGTCGCACATGACGATCAATCGCTTCGAGAACGGCCACACCTACTCCGAGGACACCGCAAGGACACTACGAAAGGCCCTTGAGAAAGCCGGCGTCGTTTTCATCGACGACAACGGGCGTGGTGTAAAACTCAAGGGGTGATGAACCACACGTTGTGGTTGGAACCAAGCCGAGACTTGTTATATTGGAAGCATAGACGAGTGCTTCGCGGGAAAGGTCGTCGGCGATGTCCAAGAAGGGTCAGCACGTGGTGCCCAGCGGTGGAAAATGGAGTGTGGTGCGTGCCGGAGCGGCACGGGCTTCCGGCATTTACAAGACCCAGAAGGAAGCCATCGAGAAGGCGACGGATATCGCACGCAACCAACAGACCGAGCTTTACATTCACGGTCGGGACGGGCGCATAAGAGAGCGGATACCTTCCAGCCGACTCCGCTCCACAGCAAAGCGCTGACGGCGAGAGATTGCCGGAAGCGTCGTTCGATAACAGCGTTTTTATCAACTGCCCCTTTGATAAAGACTACGAGCCCGTCTTGCAGGCGATGCTGTTCTGCGCGGTCTACCTGGGGTTCTGCCCAAGGATCGCAACGGAAAGCAGCGATTCCGCCGAGAACCGTCTGAGCAAGATTCGCCGGCTGATCGAAAACTCGAAATACTCCATCCATGACTTGAGCCGGTGCCAGGCGACCAGGAAAGGCGAACATTTCAGGCTGAACATGCCGTTCGAGCTGGGGGTGGACTACGGCTGCCGGCAGTATTATGGCCAGGGTCGGGACGCCAAGAAGCTGCTTATTCTGGAGGAAGAGCGATATCGGTATCAGGCGGCGATTTCCGATCTTGCCGGCTGCGATATCCAAGCCCACGGAGGCGATTTCCAAGAGGCCATCAGACAGGTGCGCAACTGGTTTGTCAGTGAAGCCGGTATTGCCGCCGACGGTGCCAGTAGAATCGTCGGATTCTACGTTGGCTTTCAGGAATGGTACTACGAACGGCAAATGGCCGCCGGCTTCTCGGAAGACGACATTCGGGACTATCCGACCAGCGAGCTTCTGACGGCCATGACCCTTTGGGTGGCAGAAGGCAGGCCGGTTTAGGCATCCGGACAGTCCCTATCTGGTCACGCCGACCCATCCGCGCCAAGAACCGCTCCGGCTTCATCGCCGAGGCGGTGCGCAAGGCGCTTGGCTGAGATAGAGAGCGCCGTCGCCGGCGCCCTCTCCCCCCGGGGGGAGAGGGTCGGGGTGAGGGGGTGGGTGTGGCCCGTAGAGCGGCGGCGGTTGGGATACCGCACCCCTCACCCGGCGCGCTGACGCGCGCCACCCTCTCCCCGGAGGGGCGAGGGTTTGAGAGGGGGGTCTACTTCACCGGTTCCTTGGACTTGCCACCCGGCGTGCGCGGCTTGGACGACGCGCGCGGGGCGTTGGGGGTGATCTCGAAGGTGATCTTGTCGTCCTTGGTCTTGACCACCACCTCGCCGCCGCGTTGCAGCTTGCCGAACAGCAGTTCGTCGGCCAGCGGCTTTTTGACGTGCTCCTGGATCAGGCGGGCGA
>JAKSBE010000181.1 GCA_022361275.1 Kiloniellales bacterium
CGCTCGGCGAACTTCTCCCAGCCCTTGCCGGACAGCCGCTTGACCCGCGAGACCCAGCGCGGGTCGAGCTCGCGGCCATAGTAGTACTTCAGGAACTCGCCGCGATCGACGCCGCACTTCTCGGCCATGCGCAGCAGGCGGCCCTCGAAGCCGATCAGCTGCTTGTTCAGGTGGTAGAGCTGCTCGACCAGCTGCTCGATCCGCGCGTTGTTGAAATGCACGGTCTTGATCAGCTCGAAGAGCTCGTCGCGCAGCTTGACGTAGCGGTTCTCGGTCCTGTCCGGAACCTTCTCGCCCTTGCGCATGATCGCCAGGCGCTGCTCCTGAACCCTGGAGAGCCTCTTGTAGACGCCGGCGATGGCGGCGAAGTTCCCCAGGACCTGAGGCAGCAGCGCGGCCTCCATGGCGGCGAGGGACATGTTGTTCTCCTCGTCGACGCCGCCGTCGTCCTCTTCGCCTTCCGCCTCGCCGTCCTCGCCGCTCTTGTTCTCGCCGTCCCCGCCGCTCTTGTCCTCGCCGCTCTTGTCCTCGCCGTCGGCCCCCTCCTCGCCGTCGGCGGCACCTTCCGCCGGGATCGATTCGCCTTCCGGCCCGCCGCCGTAGGTCGCGTCCAGGTCGATGATGTCGCGCAGCAGGATCCGGCCGTCCATCAGGGCGTCGGCCCAGGACAGCAGGGCGATGATGGTCAGCGGGCTTTCGCAGATGCCGGAGATCATCTTCTCGCGGCCGGCCTCGATGCGCTTGGCGATCGCGATCTCGCCCTCGCGCGACAGCAGCTCGACCGAGCCCATCTCGCGCAGGTACATGCGCACCGGGTCGTCGGTGCGGCCGATGTCCTCGTCGTTGAGGTTGCCGGTCGGCTTGGCGTCGCCCTCCTCCTCGCCGTCGTTGTCGTCCGGCTCCTCGCTCTCGATCAGGGTGATCCCCTGCTCCGAGAGCTGCGCCATGACGTCCTCGATCTGCTCGGAGGACACCTGGTCCTGGGGCAGCACCTGGTTGAGCTCGTCATAGGTGATGTAGCCGCGCTCGCGCGCCTTCTGCATCATCTTCTTGACGGCCGCCCTGGTGGCGTCCATGAGCGGGCCCTCGCCGCTCTCTTCGCGTGCCTCGGTGGTCTCAGCGACCGCTTCGCTTGCCTTGCTCGCCATTCAGCCCATTCCCGCGCTTTCGACGGGCGCGTCGGTTTTCCGATCCTCCGGCGGCCGGCCCGGCCGCCGCGGAGCACCCGTCAATTGATCCTGTCCCCGCTAGCTATCCCGTCGTCGGGTTCAAGCTCGGCTCTCTGCGCTTCGCCTTCCTGCAGGAGTCGCTGTCTTGCCTGAAAACGGGCCAGGGCTTCCGCGTCCGGTTCTTCTGCCAGTTCCCGCTGCGCCTTCAAGCCTTCCCGCCTGGCCTCGCGATCCCGGTAAAGACCGAGAATATGAGCGACCGCCGCCCGCGCCTCGCCAAGCGACGAGTCGGGCCCCGCAAAGTGGGCCAAACGGTAAACATTTCTGTGCAAAAGGCGATCCAAGACCGCGGCAAATCCCTGATTCGACAGGTGGCATTTCACGGCTTCACTGTCAAGTTCAGGCTGCGCCGCCGCAAAATCAAGCAAGGCGACCCGGAATTCCTCCAGATCGCGGGCGGAAAGCCTGACCTCGGCCACCTCTTCACCTACGTCGGCGAGGATTGACGGATGGTTAACGAGGGTCGCCAAAAGCTGCTGCGCCTGCCGCGCCTTCAGCGCACTCAGGTCCTTCAGGCTGCCCGGCAGCGGCAGCTTGGGGGCCGCCGGTCCGGGTGTCCGCATCCCGCGGCCGGGCCCGGGGGCACGGCCAGCGCCCGGCGCGGGCCGCCGCCGGCGGCGGCCCGGCGGCGCCCAGGGATCGAAGCCGAAGGCCGCCTCGAAGCGGCGGGCGAAGTCCTCGCGATAGGCGGCCTGGAGCTCGTTGTTGCGGATCGCCTCCAGGGCCTTGCCCAGGCGCGCGGCCAGCCCGGCCCGGCGCTCGGGGGTGTCCAGGGGCCGGCCCTCGGTCTCCTTGCGCCACAGCAGGTCGGACAGCGGCCGGGCCGCCGCCAGAACGGCACGGAAGGCCTCCGGGCCCTCGCGGGCGATCAGACTGTCGGGGTCCTCGCCCTCGGGCAGGACCGCGAAGCCGAGGCTGAAGCCGGGCTGGAGCAGCGGCAGGGCGCGCTCCGCGACCCGCAGGCCGGCGCGCTGGCCGGCGGCGTCGCCGTCGAGGCAGATCAGAGGCTCCGGCGCCAGGCGCCACAGGGTCTCGATCTGGGCCTCGGTGACCGCGGTGCCCAGGGGCGCCACGGCGGCCGGGAAGCCGGCCTGGGCCAGGGCGATGACGTCCATGTAGCCCTCGGCGACGATGACCTCGCCGGTGTCGTGGGCGGCGCGGCGCGCCCGGGCCAGGTTGAACAGCACCCGCCCCTTGTGGAAGACCGGCCCGTCCGGCGAGTTCAGGTACTTGGCCTTGGACTGCGGGTTCATCGCGCGGCCGCCGAAGGCGATGGTCCGGCCGCGGCGGTCGGTGATCGGGAAGGTGATCCGGTTGAAGAAGTAGTCGCGCGGCTGGCCCCCGTCCTCGACCGGCTTGACCAGGCCGGCCTCGACCAGCAGCGCCGCGCCCACGCCCTCTGCCTTGAGCGCGGCCGCGAGGGCGCCGCGCCGGTCGGGCGCGAAGCCGAGGCGAAAAGCGGCGATGGTCTCGGGCCTGAGGCCGCGGCCTTCGAGGTAGCGCCGGGCCTCGGCGCCCGCCGCGGCCTTGAGCTGCGCCTCGAACCAGGCGGTCGCCCGTTCCAGGGCCTCGAAGACGTCGGCCTGGCGGCGCTGGCGTTGGCGTTCCTCCGGGCTGGCGACCGGGACCTGGAGGCCGGCCTCGCCGGCCAGCCGCTCGACCGCCTCGGGGAAGGAGAGGCCCTCGCTGCGCATCACGAAGCCGATGACGTCCCCGTGCGCGCCGCAGCCGAAGCAGTGGAAGAAGCCCTTGTCCTCGCTCACCGTGAAGGAGGGCGACTTTTCGTTGTGGAAGGGGCAGAGGCCGCTGTGCTCCCGCCCCCGCTTGGTCAGGCGGACCCGCCGGCCGATGACCTCGGCCAGCGAGAGACGCGCGCGGATCTCGTCGAGAAACTGGGTTGGAATCGACATCGGCCAGCCGGTTTCGAGGGGGGCGCAAGCATATCAAAGCGACCGGGCTTCCGACAGGCCCGCCATCCGCCGGGCGTCGAAAGCCGTTGATCGTTCTGTGGATGAGGGGCGGGCAAGCCTGTGGACCGATCGGGAAAGGCCTGGACGGCCGGGTTTCCGCGCCGCCTCCGGGCGGGCCGGCGGCCTGTGGATGGATCTCCGCCGTCCGGCGTCAGGCGAGCGCCTGCTTGACCGCGGCGCTGGCCTTGCCGAAGTCCATCCGGCCGGGATAGCGCTGCTTGAGCGCCCCCATGACCTTGCCCATGTCCTTGATCGTGCTGGCCTCGAGTTCGGTGATCACGCCCTCGATCGCCTCCTTGGCTTCCTCCTCGGAGAGCGGCTTGGGCAGGAAGCGCTCGATGACCCTGATCTCCTGCTCTTCCTTCTTCACCAGGTCGGAGCGATCACCCTTCTTGAAGGCCTCGATCGAGTCCTCCCGCTGGCGGATCATCTTCTGCAGCAGCTCGAGGATCTGATCCTCGCTCACCCCCTCGCTCGTGCCGTTGCTGCGCGATGCGATATCGCGGTCCTTCAAGGCGGCCAGGATCAGCCGCAGCGTCGCGGTCGCACACTGGTCCTTGGCCTTCATGGCGTCTTTCAGCGCGTCGTTGAGGCGGGTGCGCAACATGGGCAGATCTCCCGCTGATTGGAAGGGCCGTGACGTTAGCCGAAATCCCTGAAAATGGCAAACTGGAGATATTCTTTAACGCATTGATTTCAAAAAGAAAGAAACACAAGCTTCCGCTTGACCGCAGGGCGCCTTTTGCTTAAGTAGAGGTTCCGAAGGCCAATTACTAGGCCGGCCGGCGCAGAATCCGCCAGTGGCCGGCGCTCCCTGCCTCGGAAGGATCTGCCGAAACATGACGGAGGCCGGCTCGACGACCGCCCTGGCCGAACGGCCCGGGCAAACGGCTTCTGCGAGCGCGGTGCTTGTGCTCGAGGACGGCAGCGTCTTTCGGGGATACGGACTGGGCGCCGAGGGCCACGCGGTCGGCGAGGTCTGCTTCAACACCGCGATCACCGGATACCAGGAGATCCTGACCGATCCCTCCTATGCCGGCGAGATCATCACCTTCACCTTTCCGCACATCGGCAACGTCGGCGCCAACCCCGAGGACATCGAGACCACGACCCCGGCGGCCCGCGGCCTGGTGCTGCGCTGCGACGTGACGGCGCCGTCGAACTGGCGCGCGGCCCAGCACCTGGACGCCTGGCTCAGGTCGATGCACCTGATCGGTCTCGCCGGCGTCGACACCCGGCGCCTGACCCGGCGCATCCGCGACCGCGGCGCCCCCAAGGGCTGCCTGCTGCACGATCCGAAAGGCGGCTTCGACCTCGCGGCGCTGGAGGCCCGGGCCCGGGACTGGCCGGGGCTGGAGGGCATGGACCTGGCCAAGGAGATCACCTGCCGCCAGACCTACCACTGGGACGAGACGCCCTGGGCGCCGGGCGCCGGCTACGGCCGTCTGGCCGAACCGCGCTTCCACGTGGTCGCGGTCGACTACGGGGCCAAGCGCAACATCCTGCGCAGCCTCGCCGGCCTCGGCTGCCGGGTGACGGTGGTGCCGGCCGACCTGCCGGCGGCCGAGATCCTGGCGCAGGAGCCGGACGGGGTCTTCCTGTCGAACGGCCCGGGGGACCCGGCCGCGACCGGCGCCTACGCGGTGCCGATCGTCAAGGACCTGCTGGACAGCGGCCTGCCGGTCTTCGGCATCTGCCTGGGCCACCAGATCCTGGCCCTGGCCCTGGGCGCGCGCACCGGCAAGATGCACCTGGGCCATCGCGGCGCCAACCACCCGGTCAAGGACCTGGCGACGGGCCGGGTCGAGATCACCAGCCAGAACCACGGCTTCATGGTGCTCGCCGAGAGCCTGCCGGCGGGCGTCGAGCAGACCCACGTCTCGCTCTTCGACGGCAGCAACGAGGGCCTGCGCCTGGAGGGCCGCCCGGTCTTCTCGGTCCAGTACCACCCCGAGGCCTCCCCCGGCCCCCACGACAGCCACCACCTCTTCGCGCGCTTCGTCGCGCTGATGGCAGAACATGCCTAAGCGCCGCGATATCGAGTCGATCCTGATCATCGGGGCCTCTTCGTTCCCTCCCCCCTTGCGGGGGAGGGTCAGGGAGGGGGGTGTTCTCGCTGGACGCCAGCCTGCTAGCTTGACCGAATGGCCAGTCGACGTGCCCGACAGCTACGCAAGGCGCAGACCGAGGCGGAGAAGCGACTCTGGTCTCTGCTTCGCCGCAAGCAGCTCGACGGTAAGCGGTTCCGCCGACAGGTACCGCTCGGCCCCTACGTCGTCGACTTTGCCTGCCTCGAAGGGCGACTGGTCATCGAGGTCGACGGCGGCCAGCACGCGGTCGATGCCTGTCGGGATCAAGTCCGCACCTCATGGCTCGAGGGACAGAGGTTTCGAGTCCTTCGGTTCTGGAACAACGAGGTGCTCGGCAACCCCGAAGGCGTCCTCCGGATCATCCAGGAAGCGCTTGCCGAGGGGGGTCCCCCCCTCCCCGACCCTCCCCCGCAAGGGGGGAGGGAGCGCTAGCTCGGCCGGCACCGCAGATCTTCGTAACGCTCAGACAGGACACGGAGGCCGTCTTGCCTAAGCGCCGCGACATCGAGTCGGTCCTGATCATCGGGGCGGGGCCGATCGTGATCGGCCAGGCCTGCGAGTTCGACTATTCCGGGGCGCAGGCCTGCAAGGCGCTGAAGGACGAGGGCTACCGGGTGGTCCTGGTCAACTCCAACCCGGCGACCATCATGACCGACCCGGGCCTGGCCCACGCCACCTACGTCGAGCCGATCACCCCCGAGATCGTCGCCCGGATCGTCGAGAAGGAGCGCCCCGACGCCCTGCTGCCGACCATGGGCGGGCAGACCGCGCTCAACACCGGCCTGAAGCTGGACGAGACCGGGGTGCTGAAGGACCTGGGCGTGGAGCTGATCGGCGCCCGCGCCGAGGTCATCGCCAAGGCCGAGGACCGCCTGCTGTTCCGCGAGGCCATGGAGAAGATCGGCCTGGCCTGCCCGGCCTCGCGCCTGGCCGGCGACCTGGAGGCGGCCCTGGAGGCGCTCGAGATCGTCGGCCTGCCGGCGATCATCCGGCCTTCCTTCACCCTGGGCGGCACCGGCGGCGGCATCGCCTACAACCAGGCGGAGTTCGAGGAGATCGTGCGCAGCGGCCTGCGCGCCTCGCCGGTCGGCGAGGTCCTGATCGAGCAGTCGGTCCTGGGCTGGAAGGAGTACGAGATGGAGGTCGTGCGCGACCGCGCCGACAACTGCATCATCGTCTGCTCCATCGAGAACGTCGATCCCATGGGCGTCCACACCGGCGACTCGGTCACCGTGGCGCCGGCCCTGACCCTGACCGACAAGGAATACCAGGTGATGCGCGACGCCTCGATCGCCTGCCTGCGGGAGATCGGCGTCGACACCGGCGGCTCC
>JAKSBE010000388.1 GCA_022361275.1 Kiloniellales bacterium
CGCAGCATCTCGATCATGCTGCCGCGGGTCAGCCGGGCGATGATCGCGATCTGCGGCAGGGCCAGGGTCAGGACCGGCAGGATCTTGTTGGCCAGGGCGCCGTCGCCCCAGCCGCCGGCCGGCAGCCAGCCGAGCCAGATCGCGAAGAGCAGGGTCAGGAGCGGGGCGACCACGAAGTTGGGAACCGTGATGCCGAAGGTCGCGGTCGCCATGACCGCGACGTCGGTGCCGCGGTTCTGGCGCAGGGCGGCGATCACGCCGAGCAGGCCGCCGAGCAGCAGTGCCAGCAGCAGCGCCGCGCTGCCGAGCTGGATCGAAATCGGCAGGCCGCGGGCGAAGAGCTCGTTCACCGAGAAGTCGCGGAAGTAGAAGCTGGGCCCCAGATCGCCGCGCAGCAGGCTTTCCAGATAGAGCAGGTACTGGTGCCAGAGCGGCTTGTCGAGCTGGTAGATCCGGTTGAGGTTCTCCATCACCTTGGCTTCCAGCGGCCGCTCCAGGTCGAAGGGACCGCCCGGCGCCACCCGGATCAGGAAGAAGGCGACGGTGACGATGATGAAGAGAGTCGGGACCGCACCGAAGAAACGTCTCGCCGCGTAGCTCAACATCGCCGGCGCTCCGCTGCGGTCCCGTTCATCTCCTTCAAGCGGCTGCGGCTACTCCTTGATCGACATGAAGCGGGTCGGATGGACGTGCTGGATGTTGTCCTCCCAGCCGACCAGCTTGTCCGAGACCAGCGCCCTGGAGCCGTAGTAGAGCAGCGGTATGAAGGGCAGGTCGCGCATGAAGAGCTCTTCAGCCTTCTTCAGCAGGTTGGCCCGCTTGTCGAGGTCCGTCTCCACGGCGGCCTGATCCATGAGGCTGTCGTACTCCGGGTTGTCGTAGTTGGCATAGTTGAAGCCGTCGTTGTCGCTCTCGACCATGAACAGGAAGTTCTGCGGATCGGAGTAGTCGCCGATCCAGCCCGCCCGGGCGACGTCGAAGTCGCCCTTGTCGCGCAGATAGGCGTAGTGCGTCTTGGTGTCGGTGTTGAGCATCGAGACCTCGACCCCCAGCGGCTTCCACATGTCGGCGATGGCCACCGCCGTGCGTTTGTGATCGTCCGAGGTGTTGTAGCGGATCTCCAGACTCAGCGGCTTGTCCGGGCCGAAGCCGGCCTCGGTCAGCAGCTTCATCGCCTCTTCCTCGCGGTCGATCATCGACATGTCCTTGTAGTCCGCGAAAGCCGGATCGTTGTAGTTGCCGATGCCCGGCGGGACGAAGGAGTAGCCGGCCACCATGCCGTCGCTCCAGATCTCCTGGGCCAGGTACTCGCGGTCGATGGCCATCGAAAGGGCGCGGCGGACGCGCAGGTCGTCAAAGGGTTTCTTCGACATGTTGACCGCGTAGTAGTAGATGCCCAGGTAGGGCGCGACCCGGAACTGGTCGCCGAGGTTCTCGCGCATCCACTTGGCCTGGTCGGCCGGCGCATCGCCGTTGGAGTGCAGTTCGCCGGCCTGGAAGCGCCGCAGGGCCGCCGAGTGATCCTCGGTCGGATAGTAAAAGACCGTGTCGATCTTGACGTCCGCGGCGCCGTGATAGGCGTCGTTCTTCACCGCCTTGACGTGGGAGTTCGGGACGAACTCCTTCAGGACGTAGGCGCCGTTGCTGACGATGTTCTCCGGTCGCACGAAATCCTTGCCGTGCTTCTCCACGGTCGCCGGATGGACCGGCAAACCGGTCTGATGGGTCAGCAGCTCCAGGAAGTAGGGCGTCGGGGATTCCAGGGTGACCTCGAGGGTGCGGTCGTCGACCGCCTTGACGCCCAGCTTGTCCGGCAGGGCCTCGCCGTTGTTGATCTTCTCGGCGTTCTTGATCGGATAGAGGATGTTGGCGTACTTGGCGCCGGTCTCAGGCTTCATGATGCGGCGCAGCGAGAAGACGAAGTCTTCGGCGACCACCGGGTCGCCGTTGGACCACTTGGCGTCCTCGCGCAGCTTGAAGGTGTAGACGGCGCCGTCGTCGGACACCGTCCAACTCTCGGCGACGCCAGGCACGACCTCGGCCTGGGCGTTGTAGGCCATGAGACCCTCGTAGAGGTCGCGCAGGATGTTGGCCTCGTAGACCGTCGAGGTCTTGTGCTGATCGAGGGTTTCCGGATCGGCGATGTTGCCGCGGTGATAGACCATTTCGGCGGAGGCGGCGAAGCCTCCCGCCACGGCAAACGAAAGCGCGAGGACCGCAGTCCTCAGCGAAGACTTGAGCATAGCGATACTCCCTGTCCGTGTACGTGCCGACGGATCGTCGCCCGCCAGTGTTTGAGGGAACACTATCCGCCCTCACGGGTTCCGACAATCCACAACTTCGGCGGGCAGAAGGCTGCGCCAGGGCAGCTTTCCGGCGGCGCTTGCAGGCCGTACTACCCCGCCGCCAGCCGGTCCCGGGCGAGCTGGACCCAATAGGAGATGCCGAGCTCCAGCGCGTCGTCGTTGAAGTCGTAGCCGGGGTTGTGCAGGTCGGCGCTGTCGCCGTTGCCGAGGAAAATGTAGGCGCCGGGCTTCTCCAGAAGCATGTAGGAGAAGTCCTCCGAGCCCATGACCGGGCGGGTCTCGGAATCCACCTTGTCCGCCCCGGCCACGGCGGCGGCCGCGGCGACGGCGGCCTTGGTCTCGCCGACATGGTTCCGGGTCGGCGGATAGCCCTCGCGGTAGTCCAGCGCGATGCGCACCCCCAGCGCCTTCTCGGTGCCTTCGCAGATCTCGGTCATGCGCCGGCGGACCATCTGCCGGGTCTCCTCGCTCAGCGCCCGGACCGTGCCGCCCAGGGTGGCGGTCTGCGGGATGACGTTGTGGGTGTCGCCGGCCCGCAGCATGGTGATCGAGAGGACGCCGGTGGTCAGGGGATCCAGGGTCCGGCTGACGATGGACTGGAAGGCCTGGACCAGCTGGCCGGCCGCGACCACGGGATCGACGCAGGTGTGCGGGAAGGCGGCGTGGCCGCCGCGGCCTTCGACCGTGATGTCCCAGTAGTCGGACGACGCCATCTGGGGCCCCGGCCGGATGCCGAAGTGGCCCTGGGGAATGCCCGGCATGTTGTGCAGGCCGTAGACCTCGTCGCAGGCGTAGCGCGCGAAGAGGCCGTCTTCGATCATCGCCTTGGCCCCGGCGCCGCCCTCCTCGGCAGGCTGGAAGATGAAGCAGAGCCGGCCGGAAAAGTCGCGGTTCTCCGCCATATAGGCGGCCGCGCCCAAGAGCATGGCGGTGTGGCCGTCATGGCCGCAGGCGTGCATGACGTTCTCGTGCCTGGACTTGTAGGCCAGATCGTTGGCCTCGTTGATCGGCAGCGCATCCATGTCGGCGCGCAGGCCGATCATGCGCGCCCTGTCGCCGCCCTCGCCGGTCAGCAGGCCGACCACCCCGGTCTTGCCCAGGCCCTCCTGCACCTCCAGACCGAAGCCGCGCAGCTTTTCGGCGACGAAGGCGGCGGTGCCGACCTCCTCGTAGCGCAGCTCCGGGTGCTGATGGATGTGTCGGCGCCAGCCCTTGGCCTCCTCCGCCAGAGTCTTGATCCGGTTCGAGATTGTCATGTTCCGCTCCGCTGTCTTGACCGACTTAACATGGTGAAGGCGGCGGTGCGGGGCAATCCGGGAGAATCGTCCTAAGGGCGAGGGCGGTGTACCCCCTCACCCTCCAGAGGGGAGAGGACGTTGGAGCGCTCGCTCTGTCCCTACTCCCTTACTCCCCTGAGTGAGAGGGCGGCGCAGGCTTGGTGCGGCGATAGCCGCGCCATAGCCGGAGCCGGGTGAGGGGAAGCCTTCAGGCTCGTTTCCGCGCCCGGCCCGCCGCCGCCGTCATCAGCCCCCGGCGGCGGTCCGCCTCGCGGCGGACGGGATCGCGCTCGGCCGTCGGGCCGTAGCCGCCACCACCGGGAAGCTCCAGGATCAGGGTCCGGCCCGATCTGCTTGCCCTTGGCCTTGACCGGCGGCGTTAGACGGACCGCAAATCGGGGATTGGCAATAGGCCTCCGGTCGCCATCTCCGCGACGGGCTGCGCCCGGCGGACCTGCCCGCCTGAGGCCGCAGCCGGGCCCCGGCTCAGGTCGCGGTCGCTTCTCACGAAAATGCGAAGGCAGCTCAGCCAGACGTGACTGGCCTTTCCGCGTCGGCGGACCAGATGCGATGGCACGGTCCGGTTTCGAGCCTTTGCGCCTGCGCCGGCCGCAATCGCCGCCCTGCCGCCGCTCCCTGTCGGCGGCAGGGCAGAGCCGGGACCGCCCATCAGGAGCAGAACCATGAAGACCAAGTCCTCGCTTGCCGCCGCCCTCGCCGCAACCCTGATCGCCGGGGCCGGCCCGTCCCTTGCCACGGCGGCGACGCCGAACGCCCTGGACCTCTCGCTCCCCGGTTCCGATCCCCTGCCTGCCGTCGCCGCGGCGCCGGTCGAGCCGGCCAAGCAACGGGCCGAGGCGTCGCACGACCAGTCGGTGATCGACGATTGCTTCGCCTATGCCACGGGCGGCGGCCTCGGTTCCGACGCCGGGCAGATTCCGCGCTTCGCCTCCCGGGCCGGGCCGGGCGCGGAAGAGCAGGCCTTTCAGCGCCAGCTGAAGGCGGTCGCTCCGGACGCGATGCGCGAAAGGCTCTTCGCCCACTGTCTGGCCGCCAAATAGAGGGCGCAGGTGGCGGGCAAGGGCAAGCTCGCGCTCCGTTTCGGTCACGCTCCGCCTCCTTTCGCGCCGCGGTGGCGGCAAGCCTGAAGCCAGCCGGCGCCAACCATAAAGGCACAGGCGCATCCCAATTCTCGTATGCTACGGCCTTCGAGCTATCCACGAACTTGGAAGCCGGGGAGGCGCCGCCTATTCTCCTGGCCGCGACATCAAAGCAGGAACCATCCCATGACCGAGCGGAGCATCCCCTTCACCGAACTGGTGCAGAGCCTGCCGGCGACGGTCCCCTTCGTCGGCCCGGAGGCGATCGAGCGGCAGCGGGGCCGGACCTTCGAGGCAAGGACCGGCGCCAACGAGAGCGCCTTCGGGGTCTCGCCCAAGGCCGCCGCGGCCATGGGCGAGGCGGTCGAGCGGATCTCCTGGTACGGCGATCCGGAGAGCTTCGATCTGCGTCAGGCCCTGGCCGCCAAGCACGGCGTCGCCATGGAGGAGATCTGCGTCGGCGGCGGCATCGACGAACTGCTCGGCCTGGTCGTCCGCATGACCGTGACCCCGGGCACGCCGGTGGTCACCTCGCTGGGCGCCTATCCGACCTTCAACTACCACGTCGCGGGCTTCGGCGGCCGGCTGGTCACCATGCCCTACGTCGATGACCGGGAGGACCCGGCATCGCTCCTGGCCGCGGTCGGGAAAGAGAGGGCGCCGCTGGTCTACCTGGCCAACCCGGACAACCCCATGGGCACCTGGCAGGAGGCCGGCGCCGTCGCCGACTTCGTCGCGGCGCTGCCGCAGGGCTGCCTGCTGGTGCTGGACGAGGCCTATATCGAGTTCGCGCCGGAGGGCCTGGCGCCGCCGCTCGACACCAGCGATCCGCGGGTCATGCGCATGCGGACCTTCTCGAAGGCCCACGGCATGGCCGGCGCGCGCATCGGCTACGCCATCGCGCACCGGGAACTCATCACCGGCCTGAACAAGATCCGCAACCACTTCGGGCTCAATCGCATCGCCCAGGCCGGCGCCCTGGCGTCCCTGGACGACCCCGCATTCATCGCCCAGGTCACGGCCGAGGTCGCGGCCGGCCGAGAGGACTACTATGCCCTGGCGGCACGTCTCGGCCTCTCGACCATCCCTTCGGCGACCAACTTCGTCGCCATCGACGTCGGCTCCGGCGAGCGGGCCCGGGCCATCCTGCAGGCGCTGCAGGAAGAGGACGTCTTCATCCGCATGCCCGGCGTGCCGCCGCTCGACCGCTGCATCCGGGTCACCGTCGGCCGACCGGAGGAACGGGCGCTCTTCGCGGCCGCCTTCGAGAGGGTGCTGGCCGCCTTGCCGGCCTGAAGGCGCGGGCGCCTACCAGGAAATCATGGAGGCGAAGGGCATCCGCTCGTTCGAGAAGTAGAGGGTCCCGAGACACATCACGACATCCTGATCCTTGCTGCGGACGGCGGAGTTGAGTTCATAGGAATTGGCGTCGGGCAGGTCGTCCGTTTCGTCGAGGTGGTTCATGAAGGCTTCGACCACCTCGTCGGCCGGAATCGTCTCCGGATCGCGATCCATGGTGAAGCTGTACTCGCGATCGGAGCCCGACTTCGGTCCCAGGACGACCGCGGTCAAGTGATATTCGGCCATGTCTCTATCCCCTCTGCCTGTGGCGACGACCAGGGTACCGGCCTTCTGTGACCGTTGCATGTAACGCCGAAGCCGGCCGCGAAGGTCGTCCTGCTCCAAGTACCGCTCTGGCCGGCCGTGCTGTCGCTCGGCAGACGTCGCCGCAGGGCTTCCCGCGTCGCCTCGCTTTCGACTGGGCCCTCATACCAAGGAGCCGTGATAA
>JAKSBE010000176.1 GCA_022361275.1 Kiloniellales bacterium
ACCGCGCCCAGCTCGGTCTCGGCATGGGCGACGCAGTCGCGCACGCTCCGGGCGTCGGTCACGTCCAGGGCGACCGGGATCGCGCGGCCGTCGAATCCCTTCACCTCCTCGCAGAGATCGACCAGCCGGTCCACCCGCCGCGCCGCGACCGCCACCTTCATCCCGGCGCGGGCCAAGGTCAGGGCGAAGTGCCGGCCCAGGCCGCTGGAGGCCCCGGTGACGATGGCGGCCTTGCCGTCCAGTCCCGGCCAGGACGCCGGGCAGATCTCGGTCATGCTTGGATCCTCCTGCGCCGGCGGCCGAACCAGAAGGAGCCGGCCGCCGTGGTGCCGACGACCGCCAGGGCCGCGGGCCAATAGCTGGTGGCGATGGTCAGGGTGATCCAGCCGGCCTGCCACAGGCCGAAGGAGGAGCAGGTGCAGACCACCCAGGCCAACAGCCTGAGCCAGCGCCGGTCGGCCATGATCAGGGCCACCGACGAGGTCGTGAAGACAACCAGCCAAGTAAAGAACAAGGTCAGCTGCTGCTCGCTGTAGGGGTTCAGCGAGGCCTCGAGCCCGATCCAGAACTCATCAATCCATTCAATCATCTAGGAGAGCCCCTTAGCCTTATCTCGCAAGAGGAACTTCTGGATCTTCCCGGTCGAGGTCTTGGGCAGCGGCCCGAAGATCACCGTCCTCGGCGCCTTGAAACGGGCCATGTTCTCCTTGCAGAAGGCGATGATCTCCTCACCCTCCGCCTCCTGCCCGTCCTTCAGGGTCACGAAGGCGCAAGGCGATTCGCCCCAGGTCTCGTCGGGCCGGGCCACGACCGCCGCCTCCAGGACCTTGGGATGGCGGTAGAGAATCTCCTCGATCTCGAGGCTGGAGATGTTCTCGCCGCCCGAGATGATCACGTCCTTGGCGCGGTCCTTGACCTCGATATAGCCATCGGGATGCAGGACCGCGAGGTCCCCGGTGTGGAACCAGCCGCCCGCGAAGGCCGCCGCGGTCGCGGCGGGGTTCTTGAGATAGCCCTTCATCACCGTGTTCCCGCGCAGCATGATCTCGCCCAGGGTCTCGCCGTCGGCCGGCAGCGGCGCCAGGGTCTCGGGATCCCGCACCGTGGCCTGCTCCAGGGTCAGCAGCGAGACCCCCTGGCGGGCCATCCTGGCCGAGCGTGCCTGGAGGTCCAGGCCGCCCCAATCGTCCTGCCAGGCACAGAGGGTCGCGGGCCCGTAGCATTCGGTCAGGCCGTACATGTGGATGACCCGGAAGCCCTGCGCTTCCATGGCCTCGATCACGGCGCCGGGTGGCGCTGCGCCGCCGGTGACGATCTCGACGGTCTGCTCGAAAGCCAGCTTCACCTCATCCGGGGCATGAATCAGCATGTTGAGCACGATGGGCGCGCCGCACATGTGGGTGACACCCTCGTCGCGGATCAGCGGATAGATCAGCGCCGGATCGACCCGGCGCAGGCAGACGTGGGTGCCGGCCGCCGCGGTCACCGCCCAGGTATAGGTCCAGCCGTTGCAGTGGAACATCGGCAGGGTCCAGAGGTAAACCGCTTTCGGCGTCAGACCGAAGGCGACGAGGTTGCCGATCGCGTTCAGGTAGGCGCCCCGGTGATGGTAGACCACGCCCTTGGGATTGCCGGTGGTGCCGGAGGTGTAGTTCAGGCAGATCGCGTCCCATTCGTCCTCGGGGAGGACCGGCGGAAAGGCGGGATCGGCGCCGGCCAGGAACGCCTCGTACTCCGATTCGCCCCGCAGGCTGCCCCCCTCTCCCTCCGGATCGTCGATGTCGATGACCAGGGGCTTCCTTTCCAGCCTCGCCAGGGCCGCCTCGACGACCTCGGAGAACTCCCGGTCGGCGATCAGGACCTTGGCCCCGCCGTGCTCCAGGATGAAGGCGATGGTCGCCGCGTCCAGGCGGGTGTTGAGCGCGTTGAGGACGCCCCCGGTCATGGGCACGCCGTAGTGGGCCTCCAGGAGCGGCGGGATGTTGGGCGCAAGGGCCGCGACGGTGTCGCCCTTGCCGACCCCGCGCGCCGCCAGGGCGCCGGCCAGGCGGCGGCAGCGCTCCTCCATCCGCCGATAGGAGAAGCGGGAGGCGCCGTGGACCACGGCGAGCTTGTCCGGGTAGACCGCCGCCGCCCGCCGCAGGAAGCCCAGCGGCGTCAGGGCCGCGGAATTGGCGGCGTTCCGGTCGAGGTCTCGGTCGAAGATCGAAGGCTCTGCTGGCATCCCGCCTCGGGTCACGCTTTCTTGTTCCGGCCGGGATCTGGCAGTGCAGACGCAACCGCATCCCCTGCGCTATGCTGGGGTGACGACCGGCGAAAGGTCAAGGCTCCCGGAGACCCGCGATGCGGCTGGACATATTTTCGGATCCGATCTGCCCCTGGTGCTTCATCGGCAAGCGCCGCCTGGAGCGGGCCCTCGCCGCGCGCCCGGGCCTGGAGATCGACGTCCATTGGCGCGCCTTCCAGCTCAATCCCGAGATGCCCGCCGAAGGCATGGAGCGTCAGCTCTACCTGGAGCTCAAGTTCGGCGGGCCGGCCGCGGCGCAGCGGATCTACGCCGCCATCGCCGAGGCCGGAGCCGACGAGGAGATCGCCTTCGACTTCAACGCCATCCGCCGGACGCCGAACACCGTGAACGCTCACCGCCTGATCCGCCGCGCGGGACCCGCGGGCAAGCAGGACGACGTGGTCGAAGCGCTGTTCCGCCGCTACTTCCTGGCCGGCCAGGACATCGGCGAAGTCTCGGCCCTGCTCGAGACGGCGGAGGAAGCCGGCCTCGCGCCGGCCGGCCTGGAGGATTTCCTGGCCGGCTCCGAGGAAGGCGAGGCAGTGCGCGGCGAAGACGCCCTGGCCCGCCGCACAGGGATCCAGGGCGTGCCGACCTTCATCTTCGCCAACCGCTACGCGCTGTCGGGCGCCCACGAGCCGGAGGTCCTGCTGCAGATGTTCGAGTTGGCCGGGCAGGACGGGCCGGCCGAGGTCGCGGCCGGGCCCTGAGCGGGGCTGCGCCGCGCCGGCCCGAGGCAAAGGTCAAGGAATCTTATCCCGTTGCCCCTCGTTGCTTCTTCGATGATGATCGAGGACGAACAGGAGAAAGTGCAACGACGATGCACAGCATCCTTGGCCGCCTGCGCGAGACCGACATCCGGCGCGAGCCCTTCCCCTACGCCGTGATCGCGAACGCGCTGCCGCCGGACTACTACGAGACTTTGGCCGCCGGCTTTCCAAAGACCGGCGACTTCGGGCGGGAGGACGGGCTCGGCAACAACAAGCTCCATCACCTGGCTTCCCGTGACGTGCTCGATGACCCGTCGGTGCCGGAGATCTGGCACGACTTCATCGCCCATCACAGCTCAGCCGGCTTCTTTCGCGAGGTCTGTGCGATCTGGGGTGAGGAAATCGAGAGGAGCCGCCACGAGCTGTTGAAAGGATACGACAAGCCACTCGCGGAGTTCACCGTCGGCCGTCGGGTCGAGGGCAAACGCAGCAGCGAGGGAAACCAGAACCGGGATATCGTTCTCGACTGCCAGTTCAGCATCAACAGCCCGGTGACCAAGCTGTCGTCGGTCCGTGGCCCGCATCTCGACAGCCCCTTCAAGCTCTTCGCCGCGCTGCTCTACTTCCGCGATCCGGAGGACGATTCGAGCGGCGGCGACTTCGAGATCTATCGCCTGAAGCCGGGACGTTTGCCGCTGCCAAAGCCTTCGAAGGTCAACTCGGGCTACGTTCAGCCGATCCGGCGTATCCGCTATGCCCCCAACACCCTGGTCTTCTTCGTCAACACGCGTCACGCCTATCACGGTGTGACGCCGCGCACGGTGACTCCGCGGCCGCGCCGCTACGTCAACTTCCTGGGCGAGTGCTACGCCGGGAACCGGAACGGCTTACTGTCGCCGACCAATCCGAACCTCGACCCGAGGTGGCGCGCCAAGCTGACCAAGGCTTATCGCTACAAGTGGGCGCTCGGGCTCTGACCCGGGCGGGCCTCGACCTGAGCAAAGCCGCTCAGGCCGCTTCCTTCGCCACCTTCGCCAGGTCGCTCAGCAGGCGCCGCGCGCCGTCCAGCCGGGCCTGCGGGGTTTCCCAGTTGCGCCGGTAGACCAGGCGCTGGTCCGGCCGCAGCTTGACCAGGCCGGCCTGGGTCCCGATGAAGGCGACCAGGGCCGCCGGGTTGGCGAACTCGTCGTTGTGGAAGGCGATGACCGCGCCCTTGGGTCCGGCGTCCAGCTTGACCACATTGGCCTCGCGGCAGAGCTGCTTGATCGCGATCACGCTCAGCAGGTTCTCGACCTCCTCCGGCATGGGCCCGAAGCGGTCCACCAGCTCCGCCGCGAAGGCGTCGATCTCGCTCTGGCCGACCAGGGTCGAAAGGCGCCGGTAGAGGCCGAGGCGGACGTTGAGGTCCTTGACATAAACCTCTGGAATCAGGACCGAAGTGCCCAGAGAGATCTGCGGGGTCCAGGTCTCGGCCGCGGCGGCTTCGCCGGCTTGGCCGCGGGCCGTGGCGACCGCCTCCTCCAGCATGGCCTGGTAGAGCTCGATCCCGACCTCGCGGATGTGGCCGGACTGTGCCTCGCCCAGGAGGTTGCCGGCGCCGCGGATGTCCAGGTCGTGGCTGGCCAGGCTGAAACCGGCGCCCAGGGTGTCCAGGGTCTGCATCACGTCGAGCCGGCGCTCGGCGCCCGGGGTCAGGAGCCGGCCGGGCTTGAGGGTGAAGTAGGCGTAGCCGCGCAGCTTCGAACGCCCGATCCGGCCGCGCAGTTGGTAGAGCTGGGCCAGGCCGAACATGTCGGCGCGGTGCAGGATCAGGGTGTTGGCGGTCGGGATGTCGAGGCCGGACTCGACGATGTTGGTGCTCAGCAGCACGTCGTAGCGGCCCTCGTAGAAGGCGGTCATCACCGCCTCCAGGGCGGCCGGCGAGAGCTGGCCGTGGGCGACGGCGACCTTGATCTCGGGCACCAGCTTCTTAAGCCGCTCCTCGAGCTCGGGCAGGTCCTCGATCCGCGGGCAGACGTAGAACACCTGTCCGCCGCGGAAATGCTCGCGCAGGATCGCCTCGCGAACGATCACCGGGTCGTAGGGCAGGACGAAGGTCCGCACCGCCAGGCGGTCGACCGGAGGGGTCGCGATCAGGCTCATGTCGCGCACCCCGGACATGGCCAGCTGCAGGGTCCGCGGGATCGGCGTCGCGGTCAGGGTGAGCACGTGGACGTCGGCGCGCAGCTGCTTCAGGCGCTCCTTCTGCTTGACCCCGAAGTGCTGCTCCTCGTCGACGATCAGCAGGCCCAGCCGCTTGAAGGAGATCGACTTCGCCAGCAAGGCATGGGTGCCGATCACGATGTCGACGCTGCCGTCCTCGATCCCGGCCCTGGTCGCCGTGGCTTCGGCCGGCGGGACCAGGCGCGAGAGCTGGCCGATGTTCAGCGGCAGGCCGGCGAAGCGGTCCTTGAAGTTGCGGCTGTGCTGCCGGGCCAGAAGGGTCGTCGGCACCACCACCGCGACCTGCAGGCCGGTCATCGCGGTGACGAAGGCGGCGCGCAGGGCGATCTCGGTCTTGCCGAAGCCGACGTCACCGCAGATCAGGCGGTCCATCGGCCGGCCGGAGGCCAGGTCCTCCAGGGTGTCGGCGATGGCGTCGAGCTGGTCGTCGGTCTCCGGGTAGGGGAAGCGGGCGCAGAACTCCTCGTAGAGCCCCTCGGGTGGGTTCAGCACCTCCCCGGACTTGAGTTCGCGGGCGGCGGCGATCTTGATCAGCTGGTCGGCGATGTCCTTGACCCGCTGCTTGACCCGCGCCTTGCGCGCCTGCCAGCCGCCGTGGCCCAGGCGGTCCAGGTCGACCGCGGTCTCCTCGGAGCCGTAGCGCGACAGGACCTCGATGTTCTCGACCGGGACGAAGAGCCGGTCGCCGCCCTGGTAGATCACCTTCAGGCAGTCGTGCGGGGCGCCGCCGACGTCCAGCGCCATCAGGCCCTCGTAGCGGCCGATTCCGTGCTCGACGTGGACCACCAGGTCGCCCTCCTGCAGCGAGGAGACCTCGGTCAGGAAGTTCTCGGGGCGGCGGGCCCGGCGGGCCGGGCGGGCGATGCGCTCGCCCAGGATGTCCTGCTCGGTGAGCAGGGTCGCGTCCCCGGAGCGGAAGCCACGCTCGACGCCGAGGGTCACCAGCGCGACGCTGTTCGGCGCCAGCGCCGCCGCCTCGGCCCAGTCGCCCGCGGTCTCCAGGCCGGCCAGGCCGTGCTCCCGCAGCAGCGTGCCCAGACGGTCGCGCGAGCCGTCGCTGTAGCCGCCGATCAGCACCCGGCGGCCCTTGCCCTGCTCCGCCGCGACGTAGGCGCGGACCGAGTCGTAAAGCCCCTCGCCGCCCTTGGCCCGGGCCTCGGCAAAGTCCTGACCGGAGCGGCCGCCGCCGCTGACCACGCCTCCGGCCTCCGGGGGCGCGGCGAAGGGCGAGAACTGGCCCACGGCCCGCTCCGTGAGCCCCCTGTCCCAGTCGTCCGCGGAGAGATAAAGCCGGCCCGCCGGCAGGGGGTTGTAGCCGCCCTCGCCGCCCGCCTCGCGGGTCATCTGCCGGGCCTCGTAGAAGTCGGCGATGGTCTCCAGGCGCGCGTTCCGGACCTCCTCGGCCTGGTGGTCGAGCAGCAGCGGCGCGTCGCCGACCAGGTCGAAGAGCGTTTCCATTTCGGCGTAGAACAGCGGCAGCCAGTGCTCCACCCCGGCATAGCCGCGGCCGGCGCTGACCGCCTCGTAGAGCGGATCGCCGTCCCGCGAGGTCCCGAAGGCCTCGCGGTAGCCGGTGCGGAAGCGGGCGATACTGGCCTCGTCGAGGATGATCTCCGAGACCGGCTTGAGCACCGCCTGGCCGCGGCTGCCGCTGCTGCGCTGGGACAAGGGATCGAAGGCCCGGATGCTCTCGATCTCGTCGCCGAAGAAGTCCAGGCGCAGGGGGGCCGGATCGCCGGGCGCGAAGACGTCGACCAGACCGCCGCGCAGGGCGTACTCCCCCGCCTCCCCGACCGTCTCGACCCGCAGGTAGCCGTTGTCCACCAGGAAGGCGACCAGGCTGTCCGACGAGACCGCGGCGCCCGGCGCCAGCCGCAGCAGGCGGCCTTCGAAGGCCGCGCGCGGCGGGATCCGCTGCAAGGCCGCGTTGACCGTGGTCAGCACCACCCGCGGTGCCGAAGCCTCGCCGCCGGCCATCAGCCGGGTCAGGGCGTCCAGGCGCTGGGCCACGATGTCGCGGTGCGGCCCGACCCGGTCGTAGGGCAGGCAGTCCCAGGCCGGAAATCGGACCACCTCCAGCTCCGGCGCGAAGAAGGCCAGCAGCTCGGCGACCCGCGCCAGGCGGGCGTCGTCCCGCGCGATCAGCAGCACCCGGCCCTGCGCGCGCGCGGTCGCGGCGAGCAGGCGGGCGTCCTGGCCTTCGGGCGCGTCCGCGACGAGGATGCGCCCGGGCCCGGAGAAGAGATTATCGGCCGGAGGCAAGGTTCGCCGCTGCGTGATCGAAGTTGAGGAGAAGCCGCATCACCGGGCTGTCGGCCTCGGCCGGCAGGGGCTCCCGGCCGCTGATCCAGCCCAGGAGGTCGGGATCGGGCAGATCGAGAATCGCCTCGTAGAGGTCGAGCTCGGCCGAATCGAAGTCCGCCAGGTGCGCCTCCGCGAAGCGGCCCATCAGCAGGTCGTTCTCCTTGGTGCCGCGGTGCCAGCTTCGAAAGCGCAGGCGCTTGCGGCGTTTCTCCAGGTCTTGGGATGTCATTCCGTGCTTCGCGGACTGAGGGCCTTGTCGATCTGGGCTAGGATATAGAAGCTTTCCCCCGGCTTGTCAGCGACCCAGAGGCCCCGTGACGGCGAATTGTTCGGGTTCGCAAACCGAGGGCGGAGCGCTCGCCCGTCGACAGGCTCAGGACGAGGCCGGCAAGCTGATCGGTACCTCGATGATCCTCATCCTGAGCCTGTCGAAGGGTGAGGGCCGCCCGCACCGATGCAGACGAAAGTGACCTGATTCGTGCGTCCGGAAGTGCTCTACCCCCTCTTCGCCCCGGTCACCAGCCTTCCGGGGGTCGGGCCGCGCCTGGCCAAGCTCTTCGAGCAGCTCGCCGGGCCGCATGTGCTGGATCTCTGCTGGCATCTGCCGAGCGGCCTGATCGACCGCCGCTACGCGCCCAAGATCGCCGCCGCCGAGCCCGGCCGCATCGCCACCCTGACCGTCACCGTCGGCCGCCACCGGCCGCCGCACACCCCGCGCCAGCCCTACCGGGTCGCCTGCCAAGACGAGACCGGCGGCCTGGACCTGATCTTCTTCCACGCCAAGGCGGACTACCTGCAGAAGATCCTGCCCGCAGGCGAGACCCTGGTGATCTCGGGCAAGGTCGAAGTCTTCCACGACCGTCTGCAGATCGCCCACCCGGATCACATCACGAAGCCAGAGGCGCGCGGCAGCCTGCCCAAGGTCGAGCCGGTCTATCCCCTGACCGCGGGCCTGACTCTGAAGACCGTCGGCAAGGCGGTGCGGGCCGCGCTTGGGGAGGCGCCGGAGCTGCCGGAATGGCTTGACCCGGCCTTCCGGCAGCGCCAGGGCTGGCCGGCCTGGCGGGACGCTCTGCATCGGGCGCACAGCCTGGAGAGCGAGCGCGACCTCGAGCCGGGCGCCCCGGCCCGGGCCCGGCTGGCCTACGACGAACTGCTGGCCAACCAGCTCGCCCTGGCCGTGGTCCGCGCCCGCCAGCGGCGCCAGCGCGGCACCCCGGTGGTCGGCGACGGCCGCCTGCGCCAAAAGGTTATCGCCGCCCTGCCCTACCGGCTCACGGAGTCGCAGAAGACGGCGCTCGAGGAGGTGGATGCCGACCTCGCGGCGCCCCTGCGCATGCTGCGCCTGCTTCAGGGCGACGTCGGCAGCGGCAAGACCATCGTCGCGCTACTGGCCATGCTGGCGGCGGTCGAGGCCGGCTATCAGGCGGTCCTGATGGCGCCGACCGAGATCCTGGCCCGCCAGCACCACGCCACCATCGCGCCCCTGGCCGAGGCCGCCGGACTCGAGATCGCCCTGCTGACCGGCCGCGACAAGGGCAAGGCCCGGCAGGCGATCCTGGACCGCCTGGCCGCGGGCGAGACGGAGATCGCGGTCGGCACCCACGCCCTGTTCCAGGAGGACGTCGGCTTCCGGAACCTCGGCTTCGCGGTCATCGACGAGCAGCACCGCTTCGGGGTGCACCAGCGCATGCTGCTGGCCGAGAAGGGCAAGAACGTCGACGTCCTGGTCATGACCGCCACGCCGATCCCGCGCACCCTGATGCTGACCGCCTACGGCGACATGGACGTCTCGCGCCTGACCGAGAAGCCGGCCGGGCGCCAGCCGATCGACACCCGGGCCCTGCACCTGGAGCGCATGCCCGAGGTCGAGGACGCCGTGGCCCGCGCCCTGGACAAGGGCACCAAGGTCTACTGGGTCTGCCCCCTGGTCGAGGAGTCCGAGGCCGTCGACCTGGCCGCTGCCGAGGACCGCTTCGCCGCCCTGCAAAAGCGCTTCGGCGTCCGCGCCGGCCTGGTCCACGGCCGCATGAAGGGTAAGGAGCGCGACCAGGTCATGGCGGACTTCAAGTCCGGCGGCCTCGATCTCCTGGTCGCGACCACGGTGATCGAGGTCGGCGTCGACGTGCCCGAGGCGACCGTCATGGTGATCGAGCACGCCGAGCGCTTCGGCCTGGCCCAGCTGCACCAGCTGCGCGGCCGGATCGGCCGGGGCGCCGCGCGCTCCACCTGCCTGCTGCTGTACCAGGCGCCCCTGGGCGAGGTCGCCCGCGCCCGGATCGAGATCCTGCGCGAGACCGACGACGGCTTCCGGATCGCCGAGGAGGACCTGCGCCTGCGCGGCGCCGGCGAGCTGCTCGGCACCCGCCAGAGCGGCCTGCCCCGCTTCCGCCTCGCCGACCTCGAGGCCCACGCCGACCTCCTGGCCGCCGCCCGCGACGACGCCATCCTGATCCTCGACCGCGACCCGGACCTCAAGGGCGAACGCGGCCAGGCACTCAGGACCTTGCTGTATCTCTTCGAGCGGGACGCGGCGGTGCGGTATCTGAGATCGGGGTAGCATGAGACAAGCGAAAACGAAGGAGCCGAACATGGATCGTGAGAAGGTCATCCGCATCGCGCGTCGGATCTTCGAGGCGAACCGGGCCCGGGAGCGCTTTCGGCCGCTCCGGGGCGAGGATGCGCCGGAGTCCCTGGAGGCTGCCTACCGCATCCAGGACGAGGTCCATCGGCTCTTCGAGACCGAGGCTGGCATGGGCCCGCCGGGCGGGCACAAGATCGCGCTGACCTCACGGGCCGTGCAGGAACTCTGCGGGGTCGACCAGCCGGTCTACGGCAAGGTCTTCGCCAAGACCATCCGGCAATCGCCGGCGCGGGTGCGCCTCTCCGACTATCTGCGCCTCGGCCTGGAGTTCGAGGTGGCGGTCGAGATCGGCCGGGACCTGCCGGCGTCGGCCGCGCCCTGGACCCGCGCGCGCATCGCGGACTATGTAGCCGCCGTCCTGCCGGCTTTCGAGCTGATCGAGGATCGGGACGCCGACTACGACGATCTGGATGCCGCCTCGATCCTGGCCGACCGCTGCTGGTGCGCGGGCATGGTCCTCGGGCCCCGGGTCGAGGATTGGCAAGCGCTGGACCTGGCCGCCGCGCCGGTCGAGCTGTGCTGGAACGACGAAGCCGTCGAGCGCGCCGTGACCGGCGATTCCCTGGGCCATCCCTTCGAGGGCTTGGCCTGGGTGGCCAACCACCTCGTGGGACGCGGCCAGAGGCTCCGCGAGGGCGAGGTCGTGATCACCGGCTCGGCGCTCAAGACCCGCTTCCCGGAGGCCGGGGACCTGGTGGTCTATCGAATCGACGGCCTCGGCGAAGTATCGCTGCGGATCGAGCCTTGATCCGCCGCCGCGCGGCGGCCCTCACTGCAGGCAGCAGCGCTTGAACTTCTTGCCGCTGCCGCAGGGACAGGTGTCGTTGCGTCCGACGTGCCGGAAGGGGTTGCTGACAGGTTCCTCGTGGACGTCGTAGCTGTCCAGTTCATCCCACAGGCGCTGCCGGTCCTGCTCGCGCGCCCGACGGCTCTTTTCGGAGAAGCCGTACCAGGTCGAGAACTCCTCTATGGCCTCGCCGAAGAGCGTGAACTCGCTGTCGCCCGGAAAGCGCGGCTCGCCCGGACTTTCAACACCCCTGGCCAGACCCTTCTCGAAGTGATCGAAATGCAGCCACTGCCGATGGATGAAGCCTCGGTCGAAGACCTTCTTGACCAGCTGCTTCAGCTCCACAAGGCCGAGCAGCGCGATCGCGCTCTGCCAGCCCTCCCAGACGTAGCACTCGGCCTGCGGCAGGATCTGCGTGAAACCGTCGCGCAGGAAGCGTGCCGCCTCCGGGCGCGGAATCCGGCCCTGCAGCACCAGCATGGCGACGGTCTCGCACATACGCGCGCGAACGAACTCCTCGGCCTTCGGGTCGAGGATGATGTCGTAGAGGGGCTGCGGATCGCCGTCGAACACGGCCGCCATCACCCGGTGGGCCGTCTCGGTCAGGCCGTCTCCAAAGATCTCGTCCACCTCCTCCGCGGGGCAGCGCAGCAGCCGGGCGAGCGGCCGGTAGGCCGCGGTTTCGCGCCATTCTCCGAAAAGGTGGAAGATGAAGAACAACGGCGTGGCCCCGATCGCCTCCGCCATCCGATCGGCTTCGTCCCTGGCGAGATACTCTTCGACTTGCTTCAGGAACGAGGCGACCATCTCGCTGCGTTGCGCCGTGGCCGCTTGGAGCGCTTTCCTCGGTAGGCCCTCGTGGAAGGCCAGATCGTGCAGAATCTCTTCGGTATTCACGGCTTGGTCCTGCTTCGCCTCGGTCCAGGAAGAACGCTGGCCGGCGCGACTCCATCGCGGCGGCTTCCGGAACGACAAACGACGCGCGCCAGGGAGTCAATCTGCCTTATGGCGGAAGCCGCCTGCCGTCAGACCGGGGAGCCGCCCCGGGCCTCGAGGTTGGCCAGGAACTCCCGCCGGGTCTTGGGGCCGTAGGTCTCGAAGTGCGGGTCCGGGGCCTCGCGATACTCGGTGCGGCGGCGCTGGAGATCGTCGTTGCGGGCGCGCTTCAGGATCTCCGAGACCTCGAGGGCATAGGGCTTGGCGGCGTTGAGGCCGAAGATGCGGGCCCTGAGCGCCGGGGTCATCTTGGGATAGCCGTGCTTGTCCTGCAGCTCTTCGGAGATCTGGAAGCTGCGGAAGGCCTGGATCTGGTCCTGGGGCGAGCCGTACCAGATGCAGTCGGAGCCGTAGAGCACGTTCTCCTCGCCGATGTGCTTGACCAGCTTGCCCACGATGTGCGCCGCCATCTCCGGGTTGCGCAGGGCGAAGCGCCAGGTCGAGCCGAGCTCGGCATAGACGTTGGCGTTGCGCCCGACCCCGTTCTCCTCGACCGAGCGGATCAGGGCGTCCACGCCCTCGCCCCGGTTCGGATCGTAGGGCCCCTCGGTCTGTCCGGTAATGAATCCAGAATGATAGACGAGGAAGTTCACGTCAGGATACATCTTGGCGACAACCCCGATGTCGCTCGCCACGCTGTGCTCGTAGGACTCCCGGCCGAAGGGCAGGCCCTTGTGGACGCAGATGTTCTTCACGCCCAGCTTGCGGGCCTTCTCGATCATCGCGAGGCCCGTGTCGTCGTGCAGGAAGAAACCGCGGCCGTCGGGACCCCACTGGGTGTAGCACTTCCAGGCCGAGACGCCCCAGGTCTCGGCCAGCTCGTCCATGCCTTCCAGGTCGCCCGGCTGGTTGGGGTTGGCCCGGCCGTGGATCAGCAGGCGCTTGGAGCCCTCCAGCGTCTCGACGATGCGCCGGGTCTCGTCGGCCTCCTGGATGGTGAGCAGCTCCTTTTCGCGCCGCGAAGGGATGAAGGAGAGGACCATCATGTCGGTGTCGGAATCGAGGAAGATGTCCTTGATGAACTGCTCCGAGCCGCCCAGGCCGACCCGCCCAAGGCCGTGCTGACCGACGAAGTGCCCCTGGACGTCGAAGACGAACTCCCGGCCGCCCAGGCCGTCCAGTGCCGCTTCCGGATCCACGGCCGCCGTCCTGTCGAGTTCGAAGAAGCCGCCGCTGCGGCCGGCTTCGGCATTGGCCTCGTTGAACGCCAGCAAGGCGCTGGCGGCCCCGCAGGCCGAGATCATGAAGTCGCGCCGACCGAGGCCGCGGCGCCGGGCGTTGTCGCCCGCCCGGGCCTGCGCCAGTTCGTTGGCCCGCCGGCTCACCGCATCCAGCGGCACCGGCTCGAACTCGCCGTTGGAGGTGGAGTCCAGCTTGATCGGCAGGCGCTTGCCTTCCGGATCGCTGCGCGGCGACATGGCAAACCTCCTCGTGAATGAGGGCCCTATGTTAGGGGACATGGTTCGCCCCGCGCCTGCCGCCAAGGCTTCTGGGTCGCTTAAGGCCGCAGCACCTTCACCGTGCGGCGGAGTTCGGCGGTGAGCTTGGTCCGGTCGTAGCCGTGGTACGCGCCCTCGACGGGGTTTTCCGCGTTTTCCAGATAGGCCCGCTCGGTGGCGCCCGTGGCCGGGTCGAAGGCGATGAAGGCCGGGATCGGGCCGCCAACCACCGCCTCCGCGCCGATCGCGGCCATCACCTGCCGGGCCTCGGCCTCCCGCTCGGAATTGATGTGAACCAGGATGAAGTTCTCGGCCATGGTCTCCGCCAGCACCTTGGCGAAGCCGAAATCCAGATGGTCCAGGCGTTCGTGCTGAACCCCGATGTTGCCGTCGAAGTACTGGTCGATGACCCCGCACCAGATGCAGGAGTCGGCGCCGTAGTCGACCAGCAGCAGCTTGTTCTCGGCGGCGGCGTGGTCCCTCGCCTTCTGAAAGACCTCGGCCTGTGGGAGGCAGGTCGCGAAGAGGTTCCCTGGCTGCTGCTTCGGGCAGAGCAGCGCGACGTTGGGATAGGTGACGAGACCGTAGCGTCCGACGGTGAAGTAGTCGGAGGACGGTTCCGCCGCGCCCTGGCTCTGGGCCGCGGCCGCGGCGCCCCAGACCAGAAGGAGCAGGGCAAGGCCTCGGATCACTCGCAGCATGTCGCGCTCCACCAGATCTGCGTGGCCGCGGTCGAGCGCTCACAGCCGAAGGGCACCCGGTCGCAAGCCCGGCTTCGACGCCAGATTCTTGGCCAGCCTCTTGGCCAGCCTCTTGGGAAGTTCAAGAGTGCCGGCCCCCGGGAGGTCAACTGCCCTGCTTGACCGCGGAGGCTGCCCGCAGGAGTTCCCTGAGCACGAGCACGCGGTCGTAGCCGACATAGCCGGCACTCGCGGGCTTTTCCGCCTCGACCAAGCGAGCCTCCTCGACGGCGCCCGACCTGGGATCGAGCACGACGAAGACCGGCACCTCCGGGCCGATCCAGCGCCCCGCACCGATCTCCTTCATGAGGGGCGCGGTCTCCGCCTTCTTGTCCGAGTCGACGTGCAGGACCACGAAGGTCTCGGCGACGTACTCGGCAAGGTTTCTGGCGAGCCGGGCTTTGCTCTCGGGGGAACCGTCCTCCTGCTTGCTGACCGCGCCCTCCAGGTAGCGGTCGCTCACCTTGCACCAGACGCACCAGTCGGCGCCGTAGCCGATCAGAAGCAGTTTTCTGGAGTCCACCGCATGGGCCCTGGCCTTTTGGAAGAGCTCGCCCTGCGCGCGGCAGCTCGCGTAGACGTCCCGGATGCCCTGGTCCGGGCAGAGCGCAGCGACGTTCGGATACTTGACCAGTCCGTATTCGCCGACGGTGAAGTCGTCGGCCCCGGTCGCAGAGACGGGCTTCGGGGCGGCGGCCGCGATCACGCCGGTCAGCAGAAAAGCGACCGTCAGTGACAAGGTCCTCTTCACACCACAATTCCTTTACATGGCTAGAGGTTAATTCTTGTGCCGTCAGGGTAGTATTATTTGGCAATCACTCGGGGAGCACAAGGCCAAACCGGGAAGCGTTGGTCAGCGGCGACTCGAAATCGCCCGATTCTCCGGCCGCGGGCATTACGCCGGCCAGTCGGCCTCGTCCTCGCTGATGACCTCGCCGCGCATCGACGGGCCCTCGCCGTGCACCCGCTCCGGATCGCCGCAGACCAGGTGGTGCCAGTCCGGCAGGTCCCGGCCGAAGGCGACCAGACGATAAGCGCAGGTCGGGGGCAGCCAGTCGAGCCTGCGGACGTTCTCCGGCGTAATCTTCGCGCAGTCCGGGACGTTGCTCTGGCGGTTCGCGTAGTCCGAGCAGCGGTGGCTGCAGAGGTCGAGAAAGCGGCAGGCGACGTTGGAGAGCGCGGTCTCCCCGCTGTCCTCGTCCTCGACCCGGATCTGGCAGCAGAGGCCGCAGCCGTCGCAGAGCGCTTCCCACTCCTCCGGGCTCATCTCCTCCAGGGTCTTTTCCTGCCAGAAGACCATGCCTGGGACCGCCTGGTCAGTCGCCCGGCGCCCCGGCGCGGCGGGGCGCCGCCTCGTCCTCTGCCGGATCGGGGGCTGGACCTGGGGCCGAACCGGGGGCCGGACCTGGCGGCGGCGAAGCGGCCTCCGTCGGCGCCTCCGGCGTCACGATGCCGCCGGAGACGACCATCTTGATGCCGTCCTCGACGCTCATCGTCAGCATCCGGATCTGCTCGCGCGGGACGAAGATCAGGAAGCCCGATGTCGGGTTCGGGGTGGTCGGCAGGAAGACGTTGACCCGGTCGCCCGGCGCGACCTCCTCGACCACCGCGGCGGTGTCGCCGGTCAGGAAGCCGATCGCCCAGGAGCCGGGCCTTGGGAACTCGACCAGGACGACCTTGCGGAAGGCCTCGGAGGATTGCGCCAGGACCGTCTCGAAGATCTGCTTGGTGGCGCCGTAGATCGACCGGACTATGGGGACGCGGGCCAGGAGGCGCTCGCCGCTGCCCATGATCAGGCGACCGACGAAGCCCGCGGTGATCATGCCGACGAGGGTGAGCCCGACCAGGATCAGCACGAGGCCCAGCCCCGGAACGCTGAAGGGCAAGTAGGTCGCCGGATTCCAGGCTCCCGGGATCTGCGGCATGACCCGGGCGTCGACGAAGGTGATGAACTCGAGGGCCAGCCAGATGGTGATCGCCGCCGGCGCGGTCACCAGGAGGCCGGCCAGCAGGTAGTTGCGCAGCCGTGCCATCAGGGAGAAACGGCTGCGCTTCTGCGCCTCGCGCTCCTCGGCCGCCTGCGCCTCCTTGGCGGCCGCCTTGCCGTTGCCCTCGGCCGGCGGCACCAGACCGCTGGAGATGACCAGCTTGATGCCGTCGTCGATCCTGATGTCCGGATAGCGGACGTCTTCCTCCGGAACGAACAGCAGGAAGCCGGTGGTGGCGTTGGGCGTGGCCGGCACGAAGATATTGAGGACCGTCGCCCGGGTGACGTTCTGGACCTCGCCGCTCGTCGTTCCGGTCAGGAAGCCGACCGCCCAGACGTTGCGCCGGGGGAACTCGATCAGGACCGTTTCCCGGAAGGCCTGGGCGCGCTCGGCGAAGACCGCCTCGAAGACCTGCTTCGTGGCGTTGTAGACCGAGCGCACGATGGGGACCTGGTTCAGCAGGCGGTCGCCGAGCCGGTGCAGCATCCGCCCGACGTAGCCGGCCGCGAACATGCCGATCAGAATCAGCACGACGATTGCCACGATCAGCCCCAGGCCCGGGATGCCGATCGGGATCGCCGCCAGCCAATCCGGCGGTATCCAGGGCTTCACAAGGCCGTCGACGAAGGTCACGAAGCGCCAGGTCAGCCAGAGGGTGATGCTGATCGGCGCGGTGACCAGCACGCCGGCGAAGAAATAGGTCCGCAGTCGCGCAGCCAGTCCCCGGCGCTGGCCGGTCTGCCCGAGCAGTTCGGCTTGTCCGAGCGGCTGCTCGCCGCCGTCCCTCGATTGCTTCGGTTCCTTGATCATGCCCTCCGGCCCGACAGGGTCTTGGAACGGCTTTTGTTTCGGCCAGAACCCCGCCCAAGAGACCCTTGCCCCATGCCAGCTATAAGCCCCATCTGGTTAAAGGAAGGCAAGCAGTTCCTTCAAGGTCTCCCCGGGCGCTTCCTCGGGCAGGAAATGGCCGCAATCCAAGGCCTTGCCACGGACGTCCTCGGCCTTCTCCCGCCAGATCGCGAGCACGTCGCAGGTCGTCGCCACCACGCCGTGACCGCCCCAGAGGACCAGCAGCGGCGCGGTGATCCGGCGATCCCCGTCGGCCCGGTCGTGCTCCAGGTCCACGCCCGCCGCGGCGCGGTAGTCCTCGCAGGTTGCCTGGATGGTCGCCGGGTCGGCGAAGCAGCGCTGGTACTCGGCCACGGCCTCCGGTGCGAAGGCGTCCTCCTTCCGGCTCCAGGCGGCCAGCTTGCGCTCCAGATAGTAGTGGGGATCGGCACCGATCAGCCTTTCCGGCAGATCGAAGGGCTGGATCAGAAAGAACCAGTGGTAGTAGGCGCGCGCGAAGGCCACGTCGGTGCCTTCGTACATGGTCAGGGTCGGCGCGATGTCGAGGACCGCGGCCTTGTCGATCCGCTCGGCATGGTCCAGGGCCATGCGGTGGGTGACCCGGGCGCCGCGGTCGTGGCCGACCACGGAAAAGTGATCGAAACCGAGGCCCGCCATCAGTTCCACTTGGTCCTGCGCCATGACACGCTTTGAGTAATTCGTGTGACAAACCTCCCTTGCCGGTTTGCCGCTGTCGCCGTAGCCCCTAAGATCCGCCGCTATTACGGTGAAGCGCCCGGCGAGCGCCGGCGCGATCTTGTGCCACATGACGTGGGTCTGGGGATAACCGTGCAGCAGGAGAAGCGGAGGCCCTTTGCCGCCCCTGCGGTAAGCGATCTCGGTCTCGGAGGTCCGGTATCGACCGTGCTCGAAGCCGGGAAACATCGGGACGAAACTCCCCTCGGGTGGTGTTGATCGAGGTGCAGGCCCACAATCGAATGGAATCAAGGACACGTTAAACCAGGATGGCCGAAGCGTCCCCCCCGAAGCTTCTCGGCCTGGCCACGGCGGTGCCCCCCTACCGCCTGGGTCAGCCTGAGATCGCGACCGTCTCGCGCCAGCTGTTCAACGGCCGGTGCATGGAAATCGAACGACTGATGCCGATCTACTCGAACGCCGGCATCGAAACCCGCTACTCCTGCGTGCCGCTGGACTGGTACCTGCAGCCCGCCGGCTGGAAAGAGAGCAATCGGCTCTACGTCGAGAACGCGGAGCGTCTGCTCGTCGCCACCGCTGACCGGGCCATCGAGGAGGCCGGCTGCGAGCCGGAGGAGATCGACGCCATCGTCACCGTGTCGACCTCGGGCATCACGACGCCGTCGCTCGACGCGCGGCTGATGAATCTCCTGCCCTTCCGCCCGGACGTCCACCGCCTGCCGATCTTCGGACTGGGCTGCGCCGGTGGCGTGCTCGGCCTGGCGCGCGCCGCGGCCATGGCGCAGAGCCGGCCCGGCTCCAAGGTGCTCTGCCTGGTGGTCGAGCTCTGCGGCCTGACCTTCCGCAACCAGGACCGCTCCAAGAGCAACATCATCGCCACCGCGCTCTTCGGAGACGGCGCGGCGGCCGCGGTGATCAGCTGCGATCCCGAGGCCGATGCGCCCTCCCTGGAAGCCTGGGGGGAGCACACTTGGCCGGATTCCCTCGACGTCATGGGGTGGCATGTCGAGGAAGACGGCCTCGGCGTGCTGTTCTCCCGGGACATCCCGACCCTGGTCCGCGACCGCTTTCGCGACGTGGCCGAGGATTTCCTCGGCCGTCACGGCCGCCGTCTGAGCGACATCGGCGGCTTCGTCTGCCACCCTGGCGGCGCCAAGGTGATGGATGCCCTGGAAGAGGTCCTGGGCGCCGAGGCCGGCGGGATGACGACCGCCCGCGAGGTGCTGCGCGACTACGGCAACATGTCCGCGGCCACCGTGCTCTTCGTCCTGCATCGCAGCCTGGCGAAGCGCCCCAGGGGCGAGCAGTTGATGTCCGCCCTGGGGCCGGGATTCACGGCCGCCTTCATGCTGGTGCAGCCATGAGCGCGCTGGGCAACGAGTTCGGCCTGGCCTGGGGCCTGCCGCAGATCATCTTACTCTTCGTGGCCGCCCAGCGGGTCATCGAGCTGGGCATCGCCAAGCACAACGCCGCCCAGCTTCTGAGCGAGGGCGGCCAGGAGCTGGGCGCGCGCCACTATCCGCTCTTCGTGCTGCTGCACGGCGGCTGGCTGCTGGCGCTCTTCCTGCTGGTGCCGGCCTCGGCCCCGGTCCACCACTGGCTGCTCGGCGTCTTTTGCCTGCTCCAGGTCGGCCGGATCTGGGTCATCGCCAGCCTCGGCCGCTACTGGACGACCCGGGTGATTACCCTTCCCGACGTGCCGCTGATCCGCCGCGGCCCCTATCGGTACCTCCGGCACCCGAACTACCTCGTCGTGACCCTGGAGATCGCGGTACTGCCCCTGGCCTTCGGGGCCTGGGAACTGGCCCTGGTCTTCAGCGGCCTCAACGCGGCCTTGCTGTTTCTCCGGCTGCGGGTCGAGAACGCGGCCCTCGCACCGAGACCGAGGCAGGAACTCGCGAGCAGCGGCGACTGAGCCTGGCCGAACATCGCTTCGGCATCCCTGGCGCCCGACGGTCGATGTCGGAAGAGTCCCCTGAGAGAACGGGGGTCTGGTGGTTTGGTGCGGCTGAGAGGACTTGAACCTCCACGGGGTTGCCCCCACAGCGCCCTCAACGCTGCGCGTCTACCAGTTCCGCCACAGCCGCAGAATCTCGCGAGCCTGCCACCCGCCTGATCATAAGGCCCTTGTTACGCATCTTTTCCCGCCGACTCAAGGACGCGGTGGCGGCGCCGCGACCCTTTCGGCCATGGCCCGCCCGATTCGGCCCGCCCGACTCGGCCCGGCGGTGCCCGGGCCCTGTCCGGAGGGGGGCATGGTCAGGAAAAGTTCCATCACAAAAGTATTTCTAAGGGAAAATCCCTATATCTTTACACTAATAGCGGCAATATTCGGATAAATACCTTCATTAAACTTGGAAAATTAACGGTTTGTATCAATTCCCTGGCACAACCTAGGTATTGAGCTAGGTCAAATCGGGCGGTCCGCCTGCCGTGAAAAGTGTAGCAACTGCGCCCGGCTGGGCCGCGGCCGGTCAGGAGAATCGGGATGGCGCGAGGGAAGAACGAGGGGACCCAAACCGGGAACACGACCGGAACGGGCCCCAACCTTCAGGATCAGTTGGACTTGGGTACCGCGGCATCGAAGGCCGACGGCCTTGGAGACGGTGTCGAGACCCTGGAGCAGCAGCCCCAGGTCGAGGAAGACATCACCAATCCGAACGTCCACCTCGGCAGCAGCATCGTGGCTGAGCCCTACGCCGAAACGCCCGAAGAGCCGAAGGACCTCCCGGAAGTCCGAGACCAAGCCGAACGCCAGCAGGACCTGGACTCGGCCATCGAGCCTCTCCCGCCGACGCAGGATTCCGCCGAACTCGGGCCCCGCGGCGAAGACATCTTCTGGGAGCCGGGGCCCGACGCGCCCGCTCGCCGCCCGGTGTTCTCCTCGGGCTCTCCCCGCAGAGGCGCCGAGGAGCCGACGGCTTCGACCGCCGACGGGAGCCAGCAGCCCGCGCCGCCACCGCTCGCCGAGCAAAGTCAAAGCTTTTCGCCCCTGGGAACCGGCGCAGGAAGCGACTTGGCCGACGGCCTGGGCGGCGGCGGTGCCGGAGGCGGCGCACCGGGGTCGATTTCCATGACCGGCAGCTCGGTCAACGAGAACGCGGCCAATGGCACCGACGTGGGCAGCATCGGGCCGAGCCTGGCCGGCGGATCCGTGAGCTATACCTACAGCCTGTTGGACGACGCCGGCGGGCGCTTCGCCATCGATCCCGTGGCCGGTGCGGTCACCGTCGCCGACGGCAGCCTGTTGGACTACGAGACGGCCAACAGTCACAGCATCTCGGTTCAGGCCGTGGGCTCCGATTCGAGCACCTTGATCGAGCGCTTCACGATCAACCTCAACAACTTGAACGAGGCCCCCGAGGATCTGACCCTGAGTGGCGGCTCGGTGGCTGAGAACGCGGCCAGCGGCACCGCGGTCGGCAGCGTCGTCGCGAGCGACCCCGATTCCGGCGAGCGCTTCACCTACAGCCTCATCGACGATGCCGGCGGGCGCTTCGCCATCGATCCCGGCACCGGCGAGATCACGGTCGCCGACGGCACGCTGCTGGACTACGAAGCCGCAAGCGCCCACGACGTCACCGTCGAGGTCACCGACGGTGCCGGCAACCCCTATACCGAAACCTTCACCATCTCGGTCGGCGACACCGAGGAGTTCGACATCAGCGCCGTCACCGACAGCGACGCCAGC
>JAKSBE010000008.1 GCA_022361275.1 Kiloniellales bacterium
CTCGGGCGGCCAGCGCCAGCGCATCGCCATCGCCCGGGCCATGATCCTCAAGCCCAAGCTGGTGGTCCTCGACGAGCCGACCTCGGCCCTCGACCGCTCGGTGCAGAAACAGGTCCTGGCCCTGCTGCGCGAGCTGCAGGCTGCGAACGGCCTGACCTACATCTTCATCAGCCACGACCTGGCCGTGGTGCGCGCCATGGCCGACGAGGTCCTGGTCATGAAGGACGGCCGCGTGGTCGAGCAGGGCGTGACCGAGGCGATCTACGAACGTGCGCACGAATCCTACACCAGGGCCTTGATCGCCGCCGCCTTCCGCCACGAGGCGGGACAGGAAGTGTCCTGAAGGTCACGGCCGCCAGGAAATTCGCGACGCTTCAGACCCGTCCGCTTCAAACTCTGTTCAGACTTTCTTAGAGTGTGGTTCGCAGAGTCGTTCGACACCGATACCGGACGCTGGCGCTCGGCGGCGGCCTCGAAGCAGGAAGCGGTGATGCTCAGGACGATTGTCTTTTCGTTGGTGTGCGCCTGCCTGCTCTGCCTGCCGCTGGGCAGGTCGCAGGCCGACCTGTGGACTCATTCCCTGGTCGCCGAGGCGCCTTTCAAGGATCCCAGCGTGCTTGAGGACCTCGACGGCTACGCCGATCTGCGCTTCAAGAAAGCCTTCGCCGTCTCGGTCACCCGAAGCTCCTGGGGCTGGGGCTACGGCTATCGCAGCCAGTGGGAGGCCAACCAGGTCGCGCTGCGCTCCTGTGAGACGCGGTCGGGGACCGAATGCCAGCTCTACGCCGTCGGCAACTCGGTCGTTTGGGACCCCGAGACGGTGGCGGCCGGACGCGCGCGGGCGCTGCCCTCGGCGCCCAGCCACGGCAGCGTGTGGCGCTACTACGACGAGGCCCGGCCGCACGGCGTACCGGTGATCCTGCCGAAGGAGGCGCCCTCGATCATCTCCGACTATCGCTCGGCGCGCGGGGTTCTCGGGGGGCTGCGCTCCAAGCGGAAGATCATCTGGCCGCAGCACCGCGGCATCGACATCCTGGCCCGGATCGGAACGCCGGTGCTGGCTGCGGCGGACGGCGTGGTCGGGACGGCGGACAGCCGCGAGGTGGGGGGACGGCGGGTCGAGATCGCCCACGGCCGAGCCGGCGAGGACGCGGCGCTGGTCACCCGCTACCTGCACCTCGACAAGATCCTGGTCGAGGTCGGCGAGAAGGTGCGGCGCGGACAGCAGATCGGCACGGTCGGCATCTCCGGAAGGGGCGCGGTCCCGGAGCTGCCGCACCTGCACTTCGAGACCAAGGGCCGGAATCCCCACCTCCATTGGCACGACGGGCAGGGCCGCGTGACCTGCTTCCGGCCCGAGCGCGTCTTTGCCGCGGATCAGACCGCTCTGACCTACCCTCTGCCCTGCGGGCCGACGATCGTCGCCGAGCGCTAGCCCGTCTCCGCCGTCCCGGACCAGGCAGGGCGGGCTCGCGGCTGCGCGAGGTCGTCATGGCCTCCGGCGCCGGGACAACCTGCTGACCCTCCGGCTCGGATCGCGGCGGCACGGCTGAGCGACGCGCGACCGGCATCCTGCCGGACGGCCGGAACCCGGCCGACAGCGAGCGAGGGCACGCGAGCCCTTGACCTCCGCCCGTTCCGCGGGGGACCCTGTCGTCGAACAGGGACAAGAATGACAAAAGACGCCTTCGACGAGATGAACGGCACGGCGGGCGACTGCCGGGCCCAGTACCGCCGTGTCGAGGATTGGCTGACGGAGGTCTCGCCGGATCTGCTGGCGCTCAAGCGGCGCGAGGCCGAGCTGCTGTTCAAGCGCATCGGCATCACCTTCGCCGTCTACACCGAGGGCGGCGATCCCGAGCGGCTGATCCCCTTCGACATCATCCCCAGGATCCTGGACCAGGAGGAATGGTCCCGCATCGCCCGCGGCCTGGAGCAGCGGGTCAAGGCGCTCAACGCCTTCATATGGGACGTCTACCACGAGCGCGAGATCATACGCGCCGGCAAGGTGCCCGAGGCCCTGGTCCTGCATAACGAGAGCTTCCGGCCGGAGATGCAGAGCTTCGACGTGCCGCAGCGGGTCTACACCCACGTCGCCGGGATCGACATGGTCCGGGTCGGCGCCGAGGATTTCTACGTCCTGGAGGACAACTGCCGCACCCCCTCCGGCGTGTCCTACATGATCGAGGACCGCGAGGTCATGATGCGGCTCTTCCCGGAGCTCTTTCAGACCCACGACATCGCGCCGGTCTCGCACTACCCGGAGGAGCTGCTGGGCGTGCTGGCCTCGGTGGCGCCGCCGAACTGCCGGGACGAGCCGACCGTGGCCCTGATGACTCCGGGCGCCTACAACAGCGCCTACTACGAGCATTGCTTCCTGGCCGACGAGATGGGGGTCGAGCTGGTCGAGGGCCAGGACCTCATCGTCGAGGACAACGTCGTCTACATGCGCACCACACGCGGGCTCACCCGGGTCGACGTCATCTACCGGCGGATCGACGACGACTTCCTCGACCCGCTCACCTTCCGGCCGGACTCGGCGCTCGGGGTCCCGGGGCTGATGCAGGCCTACCGGGCCGGCAACGTCACCCTGGCCAATGCCGTCGGCGCGGGCATCGCCGACGACAAGGCGGTCTACATCCACGTACCGGAGATGGTCCGCTTCTACCTGGGCGAGGAGCCGATCCTGAAGAACGTGCCGACCCATTCCTGCGGCGACGCGAAGGAGCTGGCCTACGTCCTCGAGCACCTGGACGAACTGGTGGTCAAGGACGTCCACGGTTCCGGCGGCTACGGCATGCTGGTCGGCCCCACCGCCAGCGCGGCGGAGCGCGCGGCCTTCGCGGCCAAGCTCAAGGCCAGACCGGCCGGCTACATCGCCCAGCCGACCCTGGCGCTCTCGACCTGTCCGACCTTCGTGGAGAGCGGCGTCGCGCCGCGCCACGTCGACCTCAGGCCCTTCGTGCTCTGCGGCCAGGACGTCCGCATCGTGCCGGGCGGGCTGACCCGGGTCGCGCTGCGCGAGGGCTCGCTGGTGGTCAACTCCAGCCAGGGCGGCGGGACCAAGGATACCTGGGTGATCCGGCCCCCGGCCGACACCCCAGCCGGCGCCCCGGCCGATACCGGGCGTGCGCAGACGCAGGTCCAAGGCTGATCCCGTGCTCAGCCGCACCGCCAACAATCTCTTCTGGCTGGCCCGCTACATGGAGCGCATGGACTACGTCGCGCGGCTGCTGGAGGTCGGCCAGCGCATGGCCGGCCTGTCCGGGGTCGGCGAGGACTGGCGCTCGGCACTGATCGCCGCCGGCTGCGAGCCGGGCTTCACGAAGAAGCACGAGGTGGTCTCGACCGCCGCCGTGGTCGACTTCCTGTTCCGCGACCCGGACAACCCCTCCAGCATCCGCTCCTGCATCAACACCGCGCGGCAGAACGCCCGGGCGGTCCGCACCGCGATCACCATGGACATGTGGGAGGCGATCAACGGCACCTGGCAGGAAAGCCGCGAGCTCTTCGATGGCGGCCTGCGGCCCGAGGACCTGAGCCGCGCCACCGACTGGGTCAAGACCCGGGCCGTGCTCTACCGCGGCGCCTACGGCAGTACCATGCTGCGCAGCGAGGCCTACTGGTTCGCCCGCCTGGGCAGCCACATCGAGCGGGCCGACAACACGGCGCGCATCCTCGACGTCAAGTACCACGTCCTGCTGCCGGACTACGAGGCGGTCGGCGGCGGCCTGGACTACCACCACTGGACCGCGATCCTGCGCGCGGTCTCGGCCCTGCGCGCCTACCACTGGGTCTACCGGGACCGGGTCAAGCCCTGGAACGTGGCCGAACTGATGATCCTGCGCCCGGAGATGCCGCGTTCGCTGCGCGCTTGCTACGACGAAATCACAAGCAATCTCGATCTCTTGGGGGCAACCTACGGCGGCCGCTACGGCGAGTGCCACCGCCTGGCCGGGGAACAGCATGCCCGCTTGCGCTTCGGCCGAATCGACAACATCTTCCAAACCGGCCTGCACGAATTCTTAACGGATTATATCGATAGAACCTTAGAGCTTGGCGACGAGATTTCGGCCTTCTTCCTGTTCTAAGAGACCCGATATGCGGATTCACGTCCGGCACCGCACGGTGTATCGCTACGATACCCGGATCGACTACACGATTCAGCTGCTGCGCCTCTGCCCCCGCGACCACGAAGGCCAGAGCGTGCTCGGCTGGGACCTGCGGGTGCCCGGCCGCAAGGAGCCGCTGCCGGTCTCCGAGGACGGCTTCGGCAACATCGTCCACGTCCACACCGTCAACGCCGCCCACGACGAGACCGCGATCGAGATCGAGGGCGAGGTCGAGACCAGCGACACCCACGGCGTGGTGCGCGGCGGCGAGGAACGCCTGCCGCCGGCCTTCTTCCTGCGCCCGACGACGATGACCGCGCGCGACGCGGCGATCGAGGACCTGGCCAAGGGCGCGGTCGCCGGCGCCTCGGACGACGTCGAGCGGCTGCACCGCCTGATGGACGAGGTCCGCCGCCGGATCGCCTACGCCGTGGGCGCCAGCGACACGACGACCACCGCCAAGGCGGCGCTCGCCAAGGGCGAGGGGGTCTGCCAGGACCACGCCCACGCCTTCATCGCCGCCGCCCAGAGCCTGGGCTATCCGGCGCGCTACGTCAGCGGCTACCTCTGGACCGGCGACAACGCCGAGCCCTACCAGGCCGGCCACGCCTGGGCCGAGGCCTACGTCGAGGGCCTGGGCTGGGTCGGCTTCGACCCGGCCAACGGCGTCTCGCCCAGCGACGCCTACGTCCGCACCGCGGTCGGCCAGGACTACCAGACCGCCGCCCCGGTGCGCGGCCTGCGGCGCGGGCTGGCGAGCGAAGACCTGCATGTCGAGGTCCGGATTGCCGCCATCGCCAGCCAGCAATAGTCTGCAACCGGGTTCCCTGCTCTGGAGCGAGACGGCGGCCATGACCTATTGCGTCGGCCTCTACCTGCGGGACGGCCTGGTCCTGCTGTCGGACACGCGGACCAACGCCGGGGTCGACCACGTCTCGACCTTCGGCAAGATGCACGTCTTCGAGACCCCCGGCGAGCGGGTCATCGTGGCCATGACCGCCGGCAACCTGGCGATCAGCCAGGCGGTGATCAACCTGCTGAGCGAGGGTCTGGAGAGCGGCGAGGGCGGAGGCGAGGCGGGGGCCGCGGAGACGCTGCTCACCGTGCCCTCGATGTTCCGTGCCGCCCGCCTGGTCGGGCGGGCGGTCCGCCAGGTCTTCGCGACCGACGGCCCGACGCTCAAGGCCCAGGGTCTGTCCTTCGACGTCTCGGTCCTGCTGGCCGGGCAGATCAAGGACCGCAACATGCGCCTCTTCCAGGTCTATGCGGCGGGCAACTTCATCGAAGCCACCGAGGAGACGCCCTTCCTGCAGGTCGGCGAGCACAAGTACGGCAAGCCGATCCTGGACCGGGTGCTGACCCACGACAGCGACATCGACGACGGCATCAAGCTGGTGCTGATCTCGATGGACTCGACCCTGCGCAGCAACCTGACCGTCGGCATGCCCCTGGACCTGCTGGTCTACCGCCGCGACAGCCAGCGGATCGAGCTGAGGCGGCGGATCTCGGAGGACGATCCCTACTTCCGGGGCATCCGCCGACGCTGGTCCGCGGCCCTGCGCGAGGCCTACCAATCGATCCCACGTCCGGACTGGGACTGACAGGGCGAAGGAGAAAGGGCGGGTTTTTCATCCCGCTGTGGGTTTTGCCACCTTCGCTTCCATCCTGAAGCGGCAAGATGCGGGCCTCGGCCTCGTGCCGAGGCGGGCGCCTCCATCCGGGCGCCCGCAGACACCAAGGTCGCCATGTCCGGGAGGGGGTGTGCCTGCCTTGCAGGTCGCCGGGCATGGCGATCCTTCTTCCCCGCCTTCCTGCCTCCTCTCTTTTTTGCCCTCCGTCCCGCGGCGCCCTGGCCGCTCGCGATACGTCACGGCGTGCTTTTCCACCAGAGGTGCTATGATACGGCCCGTCGCAGGGTACGCGACGGCTTTGGCACAGGGGCTGAGGCATCATGGTTGCCACCTACGATCCTCTGCTGGTCCTGCTCTCGGTGGTGATTGCCATTGTGGGCGCCTACGCCGGGCTGCGGCTGGCGCGGGGCCTGCTGCGCCAGGGCGGGCCCCTCCGCAAGGCCCTGCTGTCCGCCGCGGCGGTGACCATCGGCGGCGGCATCTGGTCGATGCACTTCGTCGGCATGCTGGCGCTGGAGCTGCCGGTCGTCATCAACTACGATGTGCTTCTGACGTTGATCTCGGCCCTGGTCTCGATCCTGGTGACCGGGATCGGCCTTTCGATCGCCAGCTACGGCGACGCCAGCCTGCGCCGCCTGGCGGCCGCGGGCGTCTTCATGGGCCTGGGCATCTCCTCCATGCACTACATCGGGATGGCCGCGGTCCGCGCCAACTGCGTCGTCAGCTATGCCTACGGCATGGTGGCGGCCTCGGTCCTGGTCGGCATCGCCGCCGCGAGCCTGGCGCTCTGGCTGGCCTTCAACATGAAGGGGTCCTGGCAGACCCTGGCAGCCGCGGTGGTCATGGGCCTGGCGATCGCCGGGATGCACTACACCGCCATGGCGGCCGCCACCTTCCTGCCGGTCGAGGTCCTGATCGAATATGCCGCACCGGCGCTCAGTCCCTACCTTCTGGCCATCGTGGTGGCCTTGGCGGCCTTTCTGATCTTCGGTCTGGCCCTGCTGATCGCGCTGCCCGAACAAACGGTTCCCGCGGCTGTCGCCGAGCCCGTTGCGAAGGCAGCCGAGGCGGCACCGCCGCCGAACGGCCTGCAACCCGGGCGGCTGAGCCGCCTGCCGGTCGAGCAGAACAAGACCACGCTGCTGCTCGACCCGGACCAGATCGTCTCGATTCAGGCCGAGGCGCACTACACACGGGTCTCCGACGGCGCCGAGACCTACTTCTGCTCCTTCTCGCTCTCCGATCTGGAGGCCCGGCTGGATCCGACGGTCTTCCTGAGGGTCCACCGCAGCCACATCATCAACCTGAAGCACGCCCGGGCGCTCGAGCGGCACCGCGCCCAGGCGATCGTCCGGCTTGGAGACCGCAGCGGGGCCGGCGTGCCGGTCAGCCGGCGCAACGTGCCGCGGCTGCGCGAGGCCCTCGGCCTGCCGTCCTGACCCCGCCGCCCGCTGCCGTTCGTGCGCCGTGGCCACCGTTCGTGCAGTCGGCCTGCCGTTGGTGCGCGGAAGTTGGTCTTTCGACACACTTTCGCTACGCTTGGTAAGGGCTGAGGGGGGCTTGGGCGCCCGGTCGCGAGCCGGCGTCTTCTTGGCTTCAATTGGTCCAGGCTGGTGTCAGCCGACAGAGGCCGAAAGCGACACAGGAGAGGCAAGACCGTGATTCCAGGACCCTTCGAATACTATCGGCCGGGCTCGGTCGATGAAGCCTTGGCGCTTCTCGCCCGACACGGCGAGGATGGCCGGGTGATAGCCGGTGGCCACAGCCTGGTGCCCATGATGAAGCTGCGCCTGGCCGCGCCCGAGCACCTCATCGATCTGCGCAACCTGGCGGAGCTGCGGGGCATCCGGGAGGCCGAAGGCAGCCTCGAGATCGGTGCCATGACCACGCAGCACGAGATCATCGAGTCCGAGCTTCTGCAAGCCCTCTGCCCGATCCTGCGCGAGGCCGCCGTGCTGATCGCCGATCCCCAGGTGCGCTACTGCGGCACTCTGGGCGGCAACGTCGCCAACGGCGATCCCGGCAATGACATGCCGGCGGTCATGCAGTGCCTGGGCGCCGGCTATCTGGTCCGCAACGCCAGCCGCCAGCGCGAGATTCCGGCCCGCGGCTTCTACGAGGGCGCCTATTTCACCGCGCTGGGCGAGGACGAGATCCTGACCGCGGTCCGGATCCCGTGTCCGCCGGAGGGCCAGGGCCAGGCCTACGAGAAGCTGAAGCGCAAGGTCGGCGACTATGCGACCGCGGCGGCGGCGGTGGTCCTGAGCCTCGACGGCGGGACCTGCAGCCAGGCGGCGGTCGCGCTGACCAACGTCGGCCAGACCCCGATCTTCGCCGAGGCCGCCGCGCGGGCGCTGGTCGGCACCAGCCTCGACGAGGCGGCCGTCGCGGAGGCAGTCCGCCTGGCCAAGGAGGCCGCCGATCCGGTCGAGGACCTGCGCGGGCCGGCCGAGTTCAAGCGCCATGTCGCCGGGGTCATGGTGCAGCGTGCCGTCGCCCGCGCGCACGCGCGGGCCGGCGCCTGAGCGCAGGGAGGCAGGAGAACATGAGCAAGATTCCGGTCAAGATGATCATCAACGGCGCGGCCGTGGAAGAGCTGGTCGAGCCGCGCATGCTGCTGATCCACTTCCTGCGCGAGAAGGTCGGCCTCACCGGCCCGCACATCGGCTGCGAGACCTCGCACTGCGGCGCCTGCACGGTCGACCTCGACGGCAAGTCGGTGAAGTCCTGCACGGTCTTCGCGGTCCAGGCCGAAGGCGCCCAGATCACCACGGTCGAGGGTATTGCCGAGGCGGACGGCACCCTCTCGGCCCTGCAGGAGGGCTTCATGCAGGAGCACGGCCTGCAGTGCGGCTACTGCACCCCGGGCATGATCGTCCGGGCCCATCGCCTGCTGCAGGAGAACCCGGACCCGACCGACGAGGAGATCCGCTGGGGCGTCTCGGGCAACCTCTGCCGCTGCACCGGCTACCAGAACATCGTCAAGGCGGTGCGCTACGCCGCCGACAAGATCAACGCCAGCAGGGAGGCCGCTGAGTGATGAGCGACGTCAAGGAAATGACGCTGGAGGAGCGCGAGGCGACCCTCGGCGGTATCGGGTCCGCGCGCAAGCGCAAGGAGGACGCGCGCTTCATCCGTGGCAAGGGCAACTACGTCGACGACATCAAGCTGCCCGGCATGGTCTACGGCGACTTCGTGCGCAGCCCCTATGCCCACGCCGGGATCAAGGCGATCAACACCGAGGCGGCGCTGGCCGTGCCGGGCGTGGCCGCCGTGATCACGGCCAAGGACCTGGAGCCCCTGGGCCTGCACTGGATGCCGACCCTGGCGGGCGACGTGGCCGCGGTCCTGGCCGACAAGAAGGTGCACTTCCAGAACCAGGAGGTCGCCTTCGTGGTCGGCACCGACCGCTACGCCGTCGCCGACGGGGTGCAGGCGGTCGAGGTCGAGTACGAGGAACTGCCCGTGCTGGTCGACCCGCGCAGGGCGCTCGACGACGACGCCCCGATCCTGCGCGACGACATCGCGGAGAAGGACGACGTCGGCCAGGGCCACCGCCGGCACCCGAACCACATCTTCCACTGGGAGGTCGGCGACAAGGCAGCCACCGACGCCGCCTTCGCGTCGGCCGCGGTGACCATCGAGGAGGACATCGCCTATCCGCGCAACCATCCCTGTCCGATGGAGACCTGCGGCTGCGTCGCCTCGATGGATGCGGTCAACGGCGTGCTCACGATCTACGGCACCTTCCAGGCGCCGCACGTGATCCGGACCGTGGTCTCGCTGATCACCGGGATGTCCGAGAACAACATCCGCATCGTCTCGCCGGACGTCGGCGGCGGCTTCGGCAACAAGGTCGGGGCCTATCCCGGCTACGTCTGCGCCGCCGCGGCCTCCATCGTGACCGGCCTGCCGGTCAAGTGGATCGAAAGCCGCATGGACAACCTCTCGACCACGGCCTTCGCCCGCGACTATCACATGACCGGCGAGCTGGCGGCCGACGAGAACGGCAAGATCACCGCCATCCGCGCCAGGGTGCTGGCCGACCACGGCGCCTTCAACACCCATGCCCAGCCGATGAAGTGGCCGGCCGGCTTCTTCAACATCGTCACCGGCAGCTACGACATCGCCGCGGGGCATGTCGAGGTGGACGGGGTCTACACCAACAAGGCGCCGGGCGGGGTCGCCTACCGCTGCTCCTTCCGGGTGACCGAGGCCGCCTACCTGGTCGAGCGTCTGATCGACGTCCTGGCCCAGAAGATCGGGGTCGACAAGGCCGAGATCCGCCTGCGCAACTTCGTCCAGCCCGAGCAGTTCCCCTACGACTCCTGCCTGGGTTGGGAGTACGACTCGGGCGACTATCCCACGGCTCTCAAGAAGGCCATGGAGGCGGTCGACTACGCGGGCCTGCGCCGGGAGCAGAAGGAGAAGGCCGCCCGGGGCGAGCTCATGGGCATCGGCATCGCGACCTTTACCGAGATCGTCGGCGCCGGGCCGACGCGCAACTGCGACATCATGGGCCTCGGCATGTTCGATTCCTGCGAGATCCGGGTCCATCCGACCGGCTCGGCCATCGTCCGCCTGGGCACCAAGAGCCAGGGCCAGGGCCACGAGACCACCTTCGCCCAGATCGTCGCCACCGAGATCGGCCTGCCCTCGGACGCGATCACGGTCGAGGAGGGCGACACCGACACCGCGCCCTACGGCCTGGGCACCTACGGCTCGCGCTCGACGCCGGTGGCGGGCGCGGCCTGCGCGGTCGCGTCCCGCAAGATCCGGGCCAAGGCTCAGAAGATCGCCGCCCATCTGCTCGAGGTCGGCGAGGACGACCTGGAATGGGAGGTCGACCGCTTCAGGGTCAAGGGGCTGCCCGAGCGCTTCTCGACCATGAAGGACGTCTGCATGGCCGCCTATTCGACCAACCTGCCGGAGGGCCTGGAGCCGGGGCTGGAGACGACCAGCTACTACGACCCGCCGAACTTCACCTATCCCTTCGGCGCCTACATCTGCGTCGTCGACATCGACCGCTTTACCGGCGAGATCAAGGTACGCCGCTTCTACGCGCTCGACGACTGCGGCACCCGGATCAACCCCATGGTGATCGAAGGCCAGGTTCACGGCGGGCTGGCCGAGGCCTTCGCCATCGCCATGGGCCAGGAGATCGTCTTCGACGAGACCGGCAACGTGCTCGGCGCCAGCTTCCAGGACTATTTCGTGCCGACCGCGGTCGAGACGCCCTTCTGGGAGACCGACCACACGGTGACGCCCTCGCCGCACCATCCGATCGGCGCCAAGGGCGTCGGCGAATCGCCCAACGTCGGCGGCGTGCCGGCCTTCACCAACGCCGTGGTCGACGCCTTCGCCCAGCACGGCATCACCCACACGCCGATGCCGCATACGCCCTGGCGGGTGTGGAAGACGATCGAGGAGGCGGGGTTGGCCAAGTAGATGCTTCAAAGCACCGCGAGTAGCTCCCTCCCCCCTTGTGGGGGAGGGTTGGGGTGGGGGGAAAGACCCAGTCTCAGATCCCTCCAATCGGGACGCACATGAACGAACGGGCAAAATCACTACGCAGGAACTCCACGGACACCGAGAAGCACCTCTGGTCGCACCTGCGCCATCGGCAGATTGCAGGCTTCCGATTTCGGCGGCAGGTCTCGATCGGCCCCTACATCGTGGATTTCGCCAGCCACGAAGCGAAGCTGGTCATCGAAGTGGATGGCGGTCAGCACGACCGCAGTTCGTCCAAAGAAAGAGCGCGAACGCGGCGCACCCAAGAGGACGGATTTCGCGTCATCCGCTTCTGGAACTCCGAGGTGCTCGGGAACATCGAGGGTGTCGTCCTGTCGATCGAGGCCGAGCTGGCCGCCGCCGCCCCCCCACCCCGACCCTCTCCCACAAGGGGGGAGGGAGAGGACAGCAGGGCCGAGATACCGAAATGAAAGGCATGAACTGGCGTGACCTGAAGGACAAGCTCGGCGGGACCGGTTACGTGGCCGATCCCGAGCTGGCCATGGCGCTGGTCCTGATGCAGCGGCTGCAACGGCCGCTGCTGATCGAGGGCGAGGCCGGGGTCGGCAAGACCGACGTCGCCAAGGCCCTGGCCCAGGCGCTCGGCAGCGACCTGATCCGCCTGCAGTGCTACGAGGGCCTCGACGCCAACGCCGCGGTCTACGAGTGGAACTATCAGCGCCAGCTTCTCGCGATCAAGGTCTGGGAAGGCGAAGCGCTGACCGCGGACCAGAAGGAGGAGCACGTCTTCCAGGAGAAGTTCCTGCTCAAGCGGCCGCTGCTCGACGCCATCTCGCGGCCCGAGCCGCCGGTGCTGCTGATCGACGAGATCGACCGGGCCGACGAGGAGTTCGAGGCCTACCTGCTGGAGGTGCTCTCCGACTTCCAGATCAGCATCCCCGAACTGGGCACGATCGCCGCGACCAGCGTCCCGCGGGTCGTCCTGACCTCGAACTCGACCCGGGACCTCTCGGACGCGCTGCGCCGGCGTTGCCTCTACCACTGGCTCGACTATCCCAGCGAGGCCAAGGAGCTGGCCATCGTCGACGCCCGGGTGCCGGGCATCGAGGCGCAGCTCGCCGGCCAGGTCGTGCGCTTCGTCCAGGCCCTGCGCCGGGAGGACCTGGACAAGACGCCGGGCATCGCCGAGACCCTGGACTGGGCGCGGGCGCTGACCGGGCTCGGCGCCCGGCGCATCGACGAGGATCTGGAGGAGATGCGCCAGACCCTGATGTGCCTCCTCAAGACCCGCAGCGACCGCGGCCGGATCACGCCCGAGGTGGTCGACCGCCTGGCCGCCAAGGCGCTATGAGCCCGGAGGGCCTAGCCGGCGCCGGCCCCGAGAACGGCAAGCGGCCCGAGAACGGCAAGCGGATCGCCGGCAGGCTCTTGGCCTTCGCGCGCCAGGCGCGGGACAACGGCTTTCCCGTCGGCATCGAGGAAAGCCTCGACGCCCTGACCTTCGCCGGCGACTTCGACCTGCTCGACCGCGAGGAGCTGCGCCGTGGACTGCGGGCGATCTTCTGCGCCTCGGCCACGGACTGGAAACGCTTCGACGACCTCTTCGACTCCTTCTGGTTCTACGACAGCGGGCGGACCATCCTGCGGGTCTCCGGCACGCTGCCCCGTTCGGGCGGCGCGGGCCAGGTACCGTCGCCGGCCCCCTGGGACGCCGGCGGCGACGGCGCGGGCGTCGAGGGGACCCTGGGCGGCGCCAGCGCGGCCGAGCGCCTGGCGGGCACCGACTTCCGCCACCTCGAGACGGCGGAGGACCTGCGGGCGGTCTACGCTCTCGCCGAGCGCCTGGCGCGGCGCCTGCGCTGGCGCCTGTCGCGCCGCGAACGGGTCCGGCGCCGCGGCCGGCGGGTCGACTTGCGCAACACCATCCACCGCAGCCTGCGGCACGGCGGCGTTCCTCTGGACCTGGCCTTTCGCCGCCGGCATCCGCGGCCGGTCAAGCTGGTGATGATGCTCGACGCCAGCGGCTCGATGAGCCTCTACAGCAGCTTCTTCATCCGCTTCATCCGCGGCCTGGTCGAGAACCTCGCCCGGGCCGAGGCCTTCGTGATCCACACCCGCCTGGTGCACGTCAGCGCCGTGCTGCGCGAGCGCGACCTGGAGAAGGCGATCGACCGCATGAACATCCTCTCGGCCGGCTGGGGCGGCGGCACCCGGCTCGGCGAGAGCCTGCGGAGCTTCAACGACAACTACGCCAAGCAGCTGCTGCACGGGCGCGCGGCGGCGATGATCCTCAGCGACGGCTACGACACCGGCCCGCCGGAGGTCCTGGCCGCCGAGATGGCGCGCCTCAAGCGCCGCGCCCGGCGCGTCATCTGGCTCAACCCGATGATCGGCTGGCGCGGCTACGAACCCGTCGCCCGGGGGATGGCCGCGGCCCTGCCCTTCGTCGACGTCTTCGCGCCGGCCCACACCCTGGACAGCCTGGCCGCCCTGGAACCGCAGCTGGCGAAGCTTTGAGGAGCGAGGGAACATGATGGCCATCACCGCCGAGACCGAGGACATCATCGACTGCATGGCGCGCTTCAAGGCGGCTGGGCGGCCCTTCGTCCTGGCCACCGTGGTGCGCACCGAGGACCTGACCGCCGCCAAGGCCGGCGCCAAGGCGGTGATCGATCTGGAGGGCGGCCTGCACGGCTGGATCGGCGGCGGCTGCACCCAGGCCGCGGCGCGCAAGGTCGCGGCCCGGGCCCTGACCGACGGCCGGGCCCGCTACGTCCGGGTGCGGCCCAAGGCCAAGCTGGCCGCCGAGCCGGCGGCGCCCGACGTCGAGCTGCACGCCAGCGGCTGCCCCAGTGGCGGCAGCATCGAGCTCTTCGTCGAGCCGGTCCTGCCGCGGCCCATGCTGATCGTCGCCGGCGCCTCGCCGGTGGCCCGGGCCCTGGCCGAACTGGGCCGCGGCGCCGGCTTCGCGGTCACGGCGGCGGCGGCGCCCGAGGATCACGAGCGCCTGCCCCAGGCCGACCGCCGCATCGAGGGCTTCGATCTCGGCAGCGCGGCGGGAGCGGCGAGCGGCTTCGTCGTGGTCGCGACCCAGGGCAAGCGCGACCGCGAGGCCTTGCAGGCTGCTCTCGCCACCACGGCGCCCTACGTCGCCTTCGTCGGCAGCCGGCGCAAGGCCGCCGCCCTGAAGGAGTCCCTGCTGAAGACGGGCGCCGCGCCTGCACGCCTCGAGGCGCTGCACGCTCCTGCCGGCCTCGACATCGGTGCCGCCACGCCGGAGGAGGTCGCGCTCTCGATCCTGGCCGAGATCGTCCAACTGCGCCGTACCGCCGAGCGGCGCCCAGGCCCGCCGGCCCTGGAACGCGAGGAGATCGACGGCGGCAGCCTGGAGGCCGAGGTCGTCTCCCCGGTCAAGGGCGCTTGCGAAACCAAAGGGCGGGAGTTCAGCCGCAAGCCCGGGTAGCGAACCTCGGGGCCGCGGCTTTGGAAGGCCGCCCCCGCCGCAATGCCAAAGCGCCGCGACTCTACTCCTTCGCGATGTCGAAGGTGATCTTGCTGTGGTCGGTGACGTGGTCGATGAAGCTGTTGAAGCGCGGGATCGCCTCCGTCGGGATCTCCTGGCGCGGCATCGTGAGCTCGGTGGTGATTTCCAGGGTCCGCCCGTCGATCCGATGCGCGCGGGTCAGGCGGCCGAAGGCCGAATCGAAGTCGATGCGGGCGCCGCCGTGGACGACGCGATGCCCCGCGGGCAGGGCGTAGCGGGTCACGCCCTGGTAGCGCAGGCCGGGAAACTGGTAGGGATGGTTCCGGTTGCCGGTCCGAAAGGTTCGGGCCTCGTTCGACATGTCGGCTTCCCAGTCCGAGAAGCTGCTGAGCTTTTCCGGATCGAAGGACTCGCGAAGGATCGACGTGCTCTGGATCGTCACTTCCTTGGTCAGGCGTTCCACGCCCTCGGCTTCGACCGAGATCAGCTCGACGTCGTCGTTGCTGATGTCCCTGAAGTCTTCGGTCAGCCATTCCTGCCGTTCCTTCGGATTGCGGCTCTGCAGGCGCGTTCTCAGCCAGGCGGCGTTCATGCCGGCAAAGGTCCGCGCCTTCTCCGTCTCCAAAGTCCCCTCCGGCGTCAGGTTATGGGTGGATTCGACGGTGAGGACCCAGCCGTAGTCGGCCGCCGGCAGTTGCCCGGGCCCTCTGGTCTCGGGCGCTATGTCCAGCCGGATGGCGCCCTGCACGGGATGATAGGGCACCGAATAGGCGCTGTAGGGGTCGGTCAGGTCGACGCAGACTTCCCGCGCCGGCCCGCCCACGGCGCCGGGCAGCCGGACGCAGGCGACCATGTGGTTGAAGTAGCTGGGCGCGGGCAGCAGCAGCTTCTCGACGTTCTCGCGGCGGGTCGAGGTGATGACCGGGAAGGCCTTGAGCCCGGCGCGGCGCGCGAGGTCGACGAAGAGCGCGGTCTTATCCTTGCAGTCGCCGAAGCGCCGCGACAGCGTAAGGTGGGTCGGGCGCGGCACGACCCCGCCGAGGCCGTGCTCCAGGCCCAGATAGCGGACCTCCTGGGCGACGAAGGCGTGAATCCGCGCCAGCCTGTCCTCGGCGGTCGCGGCACCTTCGGTCAGCCGCGCGACGGTCTGATCCAGCGCGGGATGGTCCTCAAGCGCCCGGTTGAAGAGTTCCGTCTCGCGCCGCACGAGCTCCGGCCAGGTGACCGCCTCCGCGATCACCAGGGTCGGCATGGTGTCGCGGTAGAGGATCTCCGGATCGGTCTTGAAGGCGGGAATCTCCGAGGCGCTGCAGGCCAGGCGCCGTGGGTCCTCCTCCCCGCAGGTCAGGTCCGGCATGTCGCTGCGCCATTTCGGCGGCGTCACCTCGGCGTCCCAGGTGACCACGACCTCGAAGCGCTCGTTGGGGTGGGTGACCTGCGGCCAGAAGATGCGCGACCAGGGCAGGGGAAAGTCCTGGCTGCGGTGCCGCGTGTGCACCACCAGGACGGTCATGGCACCCGGGACGAGGCCCGCGAAGGGCACGGTCATCCTGAAGTCGTCGCTGAAGATGCGGTCCTCGTCGTCCGGCGTCAGCTGGATGGTCGCCGGTTCGACATCGATGCGCTCGCCGCTCGGCAACAGGCTGTAGGCCTCGCGGATCGTCGCGGTGTCGCTGTAGGCGTCCACCCAGGTGCTGTCGTCGCCGTGGCGCCGGATCGCCGCCTGGCTCAGAAGAATCCGGACCACGGTCTTGGTCTCCTCGACCTCGCCGTCGGCGCGAAGGTGGATCTCCGAACGGAACAGGCGGGTGGCGTAGTCGACGTTTTCGCTCTCGAGCGCGCTTCGGCGCGCCTCGCTCAGGGCCAGATCCTGGAAGGTGAGGCGTGGCGGCCGCGGCGACCAGAGCGCGAAATCGACCGGCTGGCCGCCCGACGTCAAGCGCAGGGCGTCTTCGGCGGCCACATCGCCGCCCGGCAGAGTGCCGCTCAAGAGGGCGCCGGCCACCATCGGCGCAAGACTCAGGTTCCGTCGCACGACGCGGCGCCCTCCTTGGGCTTCAGGCTCTTGACGATACGTTCCATCTCTGCGTTTCCCCCCTTTCAGCCTGTGCCGCCGCCGATCACCGCGCCCTGCGCCACGATGGCCACCGGGCTGATGATCGGCCGATGCTGCCGGCCTCCACTATAGCGGGCAAAGGTGATCGGTTAAGGGAGGCTCCAGCGGAAGCGGTTGCCCGCGCGGCGATTCCTCGCGGGTCGTGGGGCCCCTGCCTACGCCCGGCAAGAACGTTCAAGCCGGGCGCGGCGCGGGCTGCTAGACTGGCGCCATGGGAGTCGAAGCGGAGATCGCCGAGGGCGGGCGGGTCCGGGCCTTTCGCCGGGTCGCCGCGCTGGAGGGGCTGGAGGTGCTGCAGGCCGACTTCGGCCGCTACCGTTTTCCGGCCCACGCCCACGACCGCGACGTCATCAGCCTGATCGGGCGGGGCAGCCACAGCGTCGAGCGCCGCGGCAGCCGGATCGTCGCCGACGCCGGCAGCGTCGTGATGATGCCGCGCGGCTGGGTCCACCAGGGCGGCAGCGTCGACGAAGCGGGCTGGCGGATCCTCACCCTCTACCTGCCGGAGCGCCTGCTCGACGACGTGGCGGGCGAGCTGGTCGGCGGGCGGCCCGGCGCCGGGGCCATGCCGGAGCGCGTCACCCGGGACCTGCGGCTGCGCCGGGCCCTGGCCCGGCTGCACGCCGACGTCCTGCAGGCCGCAGGCGAGCCCGCCGAGCTGCTCGGGCAGCACGAGGCCTTGCTGGCACTCCTGGGCTACGTCCTGCGCTGCTATGGCCCGGGACGCGAGGTCCGGCCGCTAGGCGCGGCGCCGCGCGCGGTCACCCGGGTGCGCGACTACCTGGACGCCCGTTGGGCGGAGCCGGTGACGCTGGCCGAGCTCTCCGCCGTAGCGGGGCTGAGCCCCTTCCGCCTGACCCGGGTCTTCAAGGCGGCGACCGGCCTGCCGCCCCACGCCTACCAGGTCCAGCTCCGGGTCGCGCAGGCCCAGGAGAGCCTGCGCGCCGGGCGGCCCATCGCCGAAGTGGCGCTGGACTGCGGCTTCGCCGACCAGAGCCATCTGACCCGGGTCTTCAAGCGCAGCCTCGGCTTCACCCCGGGCCAGTTCCGCAAGGGCTGACCGTCCGGCTTCCCGCGCGCCAAGCGGATAACGGCAAGAACGTCCAAGCCGGCCGTTGGCCCGTGGCCTAGATCAAACAGCGTTATAGTTAGAGCAGCTTATCCGCGCCCGAATGAACCGGGGCTGCTCCAGGCTCCGGCCTTCCGACGACGCGACAGAGGACCCGCGATGAAGATCGCCTTCAGCCTGCCCGGCCTCCTGGCCGGGGCCAGGGACATCCTGCCCTTCGCCCTCGGCGCCGCGATGTTCGGCCTGGTCCTCGGCCTGCTGGCGGCCCAGAAGGGCCTCAGCCCGGCCGAGGTCATGGTGATGAGCGCCACCGTCTTCGCCGGGGCCAGCCAGATGGTCGCGGCAGAGCTCTGGACCGCGCCTCTGCCGGCCCTGACCATCGTCATGGCGACCCTGGCGATCAACGCCCGCCACCTGTTGATGGGCATGACCCTGACCCCCTGGCTGAAGCCGCTGCCCCGGTCCCTGAGCTGCTTCTCGCTGTTCTTCATGGTCGACGAGAACTGGGGGCTCTCGGTCGCCCGGCTGCGCCGGGGCGAGGGCGACGTCGGCTACCTGCTGGGCGGCGGCCTGACCCTTTATCCGGTCTGGATCGCGACCACCGGCCTCGGCGCGATCTTCGGCGGCCTGGTCGTCGATCCCCGCGCCTTCGCGATGGACTTCCTGCCCCTGGCGCTCTTCCTCGCGCTGCTGCTGATGTTCTGGTGCGGCCGGGCGAGCCTGCTGCCCTGGGGCACCGCCTTCGGGGTCGCGCTGGCCGCCTGGATGTTCTTGCCTGCGGGCTGGCACGTGCTGCTCGGCGGTCTCGCCGGCAGCCTGGCCGGAGGGCTCCGCGATGACGCTTGAGCCTCTGCACCTGGCGGTCATCGCCGGCATGGCCGTCGTGACCTATGCCAGCCGCCTGGGCGGGTTCCTGCTGCTGGCCGGGGTCGAGCCCGGCCCGCGCCTGTCCCGGATTCTGAGCCAGATCCCCGGCGCGACCTTCGCCGCTCTGATCGCCCCGATGGTGGTCCAGGGCGGTCCCGTCGAATGGGCCGGCGCCGGGATCACCGTCCTGGCCTACCGGCTCTTCGGCCAGGTCCTGGCCGCCGTGCTCTGCGGCGTGCTCGCGGTGGCGCTGGCGCGCCTGATGATTGCCTAGTATTTGCTTGCAAAGATCGGAGAGTCACCCCCTCCCAACCCTCCCCCTTGATGGGGGAGGGTTGGGAGGGGGTGACTCTCTGAAGTGTGCAAGTTGGCACCACGTCAGTCGATCTTCAGCACGGGCAGCGACTTGACCAGGTCGTCGACGGCCTTCATCTGGGCGAGGAAGGGCTCCAGCAGGTGCAGGGGCAGGGCGCTGGGGCCGTCGCACTTGGCGTTGTCCGGGTCGGGATGGGCCTCCAGGAAGAGCCCGGCGATGCCGACCGCGAGGCCGGCGCGGCCGAGCTCGGCGACCTGCCGTCGCCGCCCGCCCGAGGCCGCGGCGTTGGGATCGCGCATCTGCAGGGCGTGGGAGACGTCGAAGATCAGGGGC
>JAKSBE010000120.1 GCA_022361275.1 Kiloniellales bacterium
AGGGCGCCTCGCCCTTCGAGAAATTGAAAGGAAGAGCCGCAATGCCGGACGAGCTCGTCTTCTACACCCATCCCATGTCCCGCGGCCGGATCGTCCGCTGGATGCTTGAGGAGGTCGGCCAGCCCTACCGGACCGAGATCCTCGGCTACGGCACCGGCACCGGCATGAAGTCGCCGGAATACCTCGCCATAAACCCCATGGGCAAGGTCCCCGCGATCCGCCACGGCGAGACAGTGGTCACCGAATGCGGCGCGGTCTGCGCCTATCTGGCCGACGCTTTCCCCGAGGCCGGCCTCGCCCCGCCGCCGGGTGACCGACTGCGCGGCCCCTACTATCGCTGGATGTTCTTCGCCGCCGGACCGGTCGAGGCGGCGGCGAGCAACAAGGCCCTCGGCGTCGAGGTGCCGGAGGAACAGCGGCGCCAAGTCGGCTACGGCTCCCTCGCCGACGTGATGACGGCGCTGGAGTCCGCGATCTCGGGACAGGACTACGTGGTCGGCGGGCGCTTCACCGCTGCCGACGTCTACTTCGGCTCCCACATCGGCTGGGGCATGCAGTTCGGAACCTTAGAGGCACGCCCGGCCTTCGCCAGCTACTGGGAGCGGATCAGCGCCCGCCCCGCTGCGAAGCGGGCGCAAGAGATCGACGACGCGCTGATGGAAGCCCAGAAAGACGCATCTAAAGACGCATCTTCGGGCTGATCGCAAAAAACGGTCCCGGGCGAAGACGGCCATCGCCGCCGGCAGGCTGGTCACGCCCCGGCCACCAGGAAGGCCAGGGCGGCGCCCGGCGCCATGCCGATGGCGATCAGTTCGCCGACCAAGGGGATGGCGGCGAAGCCGTTGAGATAGGCGGGCACGGCCACGATCACGGCCAGCGGAATCGCCGTCCCGCCCGCGCCCCCAGGTTACGGGCGATCATCTCGGCAGGCCGCCGCAACCTAGCCGCAGCAGCCCTCCGTCTTTGCCGGCGGCACGGACTTCAGGAGGTCCCCGGTCCGGGTCGTGTCGCCGTAGTCCTCGATCAGCTCGTGGGTCTTGAAGGTCTCCCAAGGGACGCCTTGGGGATCGCTGATCCAGAACTTGTCCTGGCGGGCATAGCAGCACTTGTTGTTCTCAAGCAGGTCAACGCCTTGGCCGGCGTTCTTCAGGCGGTCCGAGACCTCGGCGAGCTCCGTCTCGTCCTCGACCTGGATGCCGAGGTGGTCGACGCCCCGCCCCGCCCCCTTCTGGTCCAGCACGAAGTTGACCCGCGGGTCCTCCAACATCCACTTGGCGTAGCCCTCGCGGCGCAGGGTCGGCTCGGCCCCGAAGAGCGTCGAATAGAAGCGGATCGAGGCCTCCAGGTCCTCGACCCCCAGGGATACGTGCAAGCGTTTCATCGGCGTCCTCCCTTCGCAAAGAACGATATTTCCGGAACCATCGAAATATCGTGGTGCAACTCCGACGGCAGCATCACGGGCCCTAGCTGGCCTGCCGGCGCCCCTTCGGCGCGCCGACACCGACGCAGCATTGCTCGGTCAGGAAGCCGATCAGGTCCTCCATCAGCCCGAAGTTCGGGGTGCAGCGCAGGACCCGGCTTTCCCGCGCCTGCCGGATCAACCCGGCATTGACCAGGTGCGAGATGTGATGGGACAGCGTCGAGGCCGGGATCGCCAGATGGTCCTGGATCTCTCCGACTGCCAGCCCGCCCCGCCCCGCCCTGACCAGGAGCCGGAAGACCTCCAGGCGGACCGGGTTGCCCAGCTTGTCCAGACAGCGTGCGGCGTGATTGAGATCCATACCCGGAAGCTAGGTCGGAACCGAAGCCGTGTCAACGATATTTCTGGAAAAGTCGAAATATCATGACGGCGCCCGCCTCCTCGTCCCGAGCTTGTCGAGGGACGAAGGGCGAGGTCGGCTCCGATCGAAGATCAAGAGCCGAGCCCCTTTGACCGCTCGCCGCGATCAGTCCTCGATCGCTGTGAAGGCCGCGGCCTGGTAGGCGGTGCGCAGGCTGTGCTTGCGCTTCAGCGGCGACTCCAGGAAGCGCCGCGTCGCCGCCAGCAGGGTCGGCACCCAGGCGGCGTCCGGCGCCGCCTCGACCTCCTCCCGCACCGCGGTCAGCACCTTCACCAGATGGCAGGAGACGATGTACTCCGGCGCGCCGTGGTCGAGCAGGCGCGCGAAGGCCGCCTTGAAGAAGGCGTCGCGGTCGGGCACCGCCCAGGCCTCGACGTCCTGCTCCGGATCGACGAAGCGGGCGTTGCGGCCGAGGAAGCAGGCCATCTGCAGGAGCCCGCGCGGCCAGAGCTCCGGATAGCGGCCGCAGAGCACGCGCACGGCGTTGCCGAAGGTGATGCCGTGAGTGAAGTCGAGCCAGCCGACGTTCTGCGAGATCGGCTGGTCATGACGACCCTGGCGCTCCAGGTCGAAATGCAGTTGCTGCCAGGCGGCCGCCCCCAGCAGCGCGCCGAAGAGCGCCTGCGGATCGGCCGAGGACTCCAGGGTGCGTGCGAGGGCCTGCGGCACGCCCAGGCCGGTCAGGTCGCACGCCTCGACCGGGCGCCGGCCCGTGCCGTCCCAGGCCGCCAGCGCCCCGCCATAGGCCCGGAACTCCGGGATCAGGTCCTCGCGCCGGGCATAGACCAGGGACCGCAGCAGGGCCAGCAGCAGCGGCTCGGCCGCGGAGGGGCCGAGGTGCCTGATCAGTTGCCCGGTCTTATAGACGTAGATCACGGAATGGCCGAAGTCCTGGTAGTGCGCCAGCGCCGCGGTGGCGAGCGGCCGCTCGAGATCCGGGAACCCGAGGCCCTCCGCCAGCGCGCCGCGCAGCAGGGCGACCGCGGCCGCCTCGTCCTCGCCCTCGATCGCGGCGACCAGGACCTCCGGGCTGTAGCCGGCCTGCCCCTCGGCGCAGGGGCCTTCGGCATAGGGATAGGCGGGCTCGCGCAGGGTGTCCCAGGCGAGGTTGCCGACGACCTCGACCAGGGGCACCAGGGCGGCGGGGTCCTCCGGGGCCAGGTTCTCGCGCAGGGCCAGCCAGTCCGGTGCGGCGGCGTGGGCGTGGGTGGTGCCGAACTCGAGGTGATCGTGGGTCCAGTCGATGGCACGGCGCAGGGCGTCGAGCGGGTCGGCCCCGCTGCGCTGCAGCCGGGAGATCTCCCGCGCCATCTGGTCGTACTCATGGCGGCGGAAGGAGGCGCGCAGGCCCTCCAGGGCCTTGGCGGCGCGCGCAGCGGGCGGCGGGTCGGCGACGTCGAGCCAGATCTCGTCGCCGCGGAGCCGGACGGGATAGCGCCGGAGGGCGTCGCCGCCGACCAGGGTCTCGCCGCTCTCCAGGTCGAACTTCCAGTTGTGCCAGTTGCAGGTCAGGACGCAGCCCTCGGCCAGGCTGCCCTCCATCAGAGGAAAGCCCTCGTGGGGGCAGCGGTTGTTGCAGGCGAAGACCCCTTTCTCGCCGTGGAACAGAGCGATCTGCTTGCGCCCGACCTTGACCAGGCGGCGGCCCTGCGCCGCCAGGTCGTCCAGCGAGCCGACGTGGACCAACTGCGCCTCACCCTGGTCCGGCATGGGATTTCCCCTTGTCGTCGCGAGTTTCTAAAGATATCTCCTTATAAAGTCTCACTCTAGAATCGGGCCGCCGACTTAATCAAGGAAAAACTTTAGAAACGCCATGCCAGCCGCCCCTAAGCCCCGAAAAACCGCCGAGACGCGGTCCCGCGAAGCCATCCTCGACATGCTGAAACGCCGGGGGCCGCTGACCGCGACCGAGATCGCCGAGACCCTGTCCCTGACCGCGATGGCGGTGCGCCAGCACCTCTACGCCCTGCAGGCCGAGACGCTGGTGGCCTACAGCGCGCAGCCGCGGCCGATCGGCCGGCCGGCCAAGCTCTGGCGCCTGACCGAGGCCAGCGACCGCTTCTTTCCGGACGCCCATGCCGAGCTGACCGTCGACCTGATCGCCGCGGTCAGGGAGGCCTTCGGGGCCGAAGGCATGGACAGGCTTCTGGCGATCCGGACCCGCGACCAGATCGCGGCCTACGGTCAAAGGATCGGCGGCCGGCGCGCGCTGGCCGAGCGCCTGGAGGCCCTGGCGGCGATCCGCAGCGAGGAGGGCTACATGGCCGAGGTCCAAAAGGCGGAGGACGGCGCCTTCCTGCTGATCGAGAACCACTGCCCGATCTGCCACGCGGCGGCGGCCTGCACCGGGCTCTGCGCCGCCGAACTCAGCGTGTTCCAGGCGGTGCTTGGCGAGGACGTCGAGGTCCGCCGCAGCGACCACATCCTGGCCGGCGCCCGGCGCTGCGCCTACGTGGTCACGCCCCTGGCCTCCTGACCCGGCTTATACCAAGGAGGGCTGGGGTGGGGGTGCCTCTCCGAAGTTTGGAAGCGAGCACTCACCCGGCAAAGGCGGCTGATGTCAGCCGGCCTGGCGAACCTCGTCGCGGCTCGGCTTGCTGCGCCGCCCTCCCAAGGCTACGACGTTGTCGACCGACTGGAGCTGGCGCTCCGGGACCTCGGCGTAGCGGCTGCCGTTGTCGAGCTTGATGGCGTAGACACGGTCGCCGCCATAGGTCTTGCCGATGATGGTCGCCGGATAACCGAGCCAAGTGACGTTCTGGTTCAGACGGAACATCTTGTGCGCTCCTTCGCAAAGGTCGAGCCGGGCGCCACGGCGGCGCGCGAGCTGTGTGCCTTCTGCGAAAGTGGACGCACGCGCCCGTTCCTCAAGTGACAACTGTCACACTCCGGGCGCTAAAGTTATACCAAGGAGCGCTGATTAATGACTCATTTGACCGGGTTTGCTTGCCCGCCGGCTGCCTTGCGACCCTTGCACGATGCGGTAGCATCGCGCCGCGGGCCGCGCCTATCCGGCGGGCCGCCGCGCGCCATCAAATGGGTCATTATCACGGCTCCTTGGTATCAGACGGCGACCAGGTAGTGCAGGCTGAAGAGGCGCCGGTCGTCGACCCAGGCCTCCAGGGGCCGCCAGCCGGCGGCCTGGGCCTGGGCGCGGAAGCCGTCCAGGGTGTACTTCCGGGAATCCTCGGTGTGGATGGTCTCGCCCTGCTC
>JAKSBE010000468.1 GCA_022361275.1 Kiloniellales bacterium
CCGCTGGCGCAGTTCAGGAGGGCGTTGAGCAGGGGCCAGTCGGAGACCGCGTCGGAGCCGTCCTGCATGCCCTCGGTCTCGCGGTTGGGGCTGGCGACCGAGCCGGAATCCAGATGGTCGCGGCCGATCACGATGGGCGCGGAAAGCTCGCCCTTCGCCACCATCTCGTTGAAGGCGAGGCCGAGCCGGGCCCGCTCGCCGAGGCCGACCCAGCAGATCCGCGCCGGCAGGCCCTGGAAGGAAATGCGTTTCCTGGCCATGTCGAGCCAGGTGTGCAGGTGCGGGTCGTCGGGGATCAGCTCCTTGACCTTGGCGTCGGTCCTGAAGATGTCCTCCGGCTCGCCCGAGAGCGCGGCCCAGCGGAAGGGCCCGACCCCACGGCAGAACAGCGGCCGGATGTAGGCCGGGACGAAGCCCGGGAAGTCGAAGGCCTCGGCGACGCCCTGGTCCTTGGCGACCTGGCGGATGTTGTTGCCGTAGTCGAAGGTCGGGACGCCCTGGCGCTGGAAGTCGAGCATGGCCCGGACGTGCAGGGTCATGGACTCGCTGGCCGCCTTGACCACGGCGTCCGGGGCGCGCGCGATCTTGCTTTCCCATTCCTCCAGGCTCCAGCCGGCCGGCAGGTAGCCGTTGAGCGGGTCGTGAGCCGAGGTCTGGTCGGTGACCGCGTCGGGCCTGATCCCCCGCCGGACCAGCTCCGGCAGGACCTCGGCGCAGTTGCCCACTAGGCCGACCGAGCGGGCCTCGCCCTTGGCGCAGGACTCCGCGATCAGGGCCAGGGCCTGGTCGAGGTCCTCGGCCATGACGTCGAGGTAGCGGGTCTCCAGGCGCCGCTCGATCCGGCTCGGCCGGCACTCCACCGCCAGCATCGAGGCGCCGGCCATGGTCGCGGCCAGGGGCTGGGCGCCGCCCATGCCGCCCAGCCCGCCGGTCAGGATCCACTTGCCGCGCCAGTCGCCGCCGAAGTGCTGACGCCCGCATTCGACGAAGGTCTCGTAGGTGCCTTGCACGATGCCCTGGCTGCCGATGTAGATCCAGGAGCCGGCGGTCATCTGGCCGTACATCATCAGGCCCTTCTGATCGAGCCGGTTGAAGTGCGTCCAGTCGGCCCAGTGCGGCACCAGATTGGAGTTGGCGATCAGGACCCGCGGCGCGTCGGCGTGGGTGCGGAACACGCCGACCGGCTTGCCGGACTGGACCAGCAGGGTCTCGTCGGCCTCCAGGTCCTTGAGGCAGTCGACGATCCTGTCGTAGCAGGCCCAGTTGCGCGCGGCCCGGCCGATGCCGCCGTAGACCACCAGTTCCTCCGGCTTCTCGGCGACCTCCGGGTCGAGGTTGTTCATCAGCATCCTGAGCGGCGCCTCGGTCAGCCAGGACTTGGCGTTGAGCTGGCTGCCGCGGGGCGCGCGGATCTTGCGGGTGTTGTCGAAGCGCGGGTTCTGGGTCATCGTCGCTCCTCGCCGTGCGGTGTCGTATGTCTTGCCGACAAGGTACAACGACAGGCGATTGCCGCGGCAGCGAAATCAGAGGGTTCCGGAGCGATGCCGCCCTACCGTTTCAAGCCTGGAAAGCTGCCGCTGCTGGTGTCGGTACCCCACGCCGGGACCGAGGTCCCGGAGGCGCTGCGCCGCCGCATGACCGAGGCGGCCCTGGCCCTGCCGGACACCGACTGGCACGTCGACCGGCTGTACGATTTCCTTGACGGTCTTGGCGCCTCGTCGATCATCGCTACCCGGTCGCGCTACGTCATCGACCTGAACCGGGCGCCGGACGGCCGGCCGCTCTATCCCGGCGCCAGCAACACCGAGCTCTGTCCGACCTCGACCTTCGACGAGGCACCGATATATCGCGCGGGAGAGGGGCCGGACCCGGCGGAGATCGAGGACCGGCTGGCCGCCGTCTGGCGGCCCTACCATGCCAAGATCCGGGAGGAAATCGACCGCCTCAAGGCCGCCCACGGCATCGCCGTGCTCTGGGACGCCCATTCGATCCGGAGCGAGGTGCCGCGCTTCTTCGA
>JAKSBE010000561.1 GCA_022361275.1 Kiloniellales bacterium
AGCGACGCTGCGACGCTGCCGTTCAGCCGATGAATCCTCAAGTGACGTTGTGTTCGCCGAGGAAGCGCGCGGCTGTCGAAGGATGCCGGCAGCTCGAGTCGGAGCAGGAAGTCGCCGGACGCGAGAAAGTCTGTCGGCGCGGCTTGCGCCAGGGCCGGGCCGCAGAGGGTCATGGTGCACTTGCGTCCCCGATCCGGGCCGGGTGACCGGCCTATTGGGAGATCCCACTCGGAGCGCGGCCGCACGCCCGCCGCAACGCCTTTTGCCGCGCCCTGATGTACTTGCAGGCGCTGCGATAGTGGGAAGGGCCCGACGCCTCGGCCCAGCGCCCGGGCGTCCAGTCGTTCTTCGCTCCGGCCATTGGCCGGCCATAGAGCTCGGCATTCGACGCCAGCTCGATGAAACCGACGAGCTTGCGATGCTGCGCCCGTAGATGGCCCTGGGCCTCCGCCCATCCGAGGCCCGCCTGCCTGGCCCGCAGGTCGGCGTTGTAGCGCTTGAGTTCGTTCCACTTGTAGCCCTCGGCGGGAAAGCTCACCTTCTTCCCCGCCAGGCCGTCCTCGTACCAACCGAAGAACAACTCGATCCAATGGGCCCGGTGCGCGACCACGTCCTTGATGGAGGTGTCGTCGGCGTCCTTGGCCATGGCGCTACGTTCGTCGCAGGCGGCGAAGAGCTTTTCCAGCTTTGCGAATTCCTTGCGTGTGACCGCGAGCAAGTCGTCCTTGTTGCCGGCCGCCATCCGAGCTGTCCCCGCGAGAACCGTCGAAGACTTAAGTGTCGTCGGATCCCGCCTGGTTCAAGGCCGTGACACGACAAGCGTGCGGGGCGCGGCCGCACCCGGGACGCAGGACCGTCACGCCGCGCCGGGGATCGACAGATAGCAGCTGCGGGCCAGGCTGCGGAGCAGGACCCCGTAGCCGAGGCCGACCAGCGCCATGGCCCCCAGGGCCGGCAGGAAGCCGGTCGAGGCCGAGGTCAGGCCGACCAGGCCGCCCGCGATCAGCGAGACCGCCAGAGAGACCGGCGGGAAGACGTAGGTGCCGGGCAGGGCCTCGCCCTCGAAGGGCAGGGCGCGCATGGACTCATCGACCGCCTGGTCGAAGTCCTTGCCGGCGAAGGCCTGGCACATGGCCTCGGCGAGGCCGTTCCAGACATGGGTCGAGGCCGCGGCGTACCAGCTCGACATGCCGATGGCGAGGCAGAGCGGCAGCATGGCCAGGCCGACGAGCTGCGCGAAGGCCGAGCCCGGGGCCAGGATCTTGGCCAGGACCACGCCCACGCCCATGCCGCCGAGCAGCAGGAGTCCCAGAAGCAGACAGAGGCCGGTCGGCCCCAGCCTGCTGCCCTTACTGTTCGGCATCCTCGCACTCCCCGCATCCCTCTGGCACAGGGGGAGGATTAAGACCCCGAATCTGCAAATATATCGCTAATGCGCCGGAACGGCCGGACGCCGGGCGGCGCAGGCCGCCCGGCCCGTGCCGCGATCTCAGCCGGCGATCTCCGCGATCAGGCGGTTGACCTCGCCGGCCGCCTCCATCTGGGGCATGTGGCCGACGTCGTCGAGCAGGTGCACCCGGACCCTGTCGGGCAGGTCGGCGGCCTGGGAGGCCGGGACGATCCGGTCCTCGGCACCCCAGACCACCTGCAGCGGCACCGAGATCTCGGCCAGCCGCGGGCTGAGCACGCCGGCTTGCCGGCCCTCCGGGAAGACCGCGTCGGCGATCGCCCGCAGGGCCGCGGTCACGCCGTCCAGGCGCTTGTACTTCAGGATGTCGTTGACCATGTCGCGGCTGACCAGTTCCGGATCGGCGAAGAGCATCTGCAGCAGGCCCTTCATCTCCTTGCGTCGCTCGGCCGCGATGAAGCCCTCGATGTAGTCGGCGTTGATCTCCGGGCCGAAGCCGGCCGGCGAGATCAGGGTCAGGCTGGCGACCCGGGCCGGGCGGGCCAGCGCGAGCTGCAACGCGATGGCCCCGCCCAGGGAGTGGCCGACCAGATGGGCGTCCTCGACCCCGACCGCGGCCATGAAGCCGGCCAGGGTCTCGGCCAGGGCTTCCAGGCCGACCTTGGCGACGGCCTTGCCCGACTTGCCGTGGCCGGGCAGGTCGAGGGCGTAGACGCTGTGGCTCTCGGCCAGGCCCGGCAGGTTGAAGAGCCAGTTGTTGATGTCGCCGCCGAAGCCATGGACCAGGACGATGGGCGTGGCCTCGGCTTCGCCCAGCTCCAGGTAGGCCAGCGGCAGGCCGGCGACCTCGACCGTCCGGGTCTCCGGCGCCGCCGCCGCGGCTTCCTTGGCCCGGACCGCGAAGCTCTCGTTGAAGCGCGCGACGAAGGCGTCGATCTCCCCGTCCTCGACTGCCGGGTCGGCGACCACGCCCAAAAGGGCGCCGACCGGCACGGTCTCCCCCGCGGCGACGACCTGCCGCCGCAGGCGACCGCCGACCGGCGATTCGAAGACGTTGGTGATCTTGGTGGTCTCGATGTCGAGCAGATCGTCGCCCGGGCCGACCTCGCGGCCCGGCTCGACATGCCAGGCGACCACCATGCCCTCCTCCATCGCGAGCCCCCACTTGGGCATGGTGATGGCCTGGATGTCCCCGCTCATGCCCCGCGGCCCGCGACGTCGCGCACCGCCGCCTCGATCTTCTCCGGCGACGGGATGTAGAGGTCCTCGAGCTCGGGCGCGAAGGGCACCGGGGTGTGCGGCGGCGTCATCTTGCGGACCGGCGCCTTGAGGGCGTCGAAGACGTTCTCGGCGGCGAGCGCGGCGATGTCGGTCGCCAGGTTGCAGCGCGGGTTGGATTCGTCGACCACCACCAGGCGGCCGGTCTCCTCGACGCTTTCCAGGATCGAGTCCTCGTCCAGCGGCGAGGTCGTGCGCGGGTCGATCACCGTGCAGCCGATGCCCTCGCCCTCGAGCTTGTCGGCGACCTGGTTGGCGAAGCCGACCATGCGGCCGATCGCCACGACGGTGACGTCGTCGCCCTCGCGGGTGAGGTTGGCCTCGCCGAAGGGGATGGTGTAGGCCTCGTCCGGCACCTCCTCCTCGTCGTCGTACATGACCTTGTGCTCGAAGAAGATCACCGGGTCGTCGTCGCGGATCGACTGGATCATCAGCCCCTTGGCCTCGTAGGGCGAGGAGGGGATGACCACCTTGAGCCCCGGGGTGTGGGTGAAGATCGGGTAGAGGCACTGGCTGTGCTGGCTGGCGGCGCGGAAGCCGGCGCCGAACATGGTGCGGACCACCATCGGGGTCACCGCCTTGCCGCCGAACATGTAGCGGAACTTGCCGGCCTGGTTGAAGATCTGGTCGAAACAGACCCCCATGAAGTCGACGAACATCAGCTCGGCGACCGGCCGCAGGCCGGTGGCCGCCGCGCCCGCGGCCGCGCCGATGAAGGCGCTCTCGCTGATCGGCGTGTCGAGCACCCGGTCGCGCCCGAACTCCGGCATCAGCCCCTTGGTCACGCCGAGCACGCCGCCCCAGGCGTCGTCCTCGCCGGGCGCGCCCATGCCGCCCGCGTTGTCCTCGCCCATCACCACCACGGTGGGATCGCGGCGCATCTCCTGAGCCAGGGCCTCGTTGATCGCCTGACGGAAAGACTTCTTGGCCATCTCGTTTCCCTCCCGCGCTCAATACTTCACGTAGACGTCGGTCAAGAGATCGGCCTCGGTCGGCGCCGGGGCCGCGACGGCCTCCGCGACCGCGGTGTCGATCAGCGCCTTGGCCTCGGCCTCGATCTCGTCGAGCCGCGCCGGCTCCAGGAGGCCGGTCTCGGTCACGCGCTGGCGGAAGGCCTGGAGGCAGTCGATCTCGGCCCGCAGCGTCTCGACCTCGCCGTCGCCGCGGTAGGTCTGGGCATCGCCCTCGAAGTGACCGTAGTAGCGGTTCAGCGTGACGTGGATCAGGCTCGGCCCGCCGCCGTCCCGCGCCCGCGTAATCGCCTCCCCGGCCGCTTCGTAGACGGCGAAGAAGTCGTGGCCGTCGACCTGGGCGCCGGGCATGCCGAAGGCCTCGGCGCGCTTGACCTGGCTGCCGCCGACCGACCAGACGGCGGCGGTGGACTCGGCGTAGCCGTTGTCCTCGACCACGAAGACCGCCGGCAGGTTCCAGACCTTCGCCAGGTTGTAGGACTCCAGCGTCGTGCCCTGGTTGGAGCCGCCGTCGCCGACGAAGCAGACGCCGACGCCGCCGGTCCCGAGCGTCTTGGCGGTCAGGGCCGCGCCGCAGATCAAGGGCGGGCCGCCGCCGACGATGCCGTTGGCCCCCATCATGCCCTTGGAAAGGTCGGCGATGTGCATGGAGCCGCCCTTGCCGCCGCAGAGGCCGTCCCTGCGCCCGTAGATCTCCTTCATCATCGCCACGGGATCGCAGCCCTTGGCGATGCAGTGGCCGTGGCCGCGATGGGTGGAGCCGATGCAGTCCTTGTCTTGCAGGTGCATGCAGACGCCGACGCCCGAGGCCTCTTCGCCGGCATAGAGATGAACGAAGCCGGGGATACCGCCGCCGGCGAACTCGGTGTGCACGCGCTCCTCGAACGCCCGGATCGTGCACATCTGGGTATAGGCTTGGACGAGGTCGTCCCTGCTCATCTGCAGCATGGTTTGCTTTGCCTCCCTTAGGCTCTGGATCGGCCCTGCCTGGGCACCGTCGCGCTTCCGGCGGACCGCGCCCGCACGCGACTGCCGCCCCGCGCCGTCGCCGCGAAGTACGCGCGACAGCGCGTTCCGCACCTTCAAGACGGGTGCGGTGTCAGCTTTTCCCGAGCCTTGGGGCCGATCCGGCCGACGCGCGCCGGTCCGTCGTCACCCCGTTTTGGAGACCAGCATTCTGCGACTCGCCGCTGCAAACCGCAAGGGAGCCTATGTGAGGATTCCGTGACCCCCGGGACGGCCGGCGCGGGTCAGCCCGTCAGGTAGCGCAGGATCATCCCGGTCAACTCGTCCTCCACCTCGGCCGGCCCCGGCGTGTGGTCTCGCCCCAGGACGGCGGCGTGGGACACTGCCTCGACCAGGTGGAACAGGACGAAGGCGGCGACGTCGAGGTCGGCGACCGCCAGTTCGCCGCGATGGCCCTCCAGCCAGGTGTCGGCCCTGCTGAGCCTGTCCCGCTGGCTGCCCAACCTCGCGGCGGCCGAGGCCGCCTTCCTGCTTGCGCGCCGGCGGCGGGCTCTCGCTCAGGGCGTAGCACCGCCCTCCGGGCGATAGACCAGGAGGTCGCCGGGCTGGCAGTCCAGGGCCTCGCAGATCGCCTCCAGGGTCGCGAAGCGCACGCCCTTGACCTTGCCCGACTTCAGGAGCGAGAGGTTGGCCTCGGTGATGCCGATCCGGGCCGCCAGATCCTTCGACTTCATCTTTCGCTCGGCCAGCACCACGTCCAGCTTGACCACGATCGGCATGGCAGAGCTAGACGATCTGGGCCTGATCTTCCGCGAGCTCGCGGCCGAGTTCCATGATCCAGGCGATCACGAGGAAGACCGCGCCGACGAAGACCACGCCGAACTGGGTCGAGCCGAACTCCAGGGTCAGCATCCTTTGGCCGGGCGGGTTACTCCAGGTCAGGGCGACGCTCAGCAGCGCGACGGCAAAGGGATGCAGCAGCGCCAGGCCGATCACCGCGAGGGCGAAGTGGCGCAGGCAGCGGCTGTTCTCGACGCCGAAGATGACGCCCTCCGCGTAGAGCCCGAACAGCCGGCGCAGGCGCGCCAGGGCGAAGAGCGTGACCCCGGCCGGCAGCATCGAGATCGCGAAGCCGGCGACGAGCGAGGCGGCCGGCATGGGGTCCGGCAGCGGTTCGAAGGGAAACACCTGGGAATCGATGGCGATCCACAGGTCGAAGCTGGCCCAGAGAATCGCGAGACCGCAGGGGATCGTCACCATCGCCAGCGCGCAGAGGGCCTTCATAATCCGACTGATGCGCCGTATACGCGCGAGCTTGCCGTGGTCTGCATCGAACATGGCCGGTTCCCTCCCTGCGTCCACCGTGGAAATCCTGGTTGCCAGGCTAGTCTTGTGATTATCGCTAAACAATAATTATTTTCTGTTTTGCTCAATATATTCCGCATCCGGCCCAGGTCGGCGCCTGACGACCCGCTCTGCCCGGCGCGCGGAACGGTCGAGGCGGCTAGGGTCTTTTCATCTGCGTGGAGGTTGCTTATATAGCCGGCGCAGCGGCTTTCGCGCGAAGCCGGGAATTGAAGTTTTCGCCAGCGGACGACGCCGTCACGATCGTTTTTCAGGGAACGCTTGAGACCGCGACGCGATGAACCAAGACCTGCTTCTCGACCTCCAGAACCTGACCAAGCGCTTCGGCCGGCTGACCGCGGTCGACGACATGTCCTTCGCCGTCACGCGCGGCGAGGTGCTCGGCTTCCTCGGGCCGAACGGCTCCGGCAAGACCACGACCATGCGCATGGTCACCGGCTTCCTGCCGCCGACCTCCGGCAGCGCCTCGGTCTGCGGGCACGAGGTGACCCGCGACCCGATCGAGGTCAAGCGCCGGGTCGGCTACCTGCCCGAGGGCGCGCCGCTTTACGGCGACATGACCCCGGCGGAGCTGCTCGACTTCGTCGCGCGGGTCCGCGGCTTCGCCGGCCCCGACAAGGCGCGCCGGATGGAGAAGGCGATCGCCAGCCTGATGCTGGAGGAGGTCGCCCATCGGCCGATCGAGACCCTGTCCAAGGGCTTCAAGCGGCGGGTCGGCATCGCCCAGGCGATCCTCCACGACCCGGAGGTCCTGATCCTGGACGAGCCGACCGACGGCCTGGACCCGAACCAGAAGCACGAGGTGCGCGGCCTGCTGAACGAGCTGGCCGGCGACAAGGCGATCGTGATCTCGACCCATATCCTGGAGGAGATCGAGGCGCTCTGCACCCGGACCATCGTCATCGCCCGCGGTCGCCTGGTCGCCGACGAGACCCCCGAGGCCCTGCTCGCCCGCTCGGCCTATAACGGCGCCGTGCGGATCCGGATCGGCGCCGAGCAGATGGCCGACACGGTCTCGGTCCTGACCAGCGCCAAGCTGCGCTTCATCGACAAGAGCGCGCTGAACAGCCGGGCCAGCCTGGTGGTGCAGTTCGAGGACGGGGACGAGCGCGATCTGGAGGCGGTGGTGGCCAACGCGCTGGCCGACGGCAACATCGGCGCGGCGGAGATCCAGCGCGAGCGCGGCCGGCTGGACGACGTCTTCCGCAGCCTGACGGCGGGGAGCTGAGCCATGGCGGGCACACTTGCGATCCTCAGGCGGGAGCTGGCCGGCTACTTCACCAGCCCGCTGGCCTACGTCTTCATCACCATCTTCCTGATGCTGTCCGGTGCGCTGACCTTCTATCTCGGCAACTTCTTCCAGCGCGGCCAGGCCGACCTGCAGGCCTTCTTCCTCTTCCACCCCTGGCTCTACCTCTTCCTGATCCCGGCGGTGGCGATGCG
>JAKSBE010000202.1 GCA_022361275.1 Kiloniellales bacterium
CGCAGCTACGATTCCGTGCTCGCATTGATGCCGGACAACGTCGAGGCTCTGGTCGGGCTCGGCCGGTGCTGGATACGCCTCGGGGAGCCGGAAGCTGGCAAGGCCGTCCTGCTCAGGGCTGTCGCCGAAGATCGCAAGCGGCCGGATACGTACCAGATGCTGGGCATCGCGTTCGACCTTCTAGGTCGGCATGACGACGCGCAGCGGGCCTACAGGCGCGGCTTGCGCATAGCGCCGAAGGATGTCGACCTGCGTAGCAACCTGGCCCTTTCGCTTTCGCTCGCCGGCAAGCATGCGAGAGCCGTCAGGCTGATGGAGGAGCTGCTGGCCGACCCCTCCGCCAAGGCGGGACATGAACTCAACTTCGCCCTTATCCTCAGCCTCTGCAAGAAGGACGTTGCGGCGGAGCGGATCATCAAGGCCGTCCTCAACGACACCAGAGCCGAAGAGCTCATGGCTCAGTTCAGGCGCATTCGGGAGATCCCGGGCTCCCGCGAGAGAGCGCTCGAGATCGGGACGCTTTTTCAGAGGGCGAGCTGAGACGAGGCTGGGGTCGCGCCTCAGCTCGGAGTGTTAGTTTGTCGCTTCGCCTTCTTCGGGGCCGTTATCCAGTGGGGCGTTCTCGCGCATGTAGCGCCGATAGGCATCGACGGCAGGGGCGGCCGGGCCGGCCTCTGGGCGGCGCCCGCTCACGAGGTCGTCCGGCCTTTCGATCTGACGGCTCAGGTTGTATTCGTTCGCGCAACCGAGCGGCAGCCAGTTCCCCGGCAAAGACGTTTCTCGCCGACAAGCGTTTGCCCGGACGACTTCGTGCGTGACGACGATTCGGACATGGTTGGTTGTGCTGTCGGCTTCGGAGAAGGTCGGATCCGGCCAGCCGAGCTCGACAAGGATCTTGGACACTGCGCCGCGCCGCGCCTCGGTCCTGGGAAAGCCGCCCTCCAGGACGACGGCCTTGGCGGAGCGGCGGTTCTGGGAGCGCAGGAAGGCCTCGAGACCCGCGGCCTCCCGGGCCGTCGGAACGTCGGCCTTCTGCGCGAAAGCTACGATATGGACGCGGTCGATCTCCTGCACCTCGAAGCTTCGTGAGTCCGGAGCGGGGAACTCTGGTTCGCAGGCCGTCAACATCGAAAGGATGGCGGACAGGGTGATGGCGTGGAGCAACCGAGAAAACTGGTACCTTGAGACTTCGTCACGCATGGTTTCTTGCTCCCTTGGCCTCAGTCGAGGATGAAGCCGGCCATTCCACGGGTCGAGCCCGCAGCGGTCTCCCGCACTGGCTCCGTGGCTTTGCGTCTTTGTCCCGGCAGCAGGAGGTCCTTCTCCGAGACAGGTTCGACGAGATAGGGCGTGATCAGGACAACAAGTTCGGTTTCCTCCTGTTGATAGCTGACGGAACGGAAGAGTGTGCCGAGGATCGGGATCTCGGCGAGAAGAGGGAACTTGTCGATGTCCGTGCTGAGATTGCGTTGGAAGAGGCCGGCTATGGCGAAGGTCTGTCCGCTCCCCAGTTCGATGCTGGTCTCGGCGCGCCGGACCGTGAGCAAAGGCACCGCGATCCCGTCGAAGGCTATGCCGGATCCGAAGCTGATCTGGCTTACCTCGGGACGAACCTGGATGGCGATCCGGTTGCCGGGAAGCAGGGTTGCGATGAAGTTCAGGGATACGCCGAACTCCCGAAACTCGATCGTCGTTGCGCCTTCCGAATTGGGCACGGGAAAGGGAAACTCGCCGCCGGCGAGGAAGCTGGCCGGCTGTCCGTTCAACGCCGTCAGATTCGGTTCGGCGAGGATGTTCACGATTCCCTCGCGCTGGAGGGCTTCGATCAGGATGTCTACATCGACGCTGCCCGCATCGATGTTTCCGAAGACGGAACCGGTGAGGTCGCGGGCAAAGCTGTCGACGACGCCCGCGAGGTTTCCGGTCGCCAGGCCGAGAATGAAGTCGCCGCGATCGAAGATGGCCTGCCAGTTTATGCCGAGCCGGTGGATGTCGTTGCTGCGAACCTCGGCGAAACGGACCCTGAGATTGATTTGCTGGGACCCGCTCAGAGTCGTTTGGTTGCTCAGTTCGTCCGCTGTTTGAGCCAGGCTCTCTGCACTTGCCGCAACGTCTATTGCTTCTTCGAGACTGGTAAGTTCGCCTTTTGCAACGACATGGTCGCCGATCACCGAGAGCCGGGAAGACCCTTCTGGGTGCTGGATTTCCAGTTCCTTCTCGGCGAGCTCCGTATCCGGTCGGACACGGAGCTCGATCATCGCAAGCACCTCGCCGTTGCCATCAAGTGCGAAGAGGTCGGTTCGACCGATAGCGTTGCCGAACACGTAGGTCGCCTTGGGCGAGATCATGTGAATGTCGGCGATGCTCGGGTTGGCGAGCAGAACCGTGTCGATCTTGTCCTGGAACCGGACGATCTTGCCCGCTCCAATCGTGAGCGTGAGCTCCATCGCCGAAACCTCGGCGACCGCCGCCGGTGGGCTCGGCCTTTCTTTCTTCGGCAAGTGCGCCATCGGCTTTCGTGGCGGGGCCTTGGGGGCGCGATGGCTTGCGGTCGAAGGCGCCAAATCCTCCAACGCTTGGGTATCGACGTTCTTGACTGGTTGGCCTTCGCCCGCGCGCCTCCTCCTCTCGGTGACGGGCAGCCAAGAAAAATCGTCCCCGAAGTCGCCGCTTTCTCCGAACTCGGTTGCATCTGGTTGATCTGCAGCGGAGCCGGTATCCGGCGTCCAACTGCGCAAGACGGGAATTCGCTCGGCGGGATCCTTCGGGAGCGATGCCTGGCTTTCCTTTTCCGGCTGCTCTTCAGCCGCGTCGCCGGGCGATGCTTTCGAATCCTCCAAAGACAACAAGTCCTTCCATGGCACGACCCCTCTTTCATCTGCCTCGGCGCTCAGTTTACGGCTGCCGGGCAAGTTGCCGAGTGTGGGCGGAAGTGCCTGTTCATGCGGAGACGGTCTCGCCGACGGCCGCTCGCCGCCTCCTGGCGCCTCGGCCGGATCGTTCGTCGCAGGCAAGCCCCTGGAATTCAAGGGCATTGCATCCGCCGGTTTGGCGTCTGCGCTCAGGCTATGACGATAGCGGTCCTGAGCCGCCGCCGGGGGCAGTAAGGGCGCCTGGAGCGCGAGAAGCTGGATTGCGCACAGCGCAAGAAGTCGGTCGAGCCGATACTTCGCAAGCCGAGCCCATCCTGTGCCGCCAAGAGCGTTCCACGGCGCTCCGGGTTCAAGAGCCGGTGGCTGCGGGCTTTCGACACCATTGCCGCGAGGCCATGGCCGCGAGGAAGCGGAACGTCCTTCCGCGGCAATCTTGGGCATCGACATCTCGTTACCTCTTCCTCATGCTTTGTGCTGTAAAGTCTAGATCAGAGCGAAGCTTCAATCTTGAAATGGGGGTCCGAATCAGCCCTTCGTCACTGCTATTCGAGGGTAGCGGCATGATCTTTATGTGGCTCATGCAGCGGTTACAGAGCTTTCTCGTGGCATAGCTTCCGGGTTCGGCACACCTCGGGGCCATCGACCTGCCGCGTCCGAGGAACGACACGATTCTGAGCGGGAAAATCGGTATCTAGGGCGCTATCCGGTCAGATGCGGTCGCTCCGCGATCCATCTGACCGGAGGTGGCGACCTAACTTTGAAATGTTGAAGCGCTCTTCCCGGCCGGACGCGAACACGTCTGACCGGGAAGAGCACTGGATTGAGCTGCCGGGCGTGTTGGTTAGTCTGCACGATGTCGGCGCGCCCGCTCATGGCCGATCAAGGTAAAGATGCCAGGCCGGCTATATCTGTCCTTTCTGGAACAAGGAGTTCAGCTTTTTCTTCATGACCAATCGGGCGCGATGGAGGCGCACTTTGGCGTTGCCTTCGCTTATGCCAAGAGCCTTTGCAGCTTCTCGGGTCGTTAGCTCGTCGAGGTCGCGGAGCTCGAGGATGGCCCGATAGTTTTCCGGAAGCTTTGCGATCTCGGATTGGATGATGATCCGCCGCTTCTCTTGATCCAAGAGTTCCGAAGGTGTCTTGTAGTCCAGCCACGTCTCCTCGACGTGGCACGGAAGCCCGCGGTAAAATGGGAAGGCCTCGTCGATCACGGCTTCTTCCCGACACCGTTGACGGCTTGCCTTGAGTTGGGCCAGAGCAAGACTGGCGAGCTTTCGGTGTAGCCAGGGCCTCAGGCGCGATCGCCGATTGAGCTCGGATGTCTCCCTCAGCGCGTTGACCAAGGCCTCCTGGACGCACTCCTCCGCGAGTGAAGGGTTGTTGAAGATCCGAAGTGCGGTTGTGGTCATCCAGCCGGCATTGGCTCGAACCAGCGTATCAGCGGCGCCCGGTGCCCCAGCCCTAAGTGCGGAAACCAATTTCGATTCATAGAGATGAGACAAGCAGGTCAAGTCAGTAGCCGCTTTGGTGAGATCGGTCATTCCTTCAGCCTCCTCTGTCGAGACAGATCCTCACAGTTATGTTGCCCTATAAAACGCATGGGAGTGCATTGTTGTTTTGAAGTGGGGTTGCCGCGGTCGGTGCGCCTTTCCTACCGGCGGCTCGGCGAGCGTGCTGCTGACCGAGGATCCGGCCAAGCGCGAAACGGCCTGGAAACACATGCAGTTCGCGACCGGGTCCGAAGGTGCCAGAACTGCTTAAGACGCAGTCGTTTCCCGTTTCATTGATTCACCCAGACGGAAAACGGACCGGCGCTCGCCGCGCTGTAGC
>JAKSBE010000367.1 GCA_022361275.1 Kiloniellales bacterium
GGGACGGAGGTCAAATTCAACACGCTGTCGGTGGACTACGGCGCCAACGTCGCCCAGCCCGACGACGCGGCCGAGGAGTACGGCCTGGACACCGCGGCGATCACCGCCCGGCGGGTCACCGGGACGCTCACGCCCTACCTCAAGCGGCTGTCGACCCGCGACTTCATGAGCCTGTTCCTCGACCAGATCGCGCGCGATCAGGCCTATCGCTGGGGCAAGGCGCCCGGCAACCGCGCGTCGCTGCTGCTGCCGCGGTGCCGCTACACCGGCGCCGAGGAGACCGGCATCGACGGCTTCGAGGCCGAGAGCGCGCCCTTCGCGCCGCAGGGCCCGGACAACACCTTCTGGCTCTGCATGCACTGATGGCCAAGCTCCTCTCGACACAAGCGCCGCTCCGCTTCGTCCCACAGGACCAGGCGGCGCGGCCGGAAGGCGAGCGGATCGCCTATCACATCTCGCCGCCGAGCGTGTACAGCGCGCCCAAGCTGCATCGCGCCGTCAACGCGCAGGGCGCGCGCTTCGTCACCAAGATGGATCTTCTCGACGCGCTGGAGGATGGCCTCAGGGCGATGCTGCCGGAAGAGGCCCAGGCGGACACGCTGCGGCCGCATCTGGCGATCGTCGCCGGGTATCGGGACTGGTATCTCGCGGCGAAGCCCGAGGAGCGGGTTCGCGTCAACCTGACTGGCGAGCACGAGGTCTTCGAGCTTTTCGAGATCGTGGCGCGGCACTACCCGAGGCTCAGCGAGATGCAGGCCGACGAGCAGTGGTTTTGGGACGTCTTCGGCATCGAAGGGTCCAGGCTGTTCGTGGTGGATTGGGAGAACCTGCCCGGCCAGGACGGCGCGCCGGCGGTCTGCGAGCGCGGGCCCGATGGTCTGACCGAAGCGAGCCTGGGTGCGATTCCCAATCATCACCGTCAGTTGATCGGCGTGTATGTCTACAAGCTCCTCTCGCCGACGGAGCAAGAGGCAAAAAACTCCGGATCGCCGCCGCCTGGGTCGCCCGGCCCGAGCTCTTCGACGGCGACGGCGAAGACGCCACCCCAGAAGAGCCCCTCGCGGACGACGCCTGGACCCTCCCGGAAATCGGCGTCGACGAGCTGAGGGTCCATCCCCGCCATCTGCTCGGGCCTGAGGACCTGGCCCTGCTGCGCCTCTGGCAGGCCTACCGGGGCAGCGGGCTGGCGCCCGGGCCGCTGCCCGATCCGGGCGGCCTGCTCGGCCAGGCCGCCTGGACCATGGACGCCTTCAGGATCCTGGACGCCGCCGCGGACGCCATGAAGCCCAAGAGGAAGACCTCCCGGTATGACTAGCCGTTCGATCCTGTCCCGCGTCGAGGTGACCGACGCCGAGCTTGGCGCGGCCAAGCTCGAGCGCTTCGGCCAGCGCGGCGAGCGGGCGATGCAGCGGCTGGCACGGGCGAGCCAGGGGCCCACCAAGGGACTGCGTAACCTGGACCGGGTCTCGGCCGGTCTCCAGGGCAGCCTCCGCGAGGTGGCCTCCTCGGCGGCGCTGGTCGAGGGGCCCTTGGGCAACATGTCGGGCCGGCTCAACACTCTGGGCGCCGTGGTCGGCCGGGTGAACCCGCTGGTCGCCGGCCTGGTCGCCGGCGTCGCCGGGCTCGGCGCCGGCCTGGGCGCGACCGTGACCCGGACGACGGAGTTCGAGCGCTCGCAGCTCCGGATCCAGCAGCTGCTGATCGCGACCGGCACCGCCAGCGGCAAGACGCGGCAGCAGATCAACGAGCTGGCGGTCGAGATCGGACAGGGGACGCTCGCGTCGGTCGAGGGGGTCCGGCGCGCGGCCGGGGTCTTGCAGACCTTCCGATCCGTCGCGGGCGACGTCTTCGACGACACGCTCCGTCTGGCGCAGGACCTGGCCGGGGCCGGCATCGGCACCCTGCAGACCAACGTCGTGCAGCTGGGCAAGGCGCTGGAAGACCCGGTCCAGGGTCTGACCGCGCTGCGCCGGGTCGGCGTGAGCTTTACCGAGCAGCAGCGCGAGCAGATCAAGGTCCTCAACGAGGCCGGCCAGACGGCCGAGGCGCAGCGGATCATCCTGGCCACCCTCGAGGAGCAGGTCGGCGGCGCCGGCGTGGCCGAGGCGGGCGGGCTCGCCGGCGCCTACGACACCCTGATCGAGAACTTGGGCATCTTCTTCGAGCGTGCCGGCCAGGCGACCGGCGTGACCGAGGCGCTGGCCACGGCGACCCGCGGCGCGGCCGAGGCCGTCGAGGCGATCAACGAGCAGCTGGCGCCTTCGCTGGCCAGCCAGATCGAGGCCATCGACGAGCGTATTCGCCAGCTGCGCGAAGATTCCGAGCTGGAGATCGGTGTCGGTATCGCGGACCGGATGCGGCAGCAGGGCGCCGAGGAAGGTCTGAGCCGGGCCCTCGACCAGCGCCGGCAGCTGCTGGAGCTGCTGCGGATCGAGTTCGTCGAGCAGGAGGCGGCGACGCGGGCCGCGGCCGAGGCGGCGGCGCAGCGCCAGGCCGAGACCGAGGCGGCGCTCAAGCGCGCCGAGGCCGAGAAGGCGGCGGAGGCGGAGCGCAAGAAGCGCGCGCGCGAGCGCGCGACGGCGCTGCGCGAGATCGCCCAGCTCGAGGGCAAGGTGACGACGGCCGGGCTGGACGGCGTCGCGCTCCTGGAGGCGCAGCGCGACCAGGCGATCGAGAAGTTCCGGGCACGGCTGGAGGCGCGGCTGATCGAGGAGGACGACTTCAACCGCGCCCGCCTCGCGGCCGAGGAGGTCTTCCAGCGCGAGAAGGCGGAGATCGAGGAGCGCGAGGCCGAGCGGCTGCGCAAGGAGCGCGCGCGCCTGGAGAAGCGCGACGCCGACAAGCGGGCGCGCGACGAGGAGCGCCGGGCCAAGGCGGAGGCCGAGGCGCTGCGCAAGCCCATCGAGGACGCGCTCGAAGACACCCGCGACGCCTTCGGCGATTTCTTCGACGACATCCTGGAGGACGGCAAGCTGTCCTTCGAGGAGCTGGCGCAGGCGCTGCAAAAGACCTTCCTGAGCGCCTTCTCGACCCTGGCGCAGCGGGAGATCGTCGGCCTCTTCGGCGGGGGCGCCGGCCGCGGCGATGCCCTGGCCTCGCTTGGCACCCTCTTCGGCGGCGGCGGAGCCGGCATCGATCTCGACAGCATCCTGCTGCGGTCGGGCGCCGGCACGGGCGGCCGGGCGGCCGCGGCGGGCGTGGCGCCGGTCGCCGGCGGCCTGACCAACGCCGGGGTCAGCCCCGGGGCCGGCGGGCTCTTCAGCGGCTTCGGGGGCTTTCTCGGAGGGGCGGGGCTGGGCTTCACCGCGGGCAATCTGGTCGGCGGCTTCGTCGCCGGCAGCGACCGCGGCGCGCAGACCGCCAGCACGATCGGCTCCGGCGTGGGCTCGCTCGCCGGCGCCGCGATCGGCACCGCGATCTTCCCGGGGGTCGGCACGGTCATCGGCGGCCTGCTCGGCGGTGTGCTCGGCGGCGGCGCCGGCGGGCTGTTCGGCGGCGGCGGGGGCCGGCCCAACGCCACCACGGACATCGTGGTCAACCAGGGCCGCTTCGGCGTCGGCTTCACCGACGTGGACAACGACGCGGACCCGCGGATCACGCAGAGCCTGGCGCAGCAGTTCTCGGAGGGCTTCAACGCCTTGGCCCAGGCCTTCGGGCTGACCGTCCGGCAAGGCGACATCCCCAAGCTGCAAGCCGGCTTCAACACCCGTGGCCGCGGCGACTTCGAGAGCCTCGGGGCCCTGATCCAGGGCGCCGGCCGCTTCGGCTTCGTCACCGGCCCCGGTGCCTTCGGCACCGTCCTCCGCAATACCGAGGCTCTGGATTTCGAGGATCTGGCCGAGGACCTGCAGATCGCCGAGCTGATCGAGCGCTTCAGCGAGGGCGGCGCGCGCGCCAACGGCCTCCAGGTGGCGCTGGCGGACATCAATGAAGAGTTCGACAAGATGCGCGAGCGCGCGATCGAGCTCGGGATCTCGGTCGACCAGGCGACCCAGGCGCTCGACAGGGCCGAGGAGGCCCAGGTCGAGGCCCTGCTCGGCGACGTGCGCGCCTTCAAGCTCTCCCTGGACACCGGCCCCTTCGCCCAGGCCTCGCCCGAGGCGCGCTTCGCCACCGCCCAGGAGGCCTTCGGCGATCTCGCCGAGCGGGCGCGGGCCGGCGATCTGGAGGCGATCGCCGCCTTCCCGGGCCAGGCCCAGAGCTTCCTCCAGTTCGCGCGGAGCTTCTTCGGGTCCGGCGGCGAGTTCCAGCAGGTCTTCCGCCAGGTCAACGAGGTCCTGGACGCGATCCTGAGCGCCGGCGGCTTCGCCGAGGGCGGCAGCGGCGTGATTCCCGGCAGCGGCCCGCCGGACTCCCGGCTCTTCCTCGCCCGGGTCTCGCCCGGCGAGCGCTTCGAGTTCACGCCGCAGGGCCGGGGCAGGCCCGAGGCGGAGATGCTGCGCGCCATCGGCCAAAGCCAGGTGCGCGGCACGGCGGCCGTCGTGCGCGAGCTCCAGCGCAACGCCGCGGCCGCGGAGGCGCTGATCGAGGAGATCCGGCTGCTGCGCAAGGATCAGCGCGACCAGGCCCGGCCGCAGATGTCCAGGGCCCGGGCGCTATGACCGTCGCCGTCACGCCCGTCGCCTCGACGCCGATCGCGGCGGTCCCGCCCGAGCTCGACGCCAGCACCCCGGACCCCTTCCAGGCGCTCCAGAAACGCCTGGCCTCGGCCGCGGAGCTGGTCTTCCTGCTGGAGGCCAGGCCCTACGACCCCAGGCGGCCGCGCGAGGTCGGCGGCCTGCCGGCGCCGGTCGCGAGCCTGCCCGTGGCCGCCGCCGGCCCGCTGACGGTGACCGGCGCCGAGGTCACGCTGCGCGCGTCCGACAAGGGCTACGTGGCGCCGCCGCTGAGCGACACCCTGCCCGGGCCGTCCCTGGCCGAGGACAAGTCCGGGCGTGCCAACCATGGGCGCTTCAGCCAGGGCGCGCCCGAGTGGGTCGCCGGGCCGGTGGCCGGGACCGCGCTGCGCCTGCGCGAGGACGGCGGGCCGTTCGAGGAGGTGGTGATCCCCCATATCGCCGCCTACGAGGGCTTCGCCGGCGCGGCGACCCTGATGTTCTGGCTGCGCGTCGCCGACACCGGCAGTCAGGCCAGCTTCAGGGATTTCCTGCGCAAGAACAGCGGCCAGGGCCGCGCCTACAACTTCTTCCTCCAGGCCTTCAGCAACACCCTGCGCGTGGTCCATGCCCGCACGACCTCGGGCGAGTTCGCCATGACCTTCGGCGACGTCGGCGACGGCAGGTGGCACCACGTCGCCTACGTGCTGGCGCCGGGCTTCACCCGCGCGGTCTTCGACTTCGCGGTCAATCAGGAGTTCGGGGCGCAGTCGCCGCTGCTGACCGGCGGCGGGGACTGGCGGCTCGGCACCGTCGGCGACCTCGGCTTCGAGATCGCCGGCCTGCAATGGCGCGACCGCGCCCTGTCCCTGCCCGAGATCGAAGCCGCCGGCCGTGGCCGGCCGACCGGGCTCGAAGCCGACATGGTCGGCTACTGGCCCATGGAGGCGGCGCTCGACGGCGCGCCGGTCCTCGCGCGCGAGCTCGTCGCCGGCCGGGCGGGACGCCGGGAAGGCCTCGCCGTCTACGTGCCCGGCGACGCCTACGAGACGGCGCTGCGCTTCCCGGGCGGCGAGACCGCCTCGGTCATGCGGCTCGACAGCGGGATCCTCGACGGGGCCGACCGGATGACCTTCGAGGCGATGATCCGGCTGCCGGACTTCGACTCGCCCGTGACGCCGACGCTCCTGAGCGTCGCCCACAGCGCGCCCGGCGCAAACGACTTCGTCACCTTCTTCGGCGCGCAGGCCGTGCGGCTCTCGGTCCGGAACGACCAGTCCATCTGGAGCGGCGCAGACGATATCCCGGACCTGCGCAACAGGACGCTGCGCCTCTCGGTCACCTACGACGGCCTGACCGGCGACCGGGAGGTCTTCCTCGACGGCGTCTCGAAGGGCGTCAAGCCGGGTTCGGCCGGCGCCATAGCGGTCGCCGATGGCGGACTCGTGCTCGGTCAGGAGCAGGACAGCATCGGCGGCGGCTTCGATCCCAACGCGGCCTACGCCGGGCTGCTGTCGGACGTGCGCTTCTGGCGCCGGATCCGGACGGCCGAGGAGATGCAGGCCGACGCCTACCGGCGCCTGAGCGGCACCGAGGAGGGCCTCGCGGCCTACTTCCCGCTCGACGTGCCGCCGGTCGTCGCCGAGTACCGCGACTATCCTGCGCTGATCAAAGGGCCGATCACCCTGCGCCAGCGGCTCTTCGAGGGCGAGGAGCCGGCCGGCCTGGCCTCGGGCGGCCTCGGGTCGATCGAGCTGATCAACGCCGACGGCCGGCTCGACCCCTGGCTGGACTACGCCTGGGCCGGCCGGCCGATCGAGATCCGCGCCGGCGCGCCGGACTTCCCGCTCGAGGACTTCGGGCTGGTCTTCCGGGGCACGGTGGCCGACGTCACCTGGTCGGAGCGGACGGTCACCCTGAGCCTGACGGATCCGCGCGCGCTCTTCGGGCAGCCGATCCAGCAGAGCGTGTACCGCGGCACCGGCGGGCTGGAGGGCCCGGAGGGCCTGGCCGGACGGCCCAAGCCCAAGGCCTTCGGCAAGCTGACCAACGTCCCGCTGGTCCTGGTCGACGGGCAGAGGCTGATCTACCAGGCCCACGACGGCGCGGTGCAGGCGATCTCCGCCCTGCGCGACGCCGGCGTGGCGCTGACCTTCGCAGGCGACACCGCGGATATCCTCGATACGACGGTTCCGGCCGGGTCCTACAAGACCGATCTCTCGCGCGGGGTCCTGCGGCTCGGCGCCACGCCGGCCGGCCAGGTGACCGCCGACCTGGAAGGCGACGTCTCCGGCGGCTACAGCGACACCACGGCCGGGATCGTGCGGCGGATCGCGACCCGGCTGCTCGGCATCAACGGGCTCGCGGACCCGGCCGACCTGGACACGCCCGCCTTCGCGGCGCTGGACGCCCGTCAACCGGCCAGCGTCGGCCTCTTCATCGACCAGGACCCCGACGCCGCCGCGGCCCTCAACGCTCTCATGGGCGGCATCGGCGGCTTCTGGAGCTTCACCCGGGACGGCCTGCTGACCGTCGGCCGGCTCGAAGCCCCGACCGGCCCCGAGCTCGATCTCGACGAGAGGGTGCTGGTCGATCTGGAGCGCCTGCCCTCGACCCGGCCGGCCTGGCGCCGGCGGGTCGGCTACCGCCGGGTCTGGGCGGTGCAGGGCGACAACGACCTGGCCGGCTCGGTCGGCGCCGCGGCCCGCGAGCTCTACGCCCTGGCCCTGCGCTTCGCCGAGGCGTCGGACACCGGCGTGCTGGGCGCCGATCGCCTGGCCCGCGACGTGGTGACCGAGGGCTTCTTCGACCTGGAGGCCGACGCCCGGGCCGAGGCCGCCCGCCTGCTGGCGCTCTGGGCCTCGGGGCGCGCGCTCTATCGGGCCCGGGTCGCGACCGGGGCCTTCCGCTTCCGGCTCGGGCAGTCGGTCTGCGTCCGCTTCCCCCGCTTCGGGCTGGAGGCCGGGCGCTGCTTCGTGATCACGGGCCTGGACCTGGACCTGCTGTCCGACTTCGCGGTCCTCGATCTCTGGGGCTAGGGGAGGGGAGATGGGTCGCATCGTCATCGCCGAGCCCTCGCTGGGCGACGCCGCCGTCCTGCGCGCCGCCGCCGGCGCCGACGCCCTGCCGGTCGGCAACCTGCAGACACAGCAGCCCGGCGAGGCCTGGCGCTCGACCGCCGTCGCCGGCGACGCCGTCGAGGCCGACCTCGGCGCCGCCGCGGAGGTCGATCTGATCGCGCTGCTCTACACCAACGCCGCCTCGGCCGCGACCTGGCGCGTGCGCGCGGCCGCAGTGCAGCCCGACCTGGTCGCCGCGCCCGGCTACGACAGCGGGTCGCTGCCGGTCTGGCCGGCGGCCGGCCTGGAGACCTGGCCCTTCGTGCACGCCATCCTCTGGCTCGGCGCCGCCGTGCAGAGCTTCCGCTGGTGGCGCGTCGACTACGCCGACCTGGGCAATCCCGACGGCTATCTCCAGGCCGGCCGGCTCTACATCGCCAAGGCCTGGCAGCCGAGCCGCAACCGCCGCCGCGGGCTGAGCCTCGGCTTCCAGGACCTCTCGCCGCGTGAGCGGACCCGTGGCGGCCAGCTCTATCCGCTGGCGCTGCCGCGCACCCGGGTCCTGAGCTTCGCGCTCGGCTTCCTGTCCGAGGCCGAGATGTACGCCAACGCCTTCGAGCTCGACCGGCTGCGCGGCCGCTCGGGCGACCTGCTGGTGATCCCGGACCCCGACAAGCCGGCCCAGATCCAGCGCCAGGCGGTCTACGGCCTCCAGGCCGAGCTGACGCCGATCGTCGACCCGGCCCACGAGGTCTTCGAGACCGCCTTCACCGTCGAGGAGCAGATCTGATGCCGCTCGTTGCCGATCGCGTCTTCGAGACCACGACGACTCAGGGCACCGGGACACTGTCCCTCGCCGGCGCGCAGAGCGGCTTCCGGGCCTTCCGGGACGCCTTCGCCAACGGCGACGAGGTCTTCTATCTGATCGAGCAGGTCGACACGGCCTGGGAGGTCGGCCGCGGGGTCTTCACGCTGGGCACGCCGGACACGCTGTCACGGGCGCAGGTGCTCTCGAGCTCGGCCGGCGGCGGCGCGATCGGCTTCGGGCCCGGCGCCAAGAACGTGGTGGCGGTCACGCCCGGCGCGGAGCTCAACCAGCTGCTCAACAACACGCCGCGGCTGGATCGGCCGAACACCTACACGGACAGGCAGGTCATCCTCGGTAGTGGCGAAGCGACGCTGAACGTCCTCGGTGACAGCTTCGTGTCGCCCAGCATCGAGAGCTATCGCAACAGCGCCAGCGACCACGGCATGGTGCTCTTCAAGTCCGCGCGCGGGACACGAGCGGCGCCTGCCGATCTCAATGACGGCGATCGCATCCTGACCCTGTCGCCGAGGCCCCGCATCGGCGGGATATTCTCGGGCATCAGCTCTCTCTGGGCGATCCTGCGCGACGCCAAGTCTGCGGTCGAGTGGCGATTCTTCAACGGCGGCGTCGTGGTCGGCAGCCCGGCCGGCGGCTACAGGGGTGCCGGCACGGTCAACGTGCAGTCCCGGATCGACATCAACGGCGTGCCGGCCTTGCCGGGCGCCGGTCCTGCCGAGGTCGCGCTGTCCGGCTCGGCGGTGAGCTTCACCGGGCTCCCGACGTCCGCGCGGTGGCACAGGCTGATGCTGGACCGGGTCTCCATGAGTACGCTGGCGAGCCTTCTGCTGGAGATTGGCGATTCGGGCGGCTTCGAGACCGCAGGCTATGTGGGCCTGGTCCAGGACACCAGCAACACCACTGGACAGAGCGCCTTCGCCTCGGCCTTCGGGCTCACGACCCTGTCCAGCGCCGGCCTGAGCGCGACGGGCCGGGTCGACCTCACCCTGATGGATGCGGCCACGAACAAATGGCACTGCCACGCCGTGATCACACAGGGCACCGGCAGTCTTCCGGACGTCTCGAACGGCGTGAAGGTTTTAAGCGGCCAGCTCGACCGTCTCAATCTGCGGGCCAGCGCCGGCAACTTCGATGCCGGCTCGGCGAGCGTGCTGAGCTTTTTCTGATCGCGAGGAGTCCGACATGCGCCTTATCCAGGCCGCCGTGGCGGCGGCCTTTTACGTGTCCGGTCCCGCGCTGGCGCAGCCGCAGTGCGCGCCGCGTGACGCCCTGCTCGAGCAGCTGGATAGCGCCTACGGCGAGGTCCCGGCCGGGTCCGGCGTGATCCACGAC
>JAKSBE010000161.1 GCA_022361275.1 Kiloniellales bacterium
CATTGCCAACGGTGCTGATGCTGACGCCCTTCTGTTCCATCCGCTGGATGGTCTGATGGGACAAGCCCGATTTGGCCGCTAAATCATTTTGGTTCCAGCCCAATAGCTGGCGGCCTGCCTTCATCTGTCTAGTGGAGATCATGCTGTGCCGACGGTCAAAAAATTTCCTTGACGGAAATTCTCTAATGGATTAGTAATTTCTACTCACAAGAGACTTGTTAGGGGCTGAATCTTGTTTACAGCGCCTAACATGACATTAAGCGGACCTATGTGCGGCCCGTCAAGGCTGGGCATGAGCAGGACAAGTGCGTCCGCTAGAGGGGGGGCGTCATGGGCGTTGCCCGGAAGACGAAAACAGGGAGCAAGTCTAGGGGGACAATTGCCTCGCGGCGGGCGGTGTTGCAGGGAGTAATAGCACCGGCAGTCCTGCTAGCGGGGCCGGCCGGGGCGGTGACATCGAGTGCTTCCACACCATCACCGTCCCGGCCATCCTTAAGCGCTGAAGACCCTGCGCTCGTGGTCTACAACCGGATACGTAAGATCATCGCTTATCTGGAAAGGGGGGATGGGACTCCTGCCGAACGCGACGCCGCGAGACGTGTAATCCCTGATTTAGATGAAGCGTTGCTCACCACACCAGCGACCAGCCCCCTGGGGGTCGCCGCCAAGATCAAAGAACTCTGCGACCACATGGGATGGGACGCGCAGTGCGATGACTATGAAGCGCGCATCTGCGTCTCAGCGATCACCGATTTGCACCGTATGGCCGAGGCTGATCACCATGATTAATCAGGCGGGTACAGAACAAGCGGATGAAGTATGGGGGCGGTGGGACCTGGAGCGCCTCATGGAAATGGAAGTTCCGCTTCAGCTTTTGGTCGGCGCAGCTTGGCTGCTGGAGGATATTGCTAGAAGTTGCCGGACAGACTTAGCGCTGCGCCCTGAGGGATTGATGTTCTTGAGCGAAGCTATGGCTCAACATGCTGAACGGCTTTATGCACTCTACTATGGTCACACACCTGAGAAGTCGCCGGAGACAGTATAATCCGCTGTTCAAACCCATCTTGATTTCCTGAAAATAGGTCTTTCCCTGAATCCCTATCTTCCCTCTGTCATTATGTTCATGGCGTCATCGCCAATTAGGGTGTGGACTCATAAACACGTAGCCATAGCCTGATTGCGGCGAGTTTAATGAAGGCGGGGAAGTCCTTCGCCAGCTTGTCGCATCGGGTGGCAATCCGCCTGCAATGTTTGATGCGGTTGAAGGACCGCTTCACATGATTGGCGTCTCGATATAGATGCGGGCTGAAGCAGACTGGGTTTCCGGTTTCTCTTTGGCGGGAGGTTTGCCCACATTCCGCGCTCCCATACGAGGTTCGTGATTGAGTCGGAGTCGTAGGCTCTATCCGCCAGCAACATTCTGTTTCTGCACATTCCGGTCAGAATTTTGCTTGCGAATTGGCTGTCATGTTCTTGGCCGGCGCTGAGAGCTAACCGGATGTTCAACCCCCCGGTATCGACAACCGCATGAATCTTCGTCGTCAGCCCGCCACGTGAACGGCCTTTGACCGGCAATGCCAGTCTGAATGTCCGATGTTGGAGATGAATTGGAAGTACCGCTGCCGTGCACAAGAAGGGGCAAATGACCCATCGCAGTCATGGTGGTCGCGGGCAGAGTCGGCCGAAATGGACGGGAAGTGGAAGTTCGCTGCGATAGGTATGAAGGTCCGTTTGCGCTCATGGGGCGATCTATGCAGCGCTTGATTCAGATGATGGGCGCTGCATTCGAAAATAGCGCTCCAAATCCGCCCACTCACCCATGCCACGCACGGTCGAACAGTAGTAGCAATCATCGGTGCCCGTCGTGGTCTTGCGTGAGACCGTGCCGAGATCGCCGCGATAGGTCAGGAAGTTGTAGGACAGTTTCGTGCCCGTGGCCAAAGCCATGAACGCGGTGACGCCCAGCGAGGCGACGGTACCGTTGACGGATGCGACCGACGGGCCGGTTTCCGATAATGCGCTGGCCTTGATGCCGTAGACCGCAGCCTCGTTTTCGACCATTTCGGCGTTCGACAGAAACCGTCGCGCCTCATGCGGGTCGAGCAAATCCAGACAATGCAGGCAGCCGTGGCCGCCGGTGATGACGGCGACATGACCGCCGAATCTGTCCGGCTCCGGCACGTCGGAGGCCAGATCAATCAGAGGCTTGTTGTAAGCAAGGCAGGCTTCGTTGAGGAAAAACCGCACGCCGTCATTGTCAACGCAGGCGAGCACGAAATCCGCGCGCTTGAGCAACTCCAGCGCCGGGGCCGATACGATATCGTCCTTGATCGCGGTGAATGCGATTGAAGGATCGATCAGTTCGACATGCCGCCTGGCGAGTTCGACTTTCGGCGTGCCGGGGATCGGGTCGCTGTGCCATGCGCCGACATAGCGGTTCCTATTGGACAGCGACAGGTCTTCGCGATCAACGGTATCGATTGCACCAACGCCGAGCAGCGCCAGTTCTGCTATACAAAAGCTCCCAAGGCCGCCAGCCCCCATCACAGCGACACGGGCCCTGCGCAGGTTTTTCTGACCTTCCTTGCCGAACAGTCGCTCATTGCGGTCGAAACGATCTTCACTCATTGCCCCATCCCTCCAGCGAGTTGTTGGTCGGGGTCATGAGCGTGCCTTCAACGTCGATGCCGGCGAGCGGTTCGGGGATGTTCGCGTTCTGGGACCAGACGAGCGCATCGAAGCCGCTCGGCGCGACAACGATGGCGAGATAGGGACGGTGCTTCAGCCGCCAGCGCATATGCGGCACGGTTTCCCGCAGCCCCATTCGATCCGATCGTGAGAAAGCCGCCGGCCATGGACCGGGGTGCGAGTGCAGTTCAGCGAGAGCCGTTTCCGAGTGGTGGGCGCGCTTGATAAGGCCGATACGGGCCTCATCGGTGAGTTCGATATAGTCGTCATACTGCGCAGCGAAATCCGAGGGGCTGAACAGGGCATGATCGACAGCCTCAAAAACGATTCCTCCGTTATCTTGGGCCGTCCTGCAAAACAAGAACGCGGCCTGTTCGTTGCCTGTATTTTGCGGCAGCAGATGGGACCAGAGCCGGGTGTGATCGTCATCTGTTAGTTTCAGAATGTGCATCGCCTCAGATCCCTTCCCGCAGCCGGTACATAAAGGTGCGCACCCAGCCCCAAAGATTGGAGCCGGTGGCGATATCGGCTGTAGGCTGCCATCCCTCCGGGCTCCACGAGAGGAAACGCCACTGCCCCTCAAAGGGTGGAGGATGCGGCGCGTCGTGCTGGTTAGGCGGCGTGCCGCCTTTGTTTAGATTAGCCGGCACGAAGAAGCCGTATGGCTGGACTCCCGGATGTCCTTCCGTCACAGCGAAAACAGCAGGGATCTCCGCAGGCAACCAACCCTCAGGCGTTTTCAGCATATGGATCTGAAACCAGTGCATGGCTTTTGCTGCCTGATAATCGACCTCGCGGTAGTGCCTGCGCAGCAGCGCGAGTTCAGCTTCTATGCGCTTATTCATGCCGCCCCCGTTTGAAGCACAGCTTCTTTCCGTAGGTGACGCCGGGGCGCAGCTTAATGACCTCACCCGGTTCGAGCGTTCGTTCGTTCTGGTCTTCGTCAACCTCGATCACGCCCAGCGAAGGGTCCCACCCGCCGAGTCCGGCGATCTGCTCCGTCGTGATCGTCTTGCTATCCCAAGGCAAATCCTCGCCCTCAATGCAAATCTTGAAGAGCCGGTCCGTCCTGAAACGCTCGACACCGTGGGGCATCAAGCTCGCCTTTTCATCATCTGCAATCAGAAGGTCAGGCTCGTCCTTGCGCTCAAGCCAAACACCAAACCTGTCGGGATCGACGCCCGCCAGCCACTTCAGAACATGGCCGAAAACGTCGCGGGCGCCCCATTCGAACCGCTTGCCGTCGATGATGCCACGCCAGGAACGGTCGCTCTTGAAGATGATGAACCGCTCCTTGCCGCGGCCCCGCAGGTCGGTTGTCTCATCGAGTTTCAGTTCGGTGAGCCTGCGGTCGCGGGAAACCTCGAAAATGAGGAATTCCTCGACGGCGCGGAAGCCCGCGGCCTCGATAATCTGGCGTCCTGTGGGTACCGGGTCGGACAGCCCCAGCTCCCTGAATTCGAGGGCCTCGTTGCCCACCTGGATCATGTGCAGCCAGTCCGGCGAGCGATCATGCTCGCTGTTGCCTTCACCGCCTTCGATGTGCTCCCGCGCAATGGTGTCGTTGTCAGTCATTTGTCTGTTTCCCTAATTCGATTTGCCGCGATGCCCCCGGCACCGCTCTCGAATCCTTCATCGCAGAACGAGCCAGAAATGTCAATACAGCCATCATTATATATGTTTGTTTAACAAACATTTTGGTTTGCGAAATTGACACCCGCGATGTTTCCATGTATAAAAAGGCATGGATGCCGAAAAGATCTACGAGAATTTGGGACTAAGAATCAGAGACTTGCGGAAAGCGCTCGGGCGCACGCAAGACCAGCTGGCCAAACAGGTCGGAATCTCCCGCGCGTCGCTGGCTAACATCGAAGCGGGGCGGCAGCAGGTGCTTGTACATCACCTGTTCGGGATCGCTGATGCCCTTCAACTTGATTCGCCGGCTGGCTTGCTGTTGCCGCCCCGTACCAAATCGAAGCGCAGAACCACCGAAACGGAGTTGCCGATATCTGGTGACGGTTTGACGGAAAAACAGCGCCGCGAGGTCCTGAGCCTGATGGGCGATGCGCTCAACAACAATAACCGCCAAAGCGAAGGGAGAGAGGATGAATGAAAACCCAAAGACGAAGATATATTCGAAACAAGGCTGCATATATAATGCAGAAGAATGATATTTCGGCTGCACCTGTTCCAGTTGAGAGGATTGCCAAATCGCTTGGTGCGCAGTTACGTTTTTCGCCGCTCGACGACGAGTTATCCGGGATGATTTATGTGAAGGACGGTGTGCCGATCATTGGTGTTAATGCCCTGCATCATCCGAATCGGCAGCGATTCACAATCGCCCATGAATGCGGACATTTGACCCTTCACCGTTCCGCAATTACCAAGGAAATTCATGTCGATAAGGGATTCACCACAATGCTCATGCGCGATTCCGTTTCCGCAACAGGTGTGGATGAGATGGAGGTTGAAGCCAACTTATATGCTGCCGAATTGCTGATGCCGGCGTCATTCCTCAAACAGTCTTTGAGGGAGAAGCCGTTCGATATTGACGATGAGAGCGCTGTAGCGGCTCTGGCCAAACAATACAAGGTGAGCGCTGCAGCCATGCGGTTCAGGCTCGGAAATCTACTCGCTTAATCAAGTATGCCGGGCGGAGGTCCCGATGAGTTTTGTCTTCTACGATACCGAGACCACCGGTACTAACACTGCCTTCGATCAGATCCTTCAGTTCGGGGCGATCAAGACTGACCACGACCTCAACGAATTGGAGCGATTCGAAATCCGTTGCCGCCTGCTGCCTTATGTCGTGCCCGCGCCGGGCGCGATGAGGGTGACGGGCGTGACGGTGGAACACCTCACCAATCCGGCACTTCCTAGTCATTACGAGATGGTGCGGATGATCATGGCCAAGATGGCCGAGTGGTCCCCCGCCATTTTCATCGGTCACAATTCGCTCGGCTTTGACGAGCACCTGCTTCGGCAGGCCCTCTACAAGACCCTACATCCACCATACCTGACCAATACAAACGGTAATTGTCGCACCGATAGTCTGCGCATGACCCAGGCTGTTGCGCGCTTTGCGCCGAACGTCCTGAGTATTCCGCTTAATGATCGTAACAGGCAGGTTTTCAAACTCGACCAACTCGCGCCCGCCAACGGTTTCGATCATAGCGCTGCTCACGATGCGATGGCCGATGTCGAGGCCGCTATCTACATGTGTGACTTAATAGCCGAACGCTTGCCTGGTTATTGGTCGGGCTTCGTACGCTTTGCGCAAAAAGCGGCGGTCACCGAATTTGCAGCTGAAGAGGACGTTTTTGCGCTGACAGATTTCTACTATGCTAAGCCCTACTCATGGATGGTGACCAGCATTGGAGTGAACCCGGACAATGCGTCCGAAATGCTTGTCTTCGATCTTTCCAATGATCCTGAAGAACTGGCCACGATGGCGGACGCCGATCTGGTTGCGCGGCTCGCGCAGCGGCCCAAGCCCGTCCGCGGCATGCGCTGCAATGCTGGGCCAATCGTGCTCTCCTATGATGATGCGCCGGAGGACATTCGCTCCGCCGCACCGAACATTGTTGAATTACGGCGACGCGCCACGCGTCTGAAAAATGACAGCGGATTGTGCGAGCGGCTGATCACCGCCTTGCTTCAAACGCGCGAAGAACGCGAGCCGTCAATCCATGTCGAAGAGCAAATCTATGACGGCTTTGCGGGCAACAACGACAACGCGCTGATGGAGCGCTTCCACGGACTTACGTGGCCGGAACGTGTACCATTGGTCGGGCAGCTTGCTGACGAGCGGCTCAGGTCGCTTGGACAGCGGCTCATTTATTGCGAAGCGCCCGATGTCATGGAAGAAGCAGCCAGGCAGGACTACGATACAGTGATCGCCCGCCGCCTGATGGCCGAACCTGGCAGTGTACCATGGCTGACTCTTCCGAAGGCGATCGAGGAGGCCGGAGACATGCTGGCCGTTTCTTCAGGTAGCGACGTGGCTTTGCTCAGCGATCTCCTTGAATATCTCCGCCAGCGCGCGGACGCCGCTGTGGCGCTGGCCGCGTGAAGTTTACTGAAGTGCATTTGCATAGGCTGGCTCGCTCCCGGGTTTTTCGGCCAACCGAATACCCTAATGTCCGTTGATCGGGATCATCTTTGATCAATTGAATGGCCACTATGGGCCGATTCCGATCTAAGTGACCTGAGTAGTTGATGGTCGTAACTGGCGATTATTCCCCGTGCTGCGGCCAGCTTGCAAACGTCTTAAATTGGTTGCTAACCGGGCGCTTGCGGGGGCAGCTTTGCTGGATCGCGTTTATGAGTACACGACCTAGGTAAATTGATGCGTTTGGTACAGCTTGGGCGTCGGCAGATCAGACCCTTTTGAACTCAGCCCCTCTTTGCCTAAGTTTTATTGGATTTTGGTTTGCGGCCTCGACCCTTTGAGATACTCTATTCTTAGAATGACTCTATTTTTAGGGCTTCTTTTATTTGGCGCGCCCGAGCGGCAAAACCAGAGTCAGAGTGGTATACGCTTTCTATGAACTTTTCCGACCAATTTAGCAAATCGGACAGTCGTTCTGGCGGGTCTGGCAGATATGCTTTATTGGCGTGAATGATGTTGTTTCTGATTGTGCGCAAATGTTGGTAGCAGTTTTTAAAATCGCTCTTTCCGGGGTCAAATTCCATTTTTGTATAGCGATAGCTTCCGGTCTGTTGGTCGTATTTCTCAGGAATCCCGATTTCTTCCAATTCTTGAAACATATCTTTTGGAATGTCAGGCTCCATTTCATCGAAATGCTGCATAGCGCCTTCAAAGGCCATTTCATTTAGGAGCAAGGATACTATCTTTTTCTCCTGTTCATTCATCTATTTTTCCTCGCGAGACCGTTGATTATTTCGTCATAAGGTGCAAACTATTATCTGGGATTTTAGCGTGTGCTCAAGCTTGGTCCTGATGAACCCAACATCGATTTCGCTCGCCTTTCTTGGTCCGGGTACGTCGTCAATGCGCTTGTACTTGCTTCATCGTTTCTTGGAGAAGAGGTGCCTTTGCAACGAGCGCATTGTGGAACTCTGGCAACTTCGCCTGGTTCCCGGCTAACAACGCCTGCTGCGATTCGATTTAGCACAATCTGATCGCAGAGGGCGCGCGTGGTCAGTTTGCCATCTACCACCCCCTGATCGTCTTGTAAGGTCGCCCAACACACGGTCACAGCAGGGTGCGCAATCACGTCGGGTACACTCACCAGCAGCGAGTACGATAGCCTCAGAATCCGCGTCTTCGAATGGGATGCTCAGCCTATTTTGGATAACTGATGCCATAAGCCGCAACTTTTGGATTGAACTTGCTGGATATTCTCTCAGCCACTTAGCCGCGGTTGGAAGCAAGCACCTTGGCGGCAGCTCCTAACTCCATTCCCCAGGTCCGTTTCTGTACCGCTGCCAGCACTGGCAGACACTCTATTGCGATGACGAGGCTCTTGGGCTGCAAAACGCGGTGTCATCCTACTACAACCTGTCCGGTTGCGCCTGGTTTTTCGGGCGCCTGCCCGGTCCTGCGGCCGGGCACCGCTCGCTACTCGCTAGGGCCGGGGGCCGACCGCAGCCCGACCCCCGGCCCAAGCTCCCGGAGCCAAGACTCCCCGTTCGCCCGACCTCGCTAAGCCGGTAGCGGTCTCGTCCCGAGCCCGTTATCGGCAAGCGCGGTCTACGGGCGCCCGGCGGTTTGTCTCCGCCCATACGGGTCACGCTCAACGCGGGCGGACCAAGGCCCGCCCGCTCTGGCGCGAGGCCAAGCCTTTTGGGCTCGGCAGACGGACGCCGCCCCTGGCAGGGCGGCGAAGGTCTTTTGTTTGCCTTTCCCCGGGGCGGGGGGCAGGCGAGCGCTCCCTTATAGCCCCGCCGTGGCGGCCTGCAACCGCCTTGGGTTTGTGTTCGACTAGGTTCGACAAATTCGACCTACCAAGGCGGTTGCATCCCGCCTGATCCGGCGAGGCTCCGGTCGCTTACCGCCCGCCCCCCTTCCGGGAAAAGGCGCGCGAGTTTTAGCGGAGTCAGGATCAATGCAAGTGCAAACCGAACACAGGCCGGAGCCAGCGGAGAACGCGGGAGCCACAGACACCCCCCGTATCTATGTCGCGTGCCTCGCAGCTTATAACGCCGGCCACCTACACGGTTGCTGGATCGACGCGATCCAGGACGCCGAGGACATCCAGGACGACATAAACGCCATGCTGAAAG
>JAKSBE010000311.1 GCA_022361275.1 Kiloniellales bacterium
CCCGACACGGCGCTGCGCCTGGCTCGGTTCTTCGGCACGACGCCCGAGTTCTGGATGAACCTCCAGGCCTCGCACGATCTGTCCAAGGCGAAGGCCGAGCTTGCCGACGACATCAAGCGAGCCGTGAGGCCGATGAAGCGGACGGCTGCCTAAAGCATTCGGCCCGGCCCCTCTAGCGATCCTGCTGCGCATCACAGGACCCCGTGGGACCGGGCCTTCTCGCTGGGAATCTCGTGAGCCGTAGGCACAAAAAACCCGCCGCGGCGGTCGCCGAGCGGGCGCGATAGGGTCCAGATACTCGAAAATCTGTCACACCTCTCGCTGAATTCGCTCCGGCTGTCAAGCCCCCGCACAGAGCGATTGCAGGCTAAGCGCTATCCCACATGGCGGCAATAAACTGGCAAGCGCTGGTGAGGTCGTTCATCCTCCGAGTTGTTGAGTTCGGCGCTGTGAAGACATCACCGTGCTGGACATCAATGGACATGCACAGCCGGTTTGCCGGGTCCCGATTCGAGCGGATGTTCTGGTCAAGGTGCAGACGGACCAGCGTAGCCACGTAAAGCCCCATTTCCCTGCGTCGGGCTCTGGCCGCATCGGTGGCAGCATCGTCCTGAGTCATGCGCAACACTGCCGCTCCGATTTGATCCACCCCTCGGCTCGTAGCATGGACGAGCAAATCAGCCCTGATTGACACCTCTACGCCAGCCACATCTAGTTTTGGCTGCCTTGTAGGAGAACTATGAAAATCAAAGCCGCCCAATTTATTGGCCATGCCTTGAATTGCATGCAAAACCTCAATAGAAAGTCGCGCATCTTCTTGTCGAAACGAGGATTCACTTGAATCATGTGCCCGCTGTTCAAGCATTTGCTCGGCAGCGACAAGGGGATTCACAGACCTACTTCGATCTGCTAAATATACGAGTATAGGGTCGCGTGCATCGCGGTATCGAATGATCGGAGGGGGCTGCGGGTTGCGGGACCGGCGGATGATCCCGAGCCTAGCAGTGTCCGACGAGACCATATACCTAGCCAAATCGTTCGCAGTGATTCGTGGTTCCAGCCTCTCCGATGAATAGGTATCGACCATGGACGATATCCTGATTGAAAAGAAGATCTCTGAGGGAAGGCAATTGTATGTTGCCGTGCTTTCTCGTCAAGCGGTGGTAGAGGCTGGAGCAGAACACCTCGGTGTTGGGGGGTTCTTTATCTTCGAGACTTGTGACATCTCCGGCCAGAAAGGCATCAATGTACTCGCAAAAGCAGCTTCATTTGATGCTGCAATGAGATTGGTAGATCTCTGGGCGCCAGCGAGCGAGCCTATCTGAACATCCTAGCTGGTCCGCCCCTCCCAGCCTTCGTTGAGCCGGTCTGCGATCCGCTGCAGCGACTGCCGTTCGCGGCGCCGCACCTGCTCCTGATGCAGCTTGATCATACGACCAACGGCGCGTAGGTTCAGCCCCATTCCCACCGCCGTCACGATCAGCACATCCCGCCGATCCGGCAGCCACCACAGCCACGCCAGCACCCGGTCGAGATCGCTGATCTCCTGCGAGCTCGGCCGCACCACGGCCCGCGCCTCATCCCAGCCGTAGCTCTCCGCGACTTGCCGCACGACCTCGGGCATCCCCGACCGCTGGCCCGCCGGCATCCCGCCGCGGTGCATCGGCAGCCGCTTCAGGATGTCCATCGCCATGCGTATGTAGGCCCGGACGTGCTGCGGCTCCCAGCGCTTCGGCTCTCCGGTCTCGGGGTCCATGGCGTCTTCGGGCGGCGCCTCCCAAGGTCGGGCGAAGGCGAGCCGGTGGTAGGTCTTACCGTCGGTGCCCTTCACCGGCCACGAGACCCGCGTGATCCTGGGTTTGGCGCTCATCGCCTCTCAGCCTCCTTGCGGTTGTGCGCCGCCACCTTGGCGTAGGGATGGAACTCCGCGAGGACCTCACGTCGGCCGAGCATCGCGGCCAATATCCGCGAATACTGGCCGTTGATCCTGTCGGCCTGGAAGGGGCCCGGCACGGCGAGGACGTAGACCGCGCCATCGTCGCTGTGCGGGATCGCATCGCCGAACCACGCGTCGAACTCGACCGTGCCGAGCCGTGCCCGGATCGCCGCCTCCCGATCCCGCCACAGCGCGTTGACCGGCGGCGCGGGCGGCGCCTCGTCCTCGCCGTCGCCATCCCCGCCTCCCTCTCCCTCCGGCGCGACCGGGTGCGCGGCCCCGTCGGGGTCGCGCGCGCGCCCGGGCGCGCCAGGATCTGTAACAGGTTCTGTAACAGGTTCACCGGACATGGGTGTCCGGTGGCTTGACCCTCCATGTCCGGTGGCTTGACCCTCCATGTCCGGTGGCCCGGCTTCGGAGCCACCGGACAATTTGTCCGGTGGTTTTTTGCCATCGCGACCGGGCCCGGATTGGCAGTCTTCTGCGGCTTCCAGGCCGGTTCCACCGGACACTGATGTCCGGTGGGAGCCACCGGACAAATTGTCCGGTGGCTCGAAGCCCGGATCGTCGATCGTGCGGCCCCACTTCAGCTTGTAGCGGTCGCCCTGATAGGGATGTGCGTCCGGCATGCTGTCGTGCGGCGTCGCCTCGTAGTTCAGCCGATAAAGGTTGCGCAGGCGGCCGTCCTTCTCGCGCGCCTGGAAGATCGCGATCAGACCATGGTCGGCCAAGGCCCTGATCACCCGCCGCACCTGCCGGTCCGAGATCTCGGCATAGTCAGCGATCGCCAACTCGCCGGTCCAGGCGAAACCCCAGCGGTCCGTCTCCTCGGCCAGCGCCAGCAACACGGCTTTGCCGGTCGCCGACCCGGTCTTCTGTGTTTTGGCCCAATGTGATGCCTGCCAGCCCATCAGCCGGGGAACTCCTGCCACTCAATAGTCGTCATCGTCGTCACCGTCGTAGCCGAGCCGCCGCACCGCCGGCGGCCGCAGCGAGAACGCGCTGTCCGCGATCCGCCGCGCGTCGGACTCGGTGCACAGCGAGTAGGAGAAGATCGCCGATCCGCCGTAGAAGAAGGTCTGCACCGGCGCCGCGTCGCCGGTCCGATAGACGTCGATGCGCAGCATCGTCGAGCCGAAGCGCTGCACCTCCTCGCAGAGCCCGGCATGGCGCCGATGGCCCATGATCTCGACGACGGCCCATTCCGGCTGCGGCGCCTCGGCCGCCGCGCCATCGGTCTCGGATATGTCGCGTGTCTGCGTTTCGCTCATCGCTCTCCTCCCGGAAATCGGATCACCTTCGCGCCGGCGGCGACGGCCCAGACTTCGGTCGCGGTCTCGGGCGGCACCACGGCGAGTGGCTGCCCGTAGCAGCGGATTTCGAGCCGGTCGCCCTGCCATTCCAGCGTGTAGCTCATGCGTGCCCCACTTGCCCCGGACCGTCCAAGCCGCGCCTGCGCCGCTCTTGCAGCACATCGGGGCTCCGCAGCCACTCCGCCGCCTGGATCTTGAACTCCGCGAGGAAATCCTCGACCGCCGCCTCGCTGCGCGCCGCGTCCATCACTCTGCATGCGTGGGCATGGGCGACGACTGTGATCAGACAGCCCATCACCTCGGAGCTTCGAAGCTCATAGCGGCCTTCGATCTCGGAGATCGCTGTCATCATCGCCGCCGCCGCGGCGCCGAGGTCTTTTGCTTCAGCCGTCATCGATAGTCGCTCCTCTTTTCCAACCGCTTGCGGCAGGGCGCGATCCATCGGAACCGGGTCGGCCCGGCGTGGTGCCTGTCCCAGACCACCCAGCAGTAGGCCGTGGCCGTGCTGCCCTTCTCCGACAGCCGCCCCTTGTGCAGGACCACGCGCTCGGTGAACTGCGCCACCACCGCCGGCGGATGCGGATCAAACAACCTCTGGTAGCGGCCGACGCCCTCGGTGAAGGCCGAGCGCACCAGCAGCGCCACCCCGACCCGCGCCAGCGACAGGGCCCGCAGCGCGAAGGCCTCGCCCTGCTTGAACGGCGGATTGGTGATGATCCAGTCCGGCGGCCTCGCCTCCAGATGCGGCGCCCGGTCCCATGCCAGCAGGAAGTCGCACACGCGCGCCTGCGCCTCGCCGCCGTAGTCGTAGATGTCGCTGGCCGTGACCCTGGCGAAGTACTCCCGGAGTGGCCGGACCATGTGCCCCTCGCCGCAGGCCGGCTCCTCGCAGGTCTGATCGGAGAGGTCGTCCGCCTCGCTCAGCATCTCGCACAGCGCCCGCGTCGCCCAAGGCGGCGTCGGGAAGTAGTCGAGGCTGTCCGGCGGCTCGACCCGCCGCTGCATCACGGCCGTGGAGCGATTCTGCCCGGTCATGGGGCCGCCTTTCGCGTCGTGGGATCGGCGCTCCAGCCCCAGATGACCTTGCGGCGCCCACGCCGCCCCGATCGCGCGTCGGTTCCGCTGCGCGATGTGCCCAAGCGGACCCAACCGTCGAAGCGATACAGGTTGCCGCTGTGGGCCACGGCGTGCTGGTACGAGATCGCCCAAGGCTTGCCGAGCGTCGGAAAGACGAATTCTCTCCAAAGCCGCAAGACGACACGGCACAGGTCCGGCCGCGCGCAGCAGAGACGCGAAAGCTCGCAGCACTCCTCCCGGCCCATACCGGCGGCGGTCTCGCGCACCAGCGGCGACGTCGAGACCACCCCGACGATCCGGCCGTCGTGGAAAAGCCCATAGGCGCGGTCGAGGTGCGCGAACGGGCGCCGCAGCGGGCCCATCTTGTGGCCCCACGCCAACAGGCAGCGGTTGAGGTGCTCGATCGGGATCGGGTCGAAGCTGACCAGCGGCGTGAGCAGCTGGAGCTGCTGAAGGACCTGGACGCTCACAGCAGCCTCCCATCGGCAAGGGCCGCTTCCGCCGCGGGGTTGAGCCAAAGGACTTCCTCCCTCGCCCGCGCGCCGTCGGCAAAGGTCTGGCGCCTGCTGGTCGCCCAGCCGTCGAACAGATTCTGATAGAGCGCCGAATCGTAGCCGCTGATCACGACCATGCCGGCGAGCCCGTGCAGGACATCGGCGAGGTCCGCGTGATCCTCCCGGGTCATCTCGTGCCGGTAGGCGTGATACTTCCCGCCGCTCTTCCGGCTCTTGGTGGATCGGGTCTCCGGCAGGTAAGGCGGGTCGACGTAGAAGACGGTCTTCGGCCCATCGTGCTGCCGCATCACCTCGACGGCCGGCTTGCGCTCGATGACGACGCCCTGCAGCCGTGCCGATGTGTCCTCCAGGCAGTCGGCCAGGTTTGCCCAGTCGTGCGCCGGCGTGGTGCCGCTGCGGTTGCTGGTCGCCCGGAAGCCCGTCGTGACGGCCGGGTTGTGCCCGTCCGACCCGAAACCCATGAACGACCGGATCAGCAGCCGCCGCGCCCGATCGACCGGGTCGTCGCCCGGCCGATAGGCCGCCTCGAACTCCGCCCGCGCGAAGGGCGTCAGCCGAAGTCGTTCGCGCAGCAGCGTCGATCGCTCCGGGTCCCGCAGGACCTCGAACAGCGCCACGACCTCGTCGTCCAAGTCGTTGTAGATCTCGGCATAGCTGCGCGGCTTTCGCAGCAGGACCGAGGCCGCGCCGCCGAAAGGCTCGACGTAGATCCGATGCGCCGGCAGGTGGTCGATGATCCAGGGGGCCAGGCGCCACTTGCCCCCGTGGTATCGCAGGGCCGGTCGGCGCGGCGCGCTCATTGCCACTCCTTGCGCTCGCGGTGGCCCGGGATGGCGAAGACATCGAGGCCCGGCGCCGCGCGGGCGTTGGCCTGCGTGCAGTCCGGGCAGATCCGGTTGCCCCGGTGCGCCGACAGGAAGTCCTTCCGGCAGCGCAGGCAGCTCCGGGTCTTGGCGTCGCCCTCCGCCTTCGGCTTGCTGTAGTGGCGGCTGCGACAGGTCCCGGTCATGGCGCCCCGCCTTTCCGGCGCTTCGGCTTTTCGATCTCCGGCACGCCGAGGCCGCCGAGCGCCGCCGCGAGCCGTTCATGTGACTTCCGAAGCTGTGCCTCAAGCCCGCGCAGGCCGCTCCACGTCTCGACCGCGCCCGACCGCAAGACCAAGGCGACCGCATCGATGACATACTCGTCCGGGATCAGGAAATCGCGCGGGTCGCGCCCGATCTGCTCGCAGAGCTCCCGCCAGCGCCGCGCATAGAGGTCCTCGGTCCCGGCGCGCCTGGACACCTCGCCCTCGACCCGCCACTCGAAGTCCCGGTCCAGCTTTTGCTGCCGCTTGGCGATCACCGCCTCGACGCTCTCCGGGTCGATGCCGCGCGAGGCCGCCCGCAGCATCGCCGCCAGGAAGAGCCGATCGATCTCCTGGGCCTCGGTCTTCGTGGCCCGGACGCGCTCGGCGATCGCCTCGCCGTCCAGCTCCAGCAGGCCCCAGGCGCTCGGCAGCTCGCCGACCGGGACCACGTCCTTGGGCGCCGCGATCCAGAAGTAGTCGCAGAAGCGCGCGATCTCCTCCGCCTTCTCCGGCGCCGCCTTCTCCCGGCGCCAGTCCTGGCGCGTCACCTTGATCTCGATGCCGTGCAGGGCCAGGCCCCGGCTCGGCCAGAGCTCCATGGCCACGGCGTCGAGACGACGCCGCGCCGCCGCGCCGGTGCCCTGGGCCACCTCGTAGGCGATCGCCCATTCCGGGGCCGCGAAGCGGCGCCGCAGGGCGGCCCGCATCTCGGCCGCCGTGATCTTGCGTGGTGTCGGCACGGTCATCGGAGCGGCCGTCGCCAGCGGTCGAAGAGATCGCCGGTCATGGCGTCCTCGCATGGCAAGGACTTGCCGCTAGCCGACTCGGCGCAATCGGCGCTAGCGTTCGGGGATGATCAAATGTCGCTGGATACCATGGACCACTTGCGCCATCGGCATTGCTGTGGGCGTCCTCGCTTCGCTGATGTGGCGAGCCCCGGCCATAACAGTCGCAGAGTGCCCAAAAGGACTGTCGGGCATTTGGATCTGCACTCAGGAATGGCAGACACTCATCGCGAGCCTCTTCGCCATAGGTGCTGCAACTATCGCGTTCCTCACTGCCAGATATGGCCAAAACCGAGAGGACGATAGGCGCCGCCAAGATAGAAACGAACAACGCCGGATACTTGCTATCAGCCTGTCCGCAGCCTTCGATGCAGCAAGCTATCAATTCGGACTTGTGAGTGTCCGCGCTGCTGGCATCGCTTATCGGCAGGAGACAGAGCTGACGCGCGCCACCTACGCGAGCGCGCGGGCAACACTTGCCGTTGAGTTGCCGCCGATTTTCCAGAATTCCGAAGATCGGATTGGTGTCTTGGGGGCCGCTTACGCAGCCTTGATTAGCAACACGATACAGATCCTGCGAAACGCTGCATCCGACTTTGAGATGATTGGGAGCGATCACGAGCCGGAGGCGATGATACAGGTCAATCATCTGAGGCGCTGGGAAAGGCTCTATGAAAAGGCTTCCAAATCGTCTCTTGAGACCAGCAAAGCTCTCAGCGAATTTGCCGGCATTGCAAAGCCCCGCGCGTAGCACAGAAGCGATTCCACCTTTCATCGGAATAGCCCTCCCTCCCAGGCCGGCCCCTCGCGGTCCGCCGGCGGCATCCGGTCGCGCGCGTGCTTGGCGTAGCCGTCGACCACGCCCATCAGGTACTTGCTGCGCTGCGCGGCGGTCATGTCCCGCGCCGGCGACACGATCCGCGCGTCGCGCTCCAGGTCCAGTTGCAGCACCGGCTGCTGCCCGCAGTAGATCCAGGCCTCGCCGTCGCGCTCCACCAGGTCCCACATCAGTCCGCCGCCCCCATCATCGACAGCAGGTCCTGCATCCGCTCGCCCAGGCCGAGGTTGGCCCGCACGACCGCCTCGGCCATCTGCGGGCAGACGCTGTTGCCGCACATGCGGATCTGCGCGCCCTTGCTGAGCGGCCTGCCGTCGACTTCGAGGTCGATCACGTAGGAGTCCGGGAAGCCCTGGGCGCGGAAAAGCTCGCGCGGCGACAGCATCCGCATGCCGATGTCGACGATCGCGTAGCTCTGGCCCTCGATCGTGACCGTGACCGCGCCGAAGCGCGCCTTGGTCGCGACCGTGTGCAGCGGTTCGCGCGCGTCCTGGCCCTGGACGCCGGCGCTGTAGTATTTGGCCAGGAACGCGGCCACCAGGGCGTGGTGCCCGCCATTGGCCGTGACGGTGCGCAGCGGCCGGCGGGGATCGCCGTTGCCGCCGCCCTCTTCCCATCCGTACTGATGGGACAGGTTGACCGCGACCACCTGCTGCTGGGTGCCGCGCTGCGTCAACGTCGAGACCGGCGATCGCGCGTCGTGGCCGATCATGCCCGTGTTGTGCTGCGCCATGAAGGCGGCGACGACGCCGTGACCGCCGCCCGTGGTCACCGTGCGCAGCGGCTGGTCCGCCGAATACGTGCAGGCGGCGTTGCTCTTGTGCATATCCGTACGCGCCAGGAAGGGCGCGACCAGGGCCTGCTCGCCGCGCTTGGCGGTCGTGACCGTCCGCAGCGGGTCCGACAGCGCATAGACACGGGAGTCGCCCCTGTGGGTCAGCGGCACGATGAAGGGCGCGACCGCATCGATCACGTAGCGCTTCACCCCGCGCGCGATCCGCCGCAGGGTCGCCTCGGCCAGGGGCCGCCGCACGCCGAGCTTCGCCGCGTCCTCCGGCGCCAGGAAGATGGACGGGCACGGCAGCGACCAGTCGATGCACTCGGCCGCCGTGCGGTAGGGCCGCAGCCCCCCGCCGCCCTTGGGCCCGTGGGTCGGGGCCGGCCACACGATCGGCTCGCCGTCGCAGCGCGCGACCAGGAAGAGCCGCTTGCGAATCGTCGGCGCGCCATAGTCGCAGGCCCGCAGCTCCCGCCAGTCGACCCGGTAGCCCAGGTCCCGCAGCGCCTGGACCCAGCGCCGGAAGATCAGCCCCTTCTGGATCGGGCAGGGCTTGCCGTCCTCGGTCAAGGGACCCCAGTCCCGGAATTCTTCGACGTTCTCCAGGCAGATGATCCGGGGCCGGACCCGCTTGGCCCAGCGCACCACCACCCAGGCCAGGTCGCGGATCTTCTTCTCGACTGGCTTCGAGCCCTTGGCTTTCGAGAAATGGCGGCAGTCCGGCGAGAACCACGCCAGCCCGACCGGCCGCCCGGCAGCATCGTCCCGGGGATCGGCGTGCCAGACGTCCTCGACCCGATGCTGGGTCGCCGGATGATTGACCCGGTGCATGGCGATCGCTTCCGGATCGTGGTTGCGCGCCACGTCCACCGGCCGCCCGGTCGCCCACTCGACACCGAGCGACGAGCCGCCGCCCCCGGCGAAGCTGACAACGATGATCTCGCCCGGGCGCAGCATCAGGGCTTCCGCATGGTCCGCAGCACGAGCCGGCCGTCGTCGAGATCGAAGGCAAGCTGAAAAGCGGCATGGGCCTTGTCCAGCTCGTCGGAGGTCAGCGCGATCTCGCCGCCAGCACGGTCAAGCAGGATCAGCAGCGCCTTATCCGCGCAACTGCGCAGGGCAGCGAATTCGTCTTGCGACAGAATCTCGTGCGCCGGCCCGTAGTAGCCGCTGCTCATGGCTCGTCCCCGCAGCCGCGCCCCACGGTCGCGCCGTCGTCCGCTGGATTGGTGAAATCACGCCAGTGGACCCATCCGGCCTCAGGGCAATGGAAGCCCCATTCCCGAATCCGTGGTCCCGTGATGAAGAGCGTGACGCAGGGCTGGCCGACTTCGATCCGATGCGCTGACCACGGCGACCGCAGCTTGACGTCGCCGGCAACGCGTAGGCGCCGATCGCTGATGCCGCCTGCGCGAATGGTCTGCTCGACGTAGCAGCCGCGCAGAAGGATCGAGCAGTTGACCCAGGGGTGGTCGTGAAGCGCCCTGTCGTCGTCCGAGCGTCGGAACTCGTGGACGTAGATATTGACGAACCGATTGCGCGGGATGACAAACCACCGCCGCAGGTAAGGCCGGTCGCTACCGCCGACGACGAAATCGGGCGGCTGCCGCATTACGCGCTCAGCAAGGCGCAAAAGCAGGCAGCAGATCACGGCTCGACCCCTCCGGCGACCAGCGGCGTCTTGGGCGAGAACCGCGACCGCGGCGGGCTGTCCGGCCGATGCGCCTCGGCCGCCATCCCCTCCAGGGTCGCGACCCGCAGCGCACGCCTGCGCAGCTCGATCGCCTCGTCGCGCAGCCGCTCGGACTGGGCCAGCAGGCGCTCGGCCTGCTCGACCAGGTCGGCGGCGATCTCCGCGGCGCTACTCATCGCCCTTGCCCAGGCCGCGCGCCGACCGGCCGAGCGGCGTGTAGTCGAAGCCGATCGCCGCGCAGTAGAGGTCGAGCAGCGCGGCCTGCTCATCGCGGTCGCGGCCGTCGAGCTTCCGCAGCTTGACCACCTGGCGCATGATCTTGGTGTCGAAGCCGAAAGCCTTGGCCTCGGCGTAGACCGCCTTGAGGTCGTCGCCGAGGGCGGCCTTCTCCTCTTCCAGGCGCTCGATCCGCTCGATGAAGCTCTTGAGCTGCTTGGCGGCGCTGTCGCCGATCGCGTCCATCACATACCCCTCGAAAAGGCGGCCGCCGGCCCGGAAGGGGCCGGCGGCCAGTGGACTGAGAGGCCAGCGGCGGAGGCGCACCGCTGGTCGGGGACCCGGGGAGGAAGCAGACATGGGGTCCCCTGCCCGGACTGAGGCGCCGGGTGGGCCTTCCCTCGGCGCGCCCGCGCGGGGCACGGCGGCGGGAAAGTGATTAAGGCCATGGCGCCTCCTCCGGCGCCGCGGGCGGCATGCCGTTCACGAGGTTGCTGCGTACGCCGTAGATCGGCGTACCGGCGCGCCGGGCGACCACCACGACACGGAACTCGGCCGTGGTATGTCCGGCCATCTCCCATTGGATGCGCAGCGTCTGGCAGGCCATCTCCGCGCCGCGCTTGGAGCTCTCCTCGACGGGGCCGAAGCAGGCGGGACCGGCAGAGAACTGGGGGACTTGGCTGCTGACCCGGGCAGCCGCGGTTTCGCTGTCCGCGTTCCTTTGGCTTGCATGGCAGGTGCCGGGCGCAGCGCTGCATACGCCCGCCCGGCTGGCCGCTGTTTTGCCGCCTTTGCAGGTGACGGCAGGGCGCTTTTTCGCGCGGCGCTCCCCTCGGGAACTTTTGCGGGAGGGGGCCATCGTCAAACCCCCGGCTTGTCGAGACGGTGCAGGCGGTTCTTCACCGCCTGGACCGAGCGGCCGAGCATGTCGCCGATGACCGAATACGGCAGGTCCTCGGCCGCGAAGTTCAGCAGCGCGAGGTCTTCCTGCGACCAGTCGCCTCTGAGGCCGCGGACCGACCGGCCCCGGCCCGGCCCCGGGAAGCCAGATGAAACCGCTTCACGTGAAGCAGCGGCGCGCGTGCGCCGGGTCATCGTCTCGTAGCCGTATTGCCAGCAGCGGGCCTCGGGCGACCCTTTCGGATAGGGATTGTCCTGCGCACGCTCCTTCCGCCGGCGCGCGACCACGCCCTGAAGACAGCAGAAGGACGGCGCCCAGGCCTGCACCGCCGTGTCGTAGACCGCGCCGGTCACGGCCGGGCCTCTTGCGCGCGCCGGGCCTCGATGTGCTCGGCCATACCGCGCAGGGCTTCGATCGCTTCCTCGATCTCTTGCATGGCCTCGATCGACGCCATCGGCGACATGTCGGCGTCCGCGGCCCGGAAGGCGTCGGCCGCCTCGGTGAACTCGCGGAGGGCCTCCGTCAAAGTCTCGAAGCCACAGCCCAGCCTGTTCGTCGCGGGCCGCTCGGCGGCTTCGAGCATCCGGCCGTAGACCGAATGGATCGGTGCCGCGGCGGGCGTCGTCGGGTCCGCCAGATAGGCGGTGTCGAGGGCGAAGGCCTGTCGTAGGTTCGGAAGGGTGTCGTCGTCGGGGTCCGACCAGAGCCGGACCAGGCGTGTCGACTTGCCGACCGCCGCGGCGGCCACCTCAGCCGTCATGTCGCCGATGATGCGAAGGACGGCGGCCTCGAAGGACCCGGGCTCTCTCAGCTTGGTCATTGCCGTTCACCTGCCGTTTTGCAGTGGAAGTCGGCCGGGGCCCCGGCCTACATTCCCGTCATGCTTGCGAGACTGATCCTGGCCGGACTGCTCTGCGCCCTGCCCGCGGCGGCGCAGGAGGGCGGCGATGTGATCAAGGGCCGGGCCGAGGTCGTGGATGGCGATACGATCCGCTTGGCCGGCAAGCGCGTCCGCCTGTACGGCATCGCTGCCATCGAGCGCCGGAATCCCCTCGGCGCCGAGACCGCCGACGTACTCCGGCGCATGGCCGCGGGGCGCTTCATCCGGTGCGAGGTGATCGACATCGACCGCTACGACCGTCCCGTCGGCCGTTGCTATGCCGGCGACCTGGACCTGTCGGCCGAGATGGTGCGGCGCGGTTGGGCGGCGAACTACGACCGCTTCACCAAGGAGTTTGAGGCCCTCGAAGCGGAAGCGCGCCGGGCATGCAAAGGGGTCTGGAGGGCGCTGTGTCATTGAGCGCGCACTACCGGGCCGACGAAGCCGATCAGGCTGCCGCTCGGCTCCTCGCCCTCGCCCAGCATCGGCAGGCGCGCCTCGTAGCCCCCGAGCTCGCCAGTCGGCTGCTCAGGCGATACCCTGAGCGGCAGACCGCGGAAGACCATCGGCGAGCCGCAGATCTTGCAGCGCGCCTTGACCTCCAGATAGTGGATGTTGCTGTCCTCCATCCGGACGTGGCGGATGTCGAAGTGCAGGTCGCTCTGCGGGCACTGGCTGGTCGCGCTCATCTCACGCGGCCTCGCCGGCAGGCGCGGGACCATGCATGACAACTTTTGGGGGAAGTCCCTTATGCTTTAACGGACGATTAACCATAAGTTGTAGTAATCTGGTCATCTTGGTTAACGACCTCTCCAGGATGACAACATGGCCAAAGCATCTCTCCCTCGTGCCGCACCCCGTTTGGTCATCGACAACGGCTCACGCCGCATCGTCGATCGGGTTGTCAGAAAAGAACGCCTGAAACTTTTCAAAGGTCGCGGTCGTGAACTGCCCGCCTTTGCGGATGCGCCTAAAGAACTTCCCGTCATTGACGACAATGGTCCCAAGTCGCGCTTCGGATATTCCGCGCTGGGCGCAGTACCGCTCAGCGTCCCGCAAAAGCTGTTCTCGAAGGGTCATGGCACCCGATCCATGTTGAGCACAGATCAAATTGGTGGAAATACCCCGCATCTGTCAAGGGGGTATGCCCAGCATGCGCGAAGCCGCGGAATGCGGGATACTTCCGTCATGGACCAGAACACAAAAGCCGCCTTGATCCATCGGATTGAACAGCGGCTGAAAGAGCTTGACGTGACAGCTAATGCGGCATCTGAGGCCGCAGGCATGGAGCGGGGCTATATTAAGGACCTGAAGCGCAGCAAAACGAAGAGCCCTACTTGGGACGCGCTGTTGGGCTTGGCCAAGGCGCTCCAATGTGATGTTTGCTGGCTTGCGACCGGAAGGGCCGACTCAAGCTCCGATCCAGTCATTCTTGAGGCCATAAATCTCCTGAGCGACCTTGGGGATACGCGACGACAATTGGCGCTTGTGCTATTGAGAGACCTGATCGTCGCAGAAGAAAGGGGTCTGGAAAAAGAGCTGGAGCGTGCTGAGGCCTGAAGGTCTGGCACTGCCACATTCTGGCTTAGCCTTTGGGCTTCCGGCAATTGCTATAGTGAATCTAGCAAGCGCATAACATTCGGATGCCCAGCATCCTCTCAATCAATGACCTCCCGCGAGCCCTAAGAGCGGAACCACGTCCCACCTAGTCCCTTCCCAGCCATAAGGCTCGTTCCCGCATGCCACAGATGCGGGATATAGCCCCCATTTCTCCTTGACGGTGGATATAGCCCTCATTACCTTGAGGCCGCCTCACAGCGAGGCGCCCCAGCACCCGCTGGGCTTCTCCCTCAGAGGGACCGGACAGATGGCCAAGCCTCAGCCTACCTCCGAGACCACCGATCTGGCGGCCCGGCACAGGCACACCGACATCCGCCAGGACCTGCACGACACCGCCCTGCACTGCCTGATCGTCCAGGGCTGCTGCCGCCGCAGCGACTTCTACCGCTTCGGCTTCACCCATCAGGACATCCTCGCCCACGGCCTCCAGGCGCTGGTCACCGCCCGCCTCGATCACGCCTGCCGCCGCGCCGGGGCCGCGTCATGAAGCTCCCCGTCACCCGCCGCGCGCGTCTCCAGGCCGCCTCGGCCGTGGAGATGGCCCTGGCCCTCCACGTGCGGTATGCCGCCTTCGCCCGGGACGCACGCAACACCCGCCAGCACACCGCCGCGCGCAGGTGGGCCAGCCTCGCCCGCAACCAACTTGCCGCCTGGCTCGCCCTCAAGGGCCTCGCACGATGACCGACCCGGACCCCACCCCGAGCGCGCGGCAGGGTCTCCGCTGCCCGGACTGCCGAATCCCCCTCGGCGCGTCGCGACCGAAGCGCTGCCCGGGCTGCAAGGCGCCGCTCGACCCCGAGCTGCGCAAGGCGCGCGCCGAGGCCGCCGCCAGACGCGGCCTCGGCCTGCGCGGCCTCTCACCCAAAGTCGTCCTCTTCGACGAGCTCGCCGCAAAGGAGTGAGCGCATGGCGATAACTGACCGGTCGCAAGAAATCGAGGTCGCGCTTCGTGACCTGATCTACCAGGCGAAGCAGCACATCTGGGCGCACACCGAGATCCCGCACAGCGGAGGCGATGCTTGGAGCGTGTCCAAGTACGACAAGGACCGCTTCTGGGATCAGATCCGCGAGGCGGAAGACATCCTCAAAGGCTACGAAGTACGGCCGCGCGCCGCCGCCAAGGCAAGCGAGGCGCAGGCATCATGACCAAGGCCATCTACCTGATCAGCCACTTCGACGGCGACGACACCCTGCTGCATCGCTCGGCCGTCGAGATCCATCCCATCTCCATTTTCGGCGACATGGAGCAGGCGATCCAGCTTGCCGCCGACGTCCTCGACGGCGACCGGGACCTAGCCGACAAGTCCACACGCTGCGAGGTCAAGCGCGCGACGCCCGAGGAGATCGAGGAGTACGGGCTTGGGGAGGCCGCGCCATGACCCATGTCTTCGAGGAATTCCGCTCGCAACTCGCGGCCCTCGGCGCGCCGGCTCCCTGGCGCCTCGACGACGAGGAGGTCGGGTCCATACTTCACGCCGAGGGCGCGGCCGTCCTCACCGTCGACGTCCACTGCGAGCTGGAGGACGAGACGGTCGGCCTCCTCTGCCTCGCCATCATCACCGCCGTCAACACCTGCGCCGGCTACCGGGCCGAGATCGTCTCGGAGGAACCCGAGGCATGACCCGCCCGCCCTTCATCCGGCGCGGCCCGCGCGCCCTCGCCGCCCGCCTCAAGGCCCTCGCCCTTCACGTCCTGCTGGTCGCCGGCATCACGTTCACGTGCCTGCGCTTCGGCCTGTGGGACCAGTCCATCACACTCATGAGGATGCTGCCATGAGCACCACGACGGCTGTCTACATCTTCGCCTTCATCATCGCCCTCGCCGCCTTCGTCGGCCAGGCCCGGAGCGATCCCTACCTCCGCGTCACCGGCGGCTGCATCTGGTCGAGCGATCAGAGCAACCAGGACCAGTTGGAATTCGGCTCCGAGTGCGGCGGCTTGGGGACCGCCGAGGCTGGGTACCGCTTCGATCTCCCCGCCCGGATCGCCTTCGACGCCGGCCTGGAGGCCGCGCACCGCGTCAAGCCTATTCACGGACAGAACGCGCGCGGCAGGGCGACCGCCGATCACGAGGACCCGCTGCACCTGACCAGCGTCATGGTCAACGGGCGGCTGTCCTACCGGCTCTTCGACGGGCCGGTGTCGGTCTACGGCGAGGGCGGATTCGGCGGCGCGCACCTGAAGGGCCTGGACGACGTCGCCCTGACCCCCGCCTGGCAGGTCGGCGGCGGCCTCGAATTCGACATCTGGGCCGGGCTCTCCGCGCACGCCGGCTACCGGCACTTCGAGATCCTCGAGACCGAGCTCGACGGCAACCGCACCGGCGCGGACTTCCATGGCGCGGTCGTCGGCTTTCGCTGGGAGCTCACCAGCTTCCTGGACCAGCTCGGCTACCTGGCCGACCGCGAGCCGCTGGAGGACTGAGCATGTACAGCCTCAATGACCGCATCACCTGGCGCGGCGAGTCTGCCGTGATCGTCGGCAAGACCTACGGCAACGAGCGCGTCTACGCGATCCGCACCGCGCGCGGCCAGCTCTTCCAGGACATCCCGGAGCGGCAGATCGGCGCGCCGGACAACGTGGTCGCGCTTCATGATCATGCTTGAAAAGCTGGAGCAATGCCCCGACTGCGGCGAGGTCGGCCTATGGCTATACGACGCACAGATCTGTCGAGCCTGCGACCTCGACGGATTGACTGGGCAGCGAGGACGGCCCCCGCGAAGGCTTTTGATGTGCCCATCGTCAGTCGTCCGGCGGCTGGAGCGCCGCAAGCGCGTCGCGGACGAGATCATGGACGGTCTGCAAGGACGGCCTTTCCGCTGGGGCGACGGCACGTACAGTGCCAAGCGGCCATTGCTTGAGGAGCTCGGCGTCACGCTCGTGACCGAGACCCGCCTCCGCAAGATCGGTCGCGCGCTCAAGCGCGGCGTCCGGCCGGTCGGATCGATCTACTTCCCGGCGCCCATACAGCGTCACGCCGACGTCTACGTCCTGGAGTGCCAGACGAAGCCGGAGGGAGCTTGAATGAGGCGCGGACCCATGAAGCGAGGGAAGCCGATGGCTGACAGCAAGAGGCAGGGCGGCATGTCACCGGAAGAGCTGCGAAACTGCTCAGTCGCTATCTATTGCAGTGTTGAGCGCGATACCGCAGACGACATTGCCCGGCGCCTTCGTTGGGCCGCCGACACGATCGAAGCCCTCCAGCGAAGGGAGCGATGGCAGCTAGTCACATGAGAGACGGAAGCCTCGCTAATGATATGCTTTCGGCTCAAGCGAATCGGAGAAATGAACATCATGAGATTAGTTATTCTGACAGTCGCCCTCACGTTGATTTCGACGAAAGGGTTGGCGTTTTGCTTCGAGCCGACCCCACCATTCTCCAAGCCATCGCCACCGTTATGCTTCGACAATGTTTGCGATAGCTGGGCCGTAGACAGCTACCGCTCCGAGGTCGATCTGTACCTTAACCGCCTCCAGAACTACGCCGATGAAGCGCTTGAATATGCCGAATGCGAGGCACGCAAGGCAGTGAATGATTGGAACGACTTCGTGGCTTGGAACAAGGTGAGACGCCGATGAAGGCCCGAGCCCAGGCAAGCGAGGAGGGGTTATGACGGATCGCGGCCTCATCGACCGGCTCGACGAGGAGGCGGCGTAGGGTGGGCGAAGTCATCGGCCTCCACCGCATCGACGACTCGCCTCGGCTCACGGTCGCTGAGGCGGCAAAAGTGCTCAAGTACTCCAAGGGCACCGTGTACCGCCTGATCGACGCCGGCGAGTTGACAGTGATCCGCCGGCCGGGCTGTTCTATCCGCATCCCGCTTTCGGCCATCAGGGAGTTTGAGAGGCGCTATCTATGCCCCGCCCACGCCTCGAAGAGCCACAGCCACACCTCAAGCGCATCAGGGGGCGCCGGAAGTGGTATGTGGCCTGGACGGACCCCGGAACCCGGCGAAGCCGCGTTGAAAGCACGGGCACGGAAGATGAGGACGAAGCGAAGGCGTACCTCGCCGACTTCCTCGAAGACCTAGCCGCCCCGCCCGAGACCGCCACCATCGCCGAACTGCTCGACGCCCGCCTGAAAGAGGCCAAGGGCCGGATCGTCGAGACCAAGCGGATGGAGCAGTTTCACAAGCAGTTGAAGGCTCACCTCGGCTCGCTCCGGCCGAGCCAGATCACCAAGCTCCAGGTCCGCGAGTATGCCAAGGACCGTGGCCACAAGATCCCGTCCATCAAGCGCGAGCTCGAAGAGCTTCGGGCGGCCCTGCGCCTGGCGCACGACAGCGGCTGGATCGACAGCGTCCCGAAGTTCACCATCCCGGCCAACCGGCCGCCTCGTGAGCGCTTCATGAGCCGCGAGGACGCGCCGAAGCTGATCGCCGCGGCCAAGGCCTTCCACGTCCGGCTCTTCATCGCCCTGGCCATGCTGAGCGGCCACAGGAAGGGAGCAATCCTGGATCTGACCTGGGACCGCGTCGACCTTGAGCACCGGAGGATCAACTTCCAGAATCCGGAGCGGCAGGTGACGAAGAAGCGCCGCGGCGTGGTCCCGATCGACGACCGGGGCTGCGCGCTGCTCAAGGAGGCGAAGAAGGACGCCAGGACCGAGCATGTGATCGAGTTCAACGGCCGGCCGGTGAAGGACATCAAGAAGGGCTTCGCGGTCGCCGCCGAGGCCGCAGGGCTCGCATGGGTGACGCCCCACCTGCTCAAGCACAGCGTGATCTCGTGGCTGGCCGAGGACGACCACTCGGTGGACCGGATCGCCGACTTGACGGAGACCGATGCCAAGACCGTGCGCCGGATCTATCGCAAGGTGAACCCCGACTATCTGGAGGGCCCCTGTGCCTCTCTGGCCGAGATTGTGTTTGCGCCAACGGTGTTCGCAGAAACTCCGCGAAACAACGGATGTTCCTGAAAAATTCTCGGTGCTTTCAAAGACCTATAGTCAGCGATCGCAACGCATTAGAAGGTCTTCCCGCTCCTTCACACCGAGGAGGTCCCTGGTTCAATCCCAGGTGCGCCCACCATTCCTTCATAAGACGCTACGTCAATCTCGTACAACGCTTCGCCGAGCCGGTATGTCCGTCCCAGGTATGGAAGCCAAGACTGCAATCCAAAAGCGG
>JAKSBE010000353.1 GCA_022361275.1 Kiloniellales bacterium
CTCCGCCTTGGCCAGCCGTTCGGGCAGGTCTTCGGCGTGGAACTCGTTCATCAGGAAGCCCACCGTGCCCTTGTTCATGCCGAAGATCGGCCGGCCGTTGGCGATGCAGTCGTGCAGGGTCTGCAGCATGAAGCCGTCGCCACCCAGGGCGACCAGCACGTCGGCCTCGGCCACCGGGACGGTGGCATGGCGGTCGCAAATCTCGCCCTTCGCCTCCTGGGCTTCGGGGGTGTCGCTGGCGATGACGGCGAAGGTCGGGGTGGACATGGGCGGGCTCTCGGTGAGGGCGTCGGGTGGCCGGCGGCGGGAAAGGCAGTGAATATAAGCAGGCCGGTGGTAGGCACGGCAAGCCCGCGCGTCTAGCATGGGGCCCATCAGCCAACGTCATCCTGCCCCAGCCGGAGACCCCGCCATGCGCATCTGCCTCATCGTCCTGGCCTTGCTCGTTCCCGCCGCCGTCCCTGTTACCGTTGGCGCCCAAGGGGACGTACGCCCGGCCAGCTACTACCACCCGCCGGTGGTGGACAGCGAAACCTACAAGTCCCCGGCGCGCGTGCTGGACGAGGCCAGCCGCCCGAGCCGGCTGAAGTTCATCGCCGCCATCGAGGGCCGGCTGTTGGCCGCGCCCTATCCGCCGCAGGTGGTGCTGTTCACCAACGGGCTGGACGCCGAACATCTGATCATCGTCGCCAATTCCGACGGCCGGCTGGGCACCAAATATCGCGTGCGCGCGATGTTCGCCACGCTGACCACCATCTTCCGGCAGACGCCGCTGTTCCGCGAATATGGGGTGGAAACCGAATTCACCTTCTTCGACCTGGCCAAGCTGAGCGGCTTTCAGACCGTGACCGTCACCGACGGCCGCGACTACACCTATCAGGTCGTGGTGGAGTAGGTTTTGGCCGCTGCCGTCCTTCGACAAGCTCAGGACGAACCTTTTTACTTTCTCTCAAGGCTATAGAGGTTCGTCCTGAGCTTGTCGAAGGACGGCAGCGGCATTCACCCGCCCGTCACACTCATGTGGCGGGCGACGGCGGGCGCCTTGGTGCGGCGGTCGATGACGAAATCGTGGCCCTTGGGCTTGCGGCCGATGGCCTCGTCGATGGCGGCGTGAAGCGGGCCGTCCTCGGCACTGGCGCGCAAGGGCGCGCGCAGGTCGGCGGCGTCATCCTTGCCGAGGCACATATACAGCGTGCCGGTGCAGGTGAGCCGCACCCGATTGCAGCTTTCGCAGAAATTATGGGTCATCGGGGTGATAAAGCCGAGCCGGCCATCGGTTTCTGCCACCTCGACATAGCGCGCCGGACCGCCGCTGCGATAGGGGATATCGGTGAACGTGAA
>JAKSBE010000411.1 GCA_022361275.1 Kiloniellales bacterium
CCGGTGCCCCAGACCGCCGTCGCCGGGCCGTGCTGGTGCCGGGGATAGGTATCGACGACGATCGCCTGCGACAGCGGCACGAGCGGCGCACCGCAAGCGCCCTGGGCGATGCGGAACAGCACGAGCGTCTCGAGCGAGGGCGCCATGCCGCAGAGCACCGAGGCCGCGGCGAAGCCGACGACGGCGTAGATCATCACGCGCCGCCGGCCCAGCCGCGCGGCCAGCCAGCCGGACGTCGGCGTCACGACCGCGGTGGCCACGATGTTGAAGGTGACGACCCAGGCGATCTGGTCCTGGGTCGCCGACAGCGAGCCCTGCATCTGCGGCAGCGAGACGTTGGCGATCGTCACCGTCATGGCATAGAGCATGGTGACGAAGGTCAGCGTGAGCAGAATCAGCGCGCGCTGCAGCGCGCTTTGGGGCGAAGCGGGTATTGCGACTGCGGTCGTCGACACCGATGGCGTCTCCGCTTAGCGCTCGCCCCTGATCCAGGCGAGGGCCGTGCCGAAGGGTCCGGGCAGGCTGCGCTCCACCTTGGTGTCGATCTCGACCTCGACGCTCATGCCGGCGCGCAGCGGCGGATCGCCCGGGCGGCGCTCGAGCTCCAGGCGCACCGGCACGCGCTGCACGACCTTCACCCAGTTGCCCGAGGCGTTCTGCGGCGGCAGCAGCGCGAACTCGGCGCCGGTGGCGGGCGCGATGCCGGTGACCTGCGCCTGCCAGCTATGGTCGGGATAGGCATCGACGGTCACCTTTGCCTGCTGGCCGACCCGCACGTGGGTCAGGTCGGTCTCCTTGAGGTTCGCCTCGACCCAGACCCGGGCCACGTCGACCAGGCTGAAGACCGGCGTGCCGGCTTCGACGTACTCGCCCTTCTGGAGATCGATGTTGGAGACGATGGACTCCGTCGGCGCGATGACCCGCGTGCGCAGCAGATCGAGCTGGGCCCGGTCCCATTCGGTCAGGGCCTCCATGACCATGGGGTGGTCCTCGATCGGCCCGTCGGATTCGCCGCCCAGGCTCGCGAGCACGCCGTAGATTTCCTGCCGAATCGCCTCGACCTGATGGCGCGCCATCATCAGGTCGCGACGGCTTTTGTCGTGGTTGGCGCTCGAGACGTGGCCCTGCTTCTTCAGGCTCTCGGCGCGCTCGAACTCGCTCTCGAAGTAGGCGATCTCCTCCTGCGCGGACTCCAGCTCGGCCAGCTTTTGGCGGTGCAGCGCGCGCAGCGACTCGACCTCCTGCCGCGCGGCCTGAAGTTCCGCCTCGCGCCGGTCGAGGGCGATCTGGAAGCGCTCCTCGTCGATCCTGAAGAGGAGTTGCCCCGGTGCGACGACGTCGTTCTCGATGACGGCGACCTGTGCGACGAGCCCCGAGACATCGGTGCTGATCGCGATCTTGTCGGACTTGAGATAGGCGTTCTCCGTCGAGACGTAGCGGCCTGAAACCGCGAAGTAGTAGACCCCGCCGGCGATCAGCAGCAACGGTCCGACGGAAAGCAGGGTGAGCCGCCCCAGCCGCGCGCCGAGGCCGCGCCGGATTTCGGCCTCATCCGCCATCGTGCGCTCTCTTGGACGTGCCGCCCGCAACCGCGCCGACGGCCGCGCCGCTCGCTTTTCCTTCGGTCTCTTCCTTGGCGAGGATGTTGCGCTTGATCGACATCAGCGTCGCCATCAGCCGGTCCAGCTCGGACACGGAGATCCCGTTCAGGGCCTCCTGCTGGGTGCGCACGGCGAGGCCTTCCATGTGATCGAGGACCGGCTGCGCCTTCTTGGTCAGGTGCAGGCACCAGGCCCGGCGGTCGGCCGGATCGGAACGGCGCTTCAGCCAGCCGGTCGCCTCCAGGCGGTCGACGTGGCGGCCGAGCGTGACGTTATCGAGCTCGAGGATATCGGCGAGCGTCGACTGGTTGATGCCCTGGCGCGGCGCGAGATGCACCAGCACCCGCCATTGGGCCCGGGTCAGCCCGAGCGCCCGGGCGCGCCGGTCGAAACGCTTGCGCAGGAGCCGCGAGACGTCGTGCAACAGGAATCCGACGTTGCGGTCCGGATCCTGATCGAACATGGAAGAAGGTTATTGAGCTTGCTTAATATGTGCTAGTCAAAAAATTGCGAGCCGGCCACTGGAGCAGGCCTCAGCTCTCGGGCCCCTCGTCATATTGTGGGGCCGTGGCGCCGATCTCGTCCCAGGGCGCCTTCGAGCCGACATAGATGTGCATCTGCACGGCCACGCCCGGATCACCGTCAACGCTGCCGAGGGTGACACCGTGCACCTTGCCCGCGTGCTGGCCGGCGAGGGTCGACCCGCAGAGACGGCAGAAACAGACGCCCCAGTCCGCGTGGGTCTTGAAGACGGAGAGGGAGTCCTCGCCCTTGGTCCAGGAGAAGCCTTCGACTTCGGCATAGGCCGAAGACGCGCCGCTGAAGATCTTGCGGCATCGCGAGCAGTGGCAGCAGCGGGCGTTCCGGAGCCCGCCGTCGGCCCGGTAGCGCACGGCGCCGCAGAAACAGCCGCCGGTCACGGGCATGGTCCGGTCTCCTCGGATCGTCCTTGGCGTCATTGCGTCGCTGCACTCGCAATGACGGCCTTTCACAAAGAAACCGGCGGGGCATTCGGCCCCGCCGGTCATCCTGTCACACCCGGCCGTCACCGACCGGATGAGGTCGTTTCGCCGCTTAAAGCTGGACCCAGGTGAAGGGCAGGCGGCGGGCCGTGTAGAAGGCCTCTTCGGAGACCTTGGCGTAGCCGATCGCCTGGCCGCGGAACTTGACGATCGATTCCAGGACCTCCTTGCTCAGCGGATCCTGGGAGGCGAGGTCGCCGATGACCTGGCCGGCGAGTCCGCCGAGGCCGGTCAGCACCTCGTCCGGGAACTTCTTCAAGGTCACGCCGTGCTGGTTGACCAGCGTGTCGAGCGACTGGTTGTTGTTGGCGATGAACTCGTTGAGCACGAAGAGGTTGGCGTAGGCGTTGGCGGTCGCGACCACGGCCTGCAGCTCGCTGTCGAGGCTCTCCCAGGCCTTGAGGCTGATGAAGTTGTCGAGCAGCGTCGCCGGCTCGTGCCAGCCCGGGTAGTAGTAGAACTTGGCGCTCTTGTAGAGCCCGAAGGCGAGGTCGTTGTAGGGACCGACCCATTCGGTCGCGTCGATCGCGCCCGATGCCAGCGCCGGCGGGATCTCGCCGCCCGGCAGATTGACCACGTTGCCGCCGGCCGCTTTCACCACCTCGCCGCCGAGCCCGGGGATGCGCATTTTCAGGCCCTTGTAGTCCTCGAGCGAGTTGATCTCCTTGTTGAACCAGCCGCCGGCCTGCACGCCGGTATTGCCGGAGGCGAAGAATTTGCAGCCCAGCTCACCGTAGACCTTGTCGGCCAGTTCCTGGCCGCCACCGAACTGCAGCCAGGCGTTCTGCTCGGCGACGTTGAGGCCGAAGGGGATCGAGGCGATGAACTGGCTCGCGGCCACCTTGCCCTTCCAGTAGTAGGGCGCGCCATGGCCCATCTCGAGCGTGCCGCTGGCCACCGCGTCCATGGTTTCGAAGGCCGGGACGATCTCGCCGCCGCCGAAGACCTCGACGGTCAGCTTGCCGCCCGAGGCCTTGCCGATGAACTCGGCCAGGGTGTTCGCCCCGGTGCCGAGGCCGGGAAAGTTCTTGGGCCAGGTCGTCTGCATGCGCCACTTCATGGCGCCCTGGGAAAGCGCGGGCTTGGGGAAGCTCGAGGCCGCGGCCGCGGTCGCCGCCACGGCCGCGCTGCCCGCACCGGCCTTCTTCAGAAAGTCGCGACGTTCGACCTTTGCCTCGGTCGCGACGGTCTTGCCTTTGTCTCCGGTCTTCATGAAGTGTTCCTCCCTGCTAGATACAGCTTCACCGGTTCGGGAGCGGCCCGAGGCAGCAGGCCGCAGTCGAAATAAGGCGCGAGAATAGGCACCTACGCGGGACGGTGCAACTAAAGGTGACGGTCTTGTCGGATGACGGGAAGGCCTGATTCAGCAGGGATTTGGGGCTCGTCAGGTCGTGAGCCTTTGCCAGCCTTCGGGGCCCAGACCCTCGACGGGCCGGAAGCGTGCCTTGTAGGCCATCTTGCGCGATTCGGCGATCCAGTAGCCGAGATAGACATGGTCGAGACCGCGCCGGCGGGCCTCCTCGATCAGCCAAAGCACCATGTAGGTGCCGAGGCTGCGGTTTGCCCAGGTCGGATCGAAGAAGCTGTAGACCGCTGACGGCCCGTCCTCCAGCCAGTCGACCAGGCAAAGCGCCACCATCCGGCCGGAGCGGTCGCGGAAGGCCTCGAGCCGGGTATCGAGCCGGCTCTCCTCGATCATCGAGCGGTAGTCGAGATAGGTCATCCGCGCCATGTCGCCGTCGCCGTGCCGCGACCGGATGTAGCGGTCGAAGACGCGGTACTGCTCCTCGCTGGCCTCGGCCGGGCCCTCCACGACGATGAGGTCCTGGTTGGCACGCATGACCCGTGTCATCGAGCGGCTCGGCTCGAAGGCCGAGGCCACGACGCGAATCGGCACGCAGGCCGCGCAGCCGCTGCAGGCCGGCCGGTAGGCGAAGTTGTGGCTGCGCCGAAAACCGGCGCGCGACAGGCGGCTGTAGGCCTTGTTCGCGCCCGGCCCCCAGATCTCGGTCATGACCTTGCGCTCGCGCCGGTCGGGGAGATAGGGGCAGGGCGTCTCGGCCAGCACGTGGAAAAGCTGGGGCCGCTCCAGCGGCGACAAGCCGTCCCACGGCACATCGGATAGGAATGCCCTCGGCTCCATCGATCTAGCTTGCCGCGCGCCGCTGGCCCCGTCCAGCCCTCAGGCCCCCGCCCGGGCCTCGCGCGGCTCGGCATCGGCCTCTTCGGGCTCGGCCTGCGCGCCGAAGAAGTCCTGGGCCAGCTCGGCGGTGAAGACGATCAGCTTCCGCTGCACCCAGTCGAGGAACTCGTGCAGACCCTTGGCGATCACGCTGTCGGTGTTCTCGCTCGCCAGGACGGCGCGCAGCTCGTCGAGCTGCTCCAGGGCGCCGCCGCCGCCTTTTAGTCCGTACACGTGACGCAGCTCGGTCAGGGTCTCGTCGATCGTCTCGACGCAGGCATTGGCCGAGCGCGGAAAGCCCGGGTCGAAGAGCAGGAAGCCCGAAACGTTCGCGGGGCTCATGCCGCTGGGATGGACGCGCCGGAAAGCATGGAAGCCCGACGCGGAGCGCAGCACCGCGTTCCACTGGCTGACGTCGAAGGGCGAGCCGACGTGGGAGGGGCTTGGCAGGAGGAGGTGATACTTGACGTCGAGCAGGCGCGTGGTTTGGTCCGCGCGTTCGACGTTGCGGCCGAGCTGATAGAAGTACCAGCCTTCGTCGCGGTAGAAGGTTCCCTCGGTGATGCCGGTGTGGGCCTGGCAGGCCTCCTTGATGACGCCGCAGAAGCGGGCGAGGCGGTGGGAACGGGCCTCGGCCGGGGTCATGCCGCGCAGCCGGTTGTAGAAGGTGTTGAGCTGGATCCACATCTCGGTGGAGATCAGCGGCCGAAGGGTCCGGGCGCTTTCCCGCGCCATGCGCACGCAGGAGATGATCGAGCTCGGGTTCTCGGGGTCCAGCGTGTAGAAGTGGATCACGTTCTCGGCGGTCGCGGTCGCGTAGGTCTTCTTGTAGCGCGCCTCGTCGGCGTAGAGCTGGAGCACGGAGAGCCAGTTCTGCGTGCCGCGACTGTCGCGGCTGAAGGTCTCGTTGACGTCGAGCACGCGCGCGAGGTTCTCCGCCCGTTCGACGTAGCGGGCCATCCAGAAGGTCGCCTCGGCATAGCGGGAGAGCAGCCGGCTCACGGCGTCAGAGCTCCCGGCCGAGACCTGCTTACGATCTCCTGCCGTACGATCTCCTGCTCGAGGACCGGCATGTCCTGCTACTCCAACACCCAGGTGTCCTTGGAGCCGCCGCCCTGGGACGAGTTGACGATGATCGAGCCCTTGGTCAGGGCCACGCGCGATAGCCCGCCGGGCAGCACCCAGGTCGACTTGCCGGTGACGGCGAAGGGCCGCAGATCGACGTGGCGGGGTTGGATGCCCTCCCTCACCAGCGTCGGGCTGACCGAGAGGTTGATCATCGGCTGGCTGATGTAGTTGGAGGGGTCCTCCTTCAGATGGGCCCGGCAGGCTTCCAGCTCCTCGGCCGAAGCGCGTGGCCCGACCGTGATGCCGTAGCCGCCCGCCTCGCCGACCGGCTTGACCACCAGCTCGGAGAGGTGATCGAGCGTGTAGCGCAGGCCCTCCGGCTCGCGGCAGATATGGGTCTCGACGTTCGAGAGGATCGGCGCCTGGTCGAGATAGTACTGGATGATCCGCGGCATATAGGCGTAGACCGCCTTGTCGTCGGCGACCCCGGTGCCGACGGCGTTGGCCAACGCCACGTTGCCCTTTCGGTAGGCGCGCATCAGACCGGCCACGCCCAGCATCGAGTCCGGGTTGAAGACCTCCGGATCGAGGAAGTCGTCGTTGATGCGGCGGTAGATCACGTGGACCGGCTCGAGCCCGCCGATCGTGCGCATGTAGACGCGGTCGTCCTCCGGCACGACCAAGTCCCGGCCCTCGACCAGCGGCACGCCCATCTCGCGGGCGAGGAAGATGTGCTCGAAATAGGCCGAGTTATAGGTGCCGGGCGAGAGCAGGACCACCTGAGGGGAAGTGACGCCATCGGGCGCGACTTCCGCCAGGGCCTCGTGCAGCTTCTGACCGTAGTTGGAGACCGGACGAATGCCGATGTCGGCCATCAGGTCCGGAAACGCGCGTTGCATGAGATGGCGGTTCTCGACGACGTAGGAGACCCCTGAGGGCGTGCGGCTGTTATCTTCGAGCACGAGCCAGTTGCCGTCGTCGTCGCGCACCAGATCGGTGCCGTTGATGTGGACGTAGGTGCCGAGCGCCACCTCTACGTCGCGCATCTCCGGCCGGTAGTTCTTGTTGCCGAGCACCAGCTCCGGCGGCACGACGCCGTCGGTCAGGATCTTCTGCTCGTGATAGACGTCGTGCAGGAAGAGGTTGAGCGCTGCGACCCGCTGGATCACGCCGTTCTCCAGCGTCTGCCAATCGGCGCTGGAGATCACCCGCGGGATCACGTCGAAGGGAAGGATGCGGTCGATCGCTTCCTTCTGGGTGTAGACCGTGAAGGTGATGCCGAAGTTGTAGAGCTCGAGCTCGGCATCGCCGGCCCGGCTGCGCAGCTCCTCAAGCCCCAGTTCGGCCAGGCGCTCGCGGATGGCGCGCGTGAAGCCGGCGTCCTCGTCCGGCTTGCCGGTCATCTCGCAGAAGAAGCCGCCGCTCTCGTAGCCGGCCAAGACGTCCGGCGCGGATGAAGCCTCCATCGACGTGCCCCGTCTCCCCGTTGGAAGGGCAGGGGGCGGTTCCCGTTCGCGCTCGAGCCACCCCTTATCGGGGGATTATGGCAAGGAAAGGCGGGCCGAGGCCAGCCAATTGGCGTCGCCGCTCGTTCAGGCGATCTGGAGCGTGTCCGTCATCACGCGGCTGTGCCGGACGCAGACGGTGCCGGCCATGAAATCGTGCAGCGTCCGCCGGCGGTCGTTGAAGACCACCACGACCAGGATGAGCCAGCTCGTCAGGGCGACCGTCGCGTAGAACAGCACGGTCTGCAGGAAGGCCTGGACGTAGTCCGGGCGCCAGCCGATCCAGGACCTGACCTCGACGTCGAAGAAGCGCATGCCGGGCGTCGCACCGGCGCTGCCCAGGAAGAAGGTGTGATAGGCCGCCGGCAAGAGCGCCACCGCCGTGATCTGAAGCGGAAACAGCAGGCCGAAGGACAGCACGGCCAGCAGCCCGAGGCCCAGCCAGACGATCAGGCCGAGAACGGCGAGCACCGCCACGTCGAGAAGGTAGGCCAAGCTGCGCCGCCAGACGATACCGTCGTAGAGATCCGGGTCGTCCAGGGGATCAGGCGGTGCGTCGGACCAGGCGGCGTCGACGGTATTGAGGCTGGGAAGGTTGAACCGGGCCAAGGCCGCCCCCGACTGTCAGTACAAAACACGCTCGTGATCAGATGGTAACGACGGACGGTTTGGACAAGCCGGTACTGTTGAATCGAGGCGCAAGGCCCCGCGGCGGCTTATCCGCCGCCGCCCTGCGTGGCTTCCTCCACACTGCCGTCTTGGCCCGCGGGGCTCGACGCCTCGCGCAGGAGGATGATCGAGATTCGCCGGTTCTGCGGCGAGAAAGGGTCTTCCGGGACAAAGGGATCCTGATCGGCCCGGCCGATGACCCGGGCGATGCGGGCCGGGTCCAGGCCGGCGGCGGTCAGGGCTCGGCGGCTGGCGTTGGCGCGGTCGGTCGAGAGCTCCCAGTTGGAGTAGCCGTTATCGCTGTTGTAGGGCGCGGCGTCGGTGTGTCCCTTGATGGCGACACGTTGCGGCAGGTCGCGGATCGCGTCGGCGACCATGGCCATCAGCTTTTGGGTGTGCTCGTACATATCGGCGCTGCCGAGCGGGAACATCGAGTACTTGGCCTGGTCGATGATCTGGATCCGCAGGCCTTCCGGCGTCTGCTCGATCACCAGGTTCTCCGCCAGCGGCTCCAGCTCCGGGACCGATTCGATGGCCTGACGAAGCTGCTCCTCGGCCTCGGCGAACTGGCGCTCCTCCTGCTCGGCCAGGAGCCTCTCGTAGGCTTCCTGGTCGAGGATCGCCGCGGTCTCTTCCCGGCCCGGCAGCCCTTCGCCGTCCTCGCCGCTCCTGCCATCGCCATCGCCTTCGCCCGGTGTTCCCGGCTCGCTCTTCTGGTCGGGCGTCTTCTCGTCGTTGGGCAGCGGCAGCGTCATGTTGACCGCCGAGCGGTTGTCGCGCATGACGCCCTTCTTCGACAAAGTCTGCCCGCCGAGCACGCCGCCGCCGCCGCTGTAGTTCTTCGAGACGCTGGCCGGGGTGAAGTAGTCGGCGATGCCTTGCTTCTGCTCGTCGGTGGTGGCGTTCAGCAGCCAAAGCAGCAGGAAGAAGGCCATCATGGCGGTCACGAAATCGGCATAGGCAACCTTCCAGGCGCCGCCGTGATGGCCGCCCGAGACCTTCTTGACCTTCTTGATGATGATTGGGGCGTTGTCGCCTGCGGCAGCCATGGGATCTGTTTTGCGCCCGCTGGATCAGGCGACCGGCGGCAATTCGGAGACGGTCTGCTCGAGTTCGATGAAGGACGGGCGCTCGTGCTCGCCCAGGACCTTGCGCGCGAACTCGATCGAGACGGCCGGTGCTGAATCGTTCAGATGGGCGAGCAGGGCTGCCTTGATGCACAGGAGATACTTGTGCTCGGCGTCGTATGTGGATTGGGCCTTGCTGGCGATCGGCGCAAGAAAGCCATAGGAGAGCCAAACGCCGAGGAAGGTGCCGACCAGGGCGCCGCCGATGAGTTTGCCGAGCACCTCCGGCGGCTCGGTGATCGAGCCCATCGTCTTGATGACGCCGAGAACGGCGGCGACGATGCCGAGCGCGGGCATGCCGTCGGCCATGGTCTGGACGGCGTGGGCGATGTGGGAGTGCTCGTGGTGGTGGGTCTCCAGCTCCTCGTCCATCAGGGCTTCGACCTCGTGCGGGTTCTCGACGCCCAGGGTGATCATGCGCAGATAGTCGCAGAGGAACTCCATCGCGACCTTGTTGTTGGCAAAACCCGGAAACTCCTTGAAAAGCGCGCTGTCCCCGGGGTTCTCGATGTGCTGTTCGAGCGCGAGCGGGCCCTTGGTCTTGGCCACCTTCAACACCTGGTAGAGCAAGCTAAGCAGCTCCAGATAGTTCTTCTTGCCGTACTTCGAGCCGCTCATGGCCTTCTTGAAGGCGCCCCCGGCGCCCTTGAGCACGGCGGCCGGGTTGCCGATCACGAACGCGCCGAGCGCGGCGCCGCAGATGATCACGACCTCGAAGGGCTGCCACAGCACTATCAGCTTGCCGCCCATGGCGACGTAGCCGCCGAGGGTGCAGGCGACGACCACCAGCATTCCGACGATCAGAAGCATGAACCGACCGTTATCCCACCAAGCAGATGAAATTCACCATAAAGGCGTAAGTCGGAAGCCTCGCCCACTTGGGTTAAAAATGATTGAATGGTTTAAATCTGCATCCGGCGGGACGGCGCCGACTCCGGCGTTTCGCGCGGCTCCCCGCCGCGACCCCCCCGCCGCGACCCCCCGCCGGCGGCGCGCCGGGACCGGAAACCGTCAGCCGAAACCGTCAGCCCAGGGCTTGGACCAGGTCGGCGATCAGGTCCTCGGCGTCCTCGACCCCGACCGAGAGCCGGACCAGCCCGTCGCCGATGCCGAGCTGGGCGCGGGTCTCGGCCGGGATCGAGGCGTGGGTCATGATCGCCGGGTGCTCGATCAGGCTCTCGACGCCGCCCAGGCTCTCCGCCAGGGCGAAGATCCGGACCCGCTCCAGGAAGCGCTTGGCCGCCGGCAGGCCGCCCTCCAGGACCGCCGTGACCATGCCGCCGTAGCGGCTCATCTGGCGTTTCGCCAGCTCGTGCTGAGGATGGCTGGCCAGGCCCGGGTAGTAGACCGCCTCGACCTTGAGGTGGTCTTCCAGGAACTCGGCCACGACCGTGGCGTTCTCGCAGTGGCGCTGCATCCGGAGCGCCAGGGTCTTGAGGCCGCGCAGGGCGAGGAAGCTGTCGAAGGGCCCGGCCACGGCGCCGACCGCGTTCTGCAGGTAGGCCAGGCGCTCCACGAGCTCCGGATTGTCGCCGACCGCGACGATGCCGCCGACCATGTCGGAGTGACCGTTGAGGTACTTGGTGGCCGAGTGCATCACGATGTCGAAGCCGGCCTCCAATGGCCGCTGGACGTAGGGGCTGGCGAAGGTGTTGTCGCAGACGGTCAGGATGCCGCGCTCGCGCGCCAGACCCGCGATCATCTCGAAGTCGACCAGCTTGAGCAGCGGGTTGGTCGGGCTCTCGACCCAGATCATGCGGGTGTCGGGCCGGAGCGCCGCCTGGACCGTGGCCCGGTCGCTGAGGTCGGCGAAAGTGAACGAGAGGCCGGCCGAACGCTTCCGGACGTTGTGGAACAGCCGGTAGCTGCCGCCGTAGAGATCGTCCATGGCAAGGACATGGCTGCCGCTGTCCAGCAGCTCGAGAAGGGTGGCCGTCGCCGCCATGCCCGACGCGAAGGCGAAGCCGGCGCTGCCGCTCTCCAGGTCGGCGAGGCAGCGCTCGTAGGCCATGCGGGTCGGGTTCTGGGTCCGGCTGTACTCATAGCCCTTGTGCCTGCCCGGGCTTTCCTGGACGTAGGTCGAGGTGGCGTAGATCGGCGGCATGATGGCGCCGGTCGTGGGATCGGGGGCCTGGCCGGCGTGGATGGTCCGGGTCGCGAAACCCAAGCGGTTCTTGCGGTTTTGCTGTTCGTCCGGCATGCGCGGGTCCCTGTGGCGAGGTTCCGGTGATGGCCTGGCGCGCGGTCGCGCCGCATCGCGAGGCGATGGCTCCTGATCCGGCCCCGAGACTTCGACGCCTCGGCGCCCCCTGTCAATCGCTTTCCCCGCGCCGCCGCGCCGGAGACCTGGCGGTGCCGAGTTCTGGCGGTGCCGAGTTTACGGTTTCTTCGAAAGTCGCGTGGCAGCTTGTGCCGCTCGGCGGCCGCGGGGCGGTCCAGCGGTCCGTCGTCGGGAGAGATGGGCGCCGTGACGGCGCCTTCGGTGACGAGCCGAGTCCAGGGGGCCGAGTCCTGGGGGGCCGAGTCCAAGAGGGGAGGGGCGGTGCTCCAAGATGCCGACGATCTTTTGCAGCTCCGGCAGTTCCGGCGGCTGGAGGACGGACGTTTTCTGTTCCGGGCCTGCCCCTGGAGCCGGACCTTTCTGCTCGACCCGGCGTCGGCGCTGCGGGTTTCCCGGGGGATCCGCCGTCATCATTGGCGCCTGCTGCAGATGCTCCTGCCGGCGGTCATCCTGATCGCGCTGGCGCCGATCCTGCTCAAGCTCGACCGTCTGCAGCCTCTGCTGCCGCTCGTCCTGGGCTATCTCGGGGTGTCGGGCTACTTCTGGTATCGGGCTCAGACGGACGACTACCGGCGCGTCCTGCGACAGGCGCGTCCGGCTCCGCCCGAGCTTGCCCTGCGCATCACCTGGACCGAGCTCCTGGCCCAGCGCCTGGCGCCGGACACGGCCCGCTTCGGCGCGGTCTTCTGCACGATTTTCTCAGGGTTTCTGTTCGTCATCGCCGTGCTCGGCGCCGTTCCACGCGAGGCTGCCTGGCGCAGCGTGGCGGTCGACGGGCTGCTGGCTGCGGGTTTCGCGGCCCTGGCGATGCTGTTCTGGAAGGTCTGGAGGCTTCAGACTGGACGCCGCCCCGTCGGATACTGGCTCCGAGGGCTCAAAGACGGCCTGGGCCGGCGGTCGAAGGCTCAGGGGACGACGAAACAGTCCTGACCTTGGGTCTTCAGCTCGGTGCAAAGGTTGGTGGCCGAGCCGATATCCCAGAACGGTCCGATCTGGATGCCGTACATCGTGCCGCGGTTCTCGGAAAGCGCGAGCCGCTCGATCGACAGCACCTTGCTGCCGATCAGATCCCAGTGCCGGACCTGGAGCTCGACGCCCTGCTCGATCGCCGCCTGGCGCGACTGCAGCGCGGCGAGCTGCACCCGCAGCTCGCCTGTGCCGCCCTCGGGCTTGACGACTTGGTTCCCCGCATCCAGGCGTTCGGAGACGCCCAGAACCGCCGGCTTGTTGGCCTCCTGCGTCCGGACCCCGTCCTGGTTCGCCGGAATCCGGTTTTGCGGTTCCGGCGGGCTGGGCTCCCTGGTGGTCGCCCTGCCCCGGGACGTGGGGTTCTCGGACTGCATGTAGTTCTGCAGGGCCGCGAGGCTGGAGGCGGCGGGGTTGTAGCCGCGGTCGACCGCCAAGCGATACCACTTGGCGGCGGTTTCCGGATCGCCGACCATGCCGACGACCCCCTTTGCGCTCAGTTCGATCGGATCATAGGTCATGCCGAGCTTGGCCGCGGCGACGGCGTCACCTTGGCTTGCCGCGGTTTCGTAGAGTAGTCGGGCGGCGGAAATGTCTCCGATCGCCATAAGATCGTCGCCACGGGCGACGAGTCGGGAGGTGGGGGTGCCGGGTGAGCTCTGGGATAGCTGCACCTGGCCCTGACGTAGCTCTGCCGCGCTCGCGGCCGGGCCGAGGAGCCCGACGGCGAAGAGGGTAGAGACCACCAAAACAGCAAAACGCATGGGACCACTCACGTTTGTATGGGTGGAGGGGTTTGGGCGTCTGGCCGGACAAGAATTAGCAAGTCTTTGAAAAATGAACAATAACTACATCCAGGATATCCTATTTGGGCGGCGCGCCCGCGGACCCTGGCGTCGGTGGCGAATCCGATGTCCGGCGTCGGTGTTTTCCGCGCGGAGGCAAGGAAGAACCAGGATTTCATTCTCGTATTCAGGTCCAAGCTCAGCATCATCGACCAGTACTGGAACGGCTCCCGGCCCGCCGCCAACCAGCCTTCTGCCCTTGACCTTTTTCGGCCGAGGAAGAGCTTAGCACACTTGGACGCCGAGTGCGATCCCGAGTACAACTTCAAATAGCGTTACCGTGCGACCACCATCGTCCTGGTGCAGTCCTTTGAGATTGGTGGATTTTCTCCGGCCGCGCCGCGCCCCTATGGCCCGGAAAGGCCTTGCCCGGCCGGGTTTAAGCGTCCATATAGGGAGCCATGACGGCTGCAGTCCGAATCTGGCAGACCGCATTTTGACGCCTCCGCGTCCGAATACGTCTCTCCTCACTGTAGTGCCGGCTTTCACCCTGACGGGGCTAAGGCGCCTCGGCAGTAACCTTTTCTTGGGACGACTGATACATGACTTCAGGTACCGTTAAGTTCTTCAACGCCACGCGCGGTTATGGTTTCATCTCGCCGGACGACGGCTCGAAGGACGTGTTCGTGCACATCTCCGCGGTTGAGCGCTCCGGCCTTGGACAGCTCTCCGAGGGGCAGAAGCTGAGCTTCGAGATCCAGCAGGACGCGCGCGGCCCGAAGGCCGTCAACCTGCAGGCCGACTGACCCGCACCTGGCGCCGGGCCGCCCTCTCCTCCGGGCGGCCGCCGTCGGGCGGGCCATCCGAAAGATCTGGTCAAAGCAACGAGGGAGTGATGGCTTGAAAGAGGAATTCCTGGCATTCAGTGGAACGGTCGTCGAGAAGCTGCCGAACGCCATGTTCAAGGTCCGGCTCGAGAACGACCACGAGATCATCGCGCAGCCCAAGGGCAAGATGCGCAAGTTCCGGATTAGGGTCATGGTCGGCGACCGTGTCGACGTCGAGATGACCCCCTACGATCTGACCAAGGGCCGGATCACCTTCCGGCACAAGTAGCCGCCGCCGCGGGCCCACGGATCCGGTGGGCCTACTTCATCCGGCGGCGCAGGTAGTTCAACAGGTCGATCCGGGTGATCAGGCCGAGAAAGGCCTCACCCTCCAGCACGATCGCGACATGACCCTTCTGGAAGACCGGCATCAGGCGGTCGACCGGCTCCGTCGCCTGCAGGGTTTCCAGGCGCGAGGTCATGGCGCTTTCCACCGGGTCCCCGAAGCGGTCCTCGCGGCTGAACACCGCGAGGAGGATGTCCTCCTCGTCGATGATCCCGATCACGCGGTCTTCGGCCACGACCGGCAGCTGGGAAACGTCGTAGAGCTTAATCCGGCCGTAGGCGGCCAGCAGGCTGTCCTCCGGCTTGACGATGACCGTGGCGTGCTCCCGGTGGCGCCGGCTGATCAGGTCGCGCAGATCGCCGAAGCTCTCCCGCTCCAGGAAGCCCTGGTCCATCATCCAGTAGTCGTTGAACATCTTGGACAGGTACTTGTTGCCACTGTCGCAGACGAAGGTGACGACCCGCTTGGGCGCGCTCTGCGTCCGGCAATAGCGCAGCGCGGCCGCGATCAGGGTGCCCGAGGAGGATCCGGCCAGGATGCCCTCCTTGCGCAGCACCTCGCGGGCGGTGGCGAAGGCCTCCGCATCCGAAATGGTGTAAGCGCGCTTGACCCTGGAGAAGTCGGAGATCGGCGGGATGAAGTCCTCGCCGATGCCCTCCACCAGCCAGGAGCCGACCTCCTCGCTGACCCGCCCGGTCTCGACGTAGTCGGCCAGGACCGAGCCGACCGGGTCCGCGAGGACCATCTCGACATGGGGCGCGACCTCGGCGAAGTAGCGCGACAGGCCGGTGATCGTCCCGCCCGAGCCGACGCCGCAGACCACGGCGTCGAGCTCATGGTCCATCTGGGTCCAGATCTCGGGGCCCGTGGTCTCGACGTGGGCCCGGGGGTTGGCCGGGTTGCCGAACTGGTTGACGTAGAACGCGCCGGTCTCGGCGGCGATCCGTTCGGCCATGTCCTGGTAGTACTCGGGATGGCCCTTGCCGACGTCCGATCGGGTCAGCAGAACTTCGGCGCCCAGGGCGCGCAGGTGGAAGATCTTCTCCTGGGCCATCTTGTCGGGCAGGACGATGGTCAGGGGATAGCCCTTCTGCGCCGCGACCAGGGCCAGGCCCAGGCCGGTGTTGCCGGCCGTCGCCTCGATGATCCGGCCGCCCGGCTTCAGGCGTCCGTCGCGCTCCGCCGCCTCGATCATGGAGCGGCCGATGCGGTCCTTGATCGAGCCGCCGGGGTTCTGGTTTTCCAGCTTGAGGAACAGCCGGCAGGGCCCGGCGTTCAGGTCCTTGGCCTCGACCATGGGCGTGTTGCCGATGGTCTCCAGCACGTTGGAGACGGCCTTGGGAGGCAGGGTCATGATCCGCCTTTCGCTGATCGGGACGGCACGGTGGTGGCGCGGTCCGCGAGGATAACAGTCGGACCCCGCCCTCGTCACGGTGGGGAAGGGAGCGGCCCTCGGCCGGCCGCCAGGACCGCGTCTCGGCGGCGCGGGCGCCGCGCCGCTCAGGATCCGCCGTCGATGGAGCGGCTGGAGACGATCCGCGTCGGGAAGCCCTGGGCCTTGAGCAGGCCGACGATGTGCTCGACGTGCTCCGGGTTGCGGGTCTCGACCATGATGTCGAGGTCGGCCTGCTTGGCCGGCACGTCGGAGAACATGCGCTGGTGGTGGACCTCGATGATGTTGCCGCCGGTCTGGCCGATGCAGTCGGCGATCTTGGCCAGCACGCCCGGCCGGTCGATGATCTCGACCCGCAGCTTGACCAGGCGGCCGTCGCGGATCAGGCCGCGGGTCAGCACCGAGGCCAGCAGGCGGACGTCGATGTTGCCGCCGCAGATCACGGTGGCGACCTTGCGCCCGGCGAAGCGCGCCGGCTCCTTCATCACGGCGGCGACGCCCGCCGCGCCGGCGCCCTCGGCGGCCAGCTTCTGCTCCTCGACCAGAAGCTGGACCGCGGCCTCGATGCCGGCCTCGTCGACCAGGAGGATCTCGTCGACCAGCCCGGCGACGATGGCCTTGGTCAGACCGCCCGGCGTCTTGACCGCGATGCCGTCGGCCAGGGTGGTGCCGCCGGCGCTGGGCGCCAGGTCGTTGAGCGCCTGATACATAGAGGGATAGAGCTCGGCCTCGACCCCGAGGATGCGGATCTCCGGTTTCAGCGCCTTGGCCGCCAGCGCGATGCCGGAAATGATGCCGCCGCCGCCGATCGGCACCACGATGATCTCGAGGTCGGGGCGGTCGGCCAGCATCTCCAGGCCGATGGTGCCCTGGCCGGCGACGATCTTCGGGTCGTCGTAGGGATGGATGAAGGCGAGCCCTTCTTCTTCCTGGATGCGGCGCGCCGCCTCGGCCGCGGCGTCGATGGTGTCGCCTTCCAGGACCACCCGGGCGCCGAAGCTTCGGGTCCGCTCGACCTTGGTGAAGGGCGCGAAGACGGGCATGACGATGGTCGCCGGAATGTCCAGGCGCTGGGCGTGGTAGGCGACGCCCTGGGCGTGGTTGCCGGCGGACATGGCGATGATGCCGCGCCCGGCCTCGGCCGGCGTCAGGCTCTTCAGCTTGTTGAGCGCGCCGCGGTCCTTGAAGGAGCCGGTGAACTGCAGGTTCTCCAGCTTCAGCGAGATCTCGCAGCCCAGGCCCCGGGACAGCCGCGGCGCGGCGATCAGCGGCGTGCGGACCACCTGGCCTTCGATCGCGTCTGCGGCGGCCCGGATGTCCTCGATGGCCACGGTCATGGTGTTTCCCCCTTCGGCAGTATGGGCGCGCTGCCCGGCCCACTCAATCCGCCGCGGCCGGCCGCCGGCGCCGGGCGTCGCTCCGATGCCCTCAGAGCGGCGCGAGGGTAAGCCGCTCGAGCCCTGCCGCGCTGTCGCTCTTGAGGCGCAAAAGCGTGCCGTTGCGCCAACGCTGCGCGAAGCTGCCGTAGTGCGGCGACAGGGGGTTGCCGGACTGGCCGGTGGCGGTGATCGCGCGGGTCTCGTCCAGGTCGGCCAGATCGAAGACGATGCGCAGCGAGGCGCCGGCGACATGGGAGAAGCGCCGGTCGCCGTCGATGGCGTAGAGGCCGCGGTTGACGGTCTCGTTGCCGCCGTCGGTCTCCTGGCCGAAGCCGAAGAGATCGGCGATCACTGGGATCCGGCTCAGGACGGGATGCCCCAGTTCGGCCCGGTGCAGGGCGCCCCAGCGCCAGTCTTCCAGGTCTTCGCCGAGATCCTCGGCCAGGGCCTCGACGGCGGCGTCCAGAGCGGCCGCGATGCGCTCGTCGCAGCTCTCCGTGTGCCCGGCGGTCGCGCCGTCGTCGCACCAGGCCGCGCCATGGGTCAGAAGCGCCTTGAGGCGCCGCGGCTCGGGCCGGGCGAGCTCGGCGAAGTCCTCGCCCAGCTCGTCGGCGAGCAGCAGGCGGGTCAGCTCGATCATCCAGGCCGCGTAGATCAGCGGCTCGGGCCGCCGCCGGTCCATGACGAAGTCCCAGGCCCGCAGCCGGTCGAGGGCTGCCTGGGCTAGGCGGCTCTCGGGTGTGACCCCCAGCAGATGGGGCAGCAGCTCGGCGGCGTCGATGGCGTGGCTGTCCATCTGCATGGCGCCCACCGCGTCCAGGTCGAGCGGCGCCTTGGCGTCCAGCAGGTCGAGGATCCGCCGCGCCCGCTGCGGCGGCGGCCAATGGGCGGTCAGGAAGTGCGGGTAGTCCTCGGGCACGACCCGGTTGTTGCCCGAGACGATGCTGCCCTGGCGCGGGTTCAGGACCCGCGGCAGATCGGCGTAGGGCAGCAGGCCGATCCAGTCGAAGTCGCCGCTCCAGCCGGCCACCGGCGCCGTACCGTTGCCGGCCCTGCGCAGGGGCACGCGGCCCGGCGCCAGGAAGCCGATGTTGCCGTCGACGTCGGCGTAGACGATGTTCTGCTGCGGGCTGTGGAAGTCCTCCAGCGCGGCCTGGAAGCTGTCCCAGTCGTGGGCCCGGTTGAGCGCGAGGAGCGCGTTGGGGGTGCGGTCGTCCGGCCTCAGGGCGGTCCAGGCCAGGGCCAGGACGTAGCCTTCCTCGGGCTGGTTGCGCTCGTCGATGAAGGCGTCCGAGATCACCGGGCCGTTGCGGCTGATCCGCACCTCCAGCTCGACCGGGTCGGAGCCCTTCACCGCGATGACCTCGCGGATCACCTCGAAGGGCTGCGGGCCGTCGGGGGTTTCGTAGCCGCTGCCGTCGCCGGTCAGGCGCTCGACGAAGAGGTCCTGGGTGTCGCTGTGGGTGGTGGTGAGGCCCCAGGCGATCCGGTCGTTGTGGCCGATCACGATGAAGGGCACACCCGGGGTGGTGGCGCCGGCCAGAGTCCGCGTGGGGGTCTCGAGGCGGACCAGGAACCACTTTCCGGGCGCCTCGAGCGAAAGATGCGGGTCGTTGGCCAGCAGCGGCTTGCCGCTGGCCGTCAGGCTGCCGGCGATCGCCCAGGCGTTGGAGGCCGATTGCGGACGCAGCTCGGGCGGCACGCCTTCGAGCAGGGCGCGCAGGGTCGGCGCCGCCGGCAGTCGTGCGGCGGAGGCCGCGGTGATCGTCGTCGGGGCGCCGTCGGGATCATTCGGCCAGAGGAAGGCGACCTCGGCCGGGTCCATGTGCTTCAGCAGCTTGGCGCGCAGCACCTCGCTGCGCCAGTTGCCGGACAGCAGCAGCGCCATGATCCGGCCCCAGACCAGGGAATCGGCCGGCCGCCAGGGGGCCGGTTCGTGGCGCAGCAGATGGAACTCCGGGGGCAGGGGGCCGCTGCGCTGCGCCAGGAAGGCGTTGACCCCCGCGGTGTAGGCCTCGACGGCCGCGCGGGTCTCTGGGTCGAGCTGCGCGACCTGCGCCTCGGCCTGGCGGTAGAGGCCGAGGGTGCGCATGAAACGGTCCGTGTCCAGGGTCGCGTTCCCGACGATCTCGGAAAGCCGGCCCGCGCCGATCCGGCGCATGAAGTCCATCTGCCAGAGCCGTTCCTGGGCATGGACGAAGCCGAGGGCACGATAGGCGTCGGGGTCGTTCTCGGCGCGCAGGGTCACTAACCCGTCGGCGTCACGCAGCACCTGGACCGGCGCGGCGAGCCCCTCGATCCGGATCTCGCCGCTGGTCTGCGGCAGGGAGCCGCGCAGCCACAGGGTACCGCCGATCCCCGTGACCGCGAGGAGACCGATCAGCCCGAGCAGGCCCCAGAGCAGCCACCTGGCGATTCGCTGGCGCATGGATGCCTATGTAGGCCATCCGGACCCGCCACTCCAGGCATGCTTGCGCCGGCCGGGACCGAAACATCGCAGGCGGGCGGAAACGCAGCTCTGTCAAGGGAACGATACGATCGCTCGGGCGGCGGGACCTGCGCCGGGCGTCTGGACTCTCCATTTGCGACAATTTCGTGTCGTTCCTAGACGAAAGTTTTACCTCCGTGGTATAGCCTCGACCAACCACCAAGGAAAAGCGTGTCGAAAGCGACTTTGGTGTCCGGCGTGGCGGACGACGGCGAGGCGGCAAGCTTCGCACCTGCCGCAGCAGCACTCCCGACACGGAGCCTCACGTGAAAAAGACCTACCAAGCCTTCCCGGTGAAGAAGCTGCCCGCGGAACTGCGTCGCGGCTTGGGCGCCGAAGGCGTCGTCGAGATCACCATCGAGACCTCCGAGGCGGCCGCGCCGCCGCCCGAGGACGGGACCGACACCCTCGATCTGGCCGTGCCCGAGACGCTGGCCGGGCAGGGGAAGCGGGTCGAGGATCTCTGCGCCCGCCGCAAGTTCTGGTAGCCTGGGCGGTCTGACATCGACGTCCTGCCCAGGGGGCGGAAGCAGCCGCCTAATCGATCTCGCGCACCTGGGTGCCGACGAGAGGGCTCTGAACGAAATCAGGAACTTCGAGTCCGGCCTTGACCTTGGCGCTGAGCTCCGTCCCGGTCTTCCGCACCGTCTTGAGCCGAACGAGGACGGCGTGGCCCGCGTCCTGGGCCTTTACCGCTATAAAATCGATCGCGCCATGGGTCTCTGCGGCGTCACCCGCTTGAGCGACCTCGGCCTGGGGACCCGTGCATCCGAAACACGCAAGAAATCCTCTGCTTGATCGCGCGCCGAGTTGCGACGATAGATCGGGGGATACCGGCGCGGGCCGATCGGGTCCGGGCCGATCGTGATCCAAGGTTGCGCCGAGAGCTCAGGTAGGGAGAGCGTGCCGGTGGGAGTCGATCTCTTCGCAGGCCCCTTGCAGAGATACTACACCAGACGCTGGGAGACCCCGAGCGGGGCGGCGGCCAGGGCGCAGGGCCTGGACTTTCGGATGACCTACGGCAAGAGCGGCACCCCGCCCCTGCTCGACGCCCGCGCGGCCAAGGCCGAGGTCCGCGACTTTGCCACCCGCCTGCAGCCGAAGCTGCAGCTCCGCGACGGGCCCTATTGGAACGAATCCTTCGAGCTGCCCTACAAGGCCCTGCGCCTGACCCACGAAGGGCTGGGCGCCCTCGTGCTCTGGACCGCGCACCTCTATCGGCCAGATCTGAAGCGGCCGAGCCGGCTGCCGAAGGATCCCTGGCGCGCGCCCGCGGTCGTCCAGGCCGAGCAGGCGGGATACTACGCCGGTCCGATGGCGGTCTTCGAGGTCCACATGGTGGTGCCGGGCGCGTCCGAGCGGATCAGGTCCGAGGTCGACCCCCTCGGCCGCGAGATCCTCGTTACCACCGGCACGGTGCTGAGGCAGGCGATCCGGGCGGTGACCCCGAGCCTGGGTCTCGACGCCAAGGCCGCGGTCCGGATCACCGAAGCCGGGCCGCCGCCGAGCGGTCTCCCGCTCCTTCGCGGCGGCCGCCGCTGGTACGAGGCCTCAAAGGCCAGATGGTTGCGGGCCCCCCAGCCGCCGGTCCCGGAGGACGAGGTCAGGACCCTGGCGTCCTACGCGCTGTCCTGCTTCATGGTGATCAGCCGCTTCGCCACGGAACACGCGGTGCCGATCGTCCGGGACGAATGACCTCTCCGCGGCGCGGAGGGCCGCTGCCAAGCTCTCGGTTCTGTCCGGTCCCCGGGCGCGCCGGACCGCTTTGTGGCTTTTGAGGTCATCCTTCGACAGGCTCAGGATGAGGAGAACGACCTGAAAACGCTCACCCTGAGCCTGTCGAAGGGCGAGGGTGGCGGCTCGCATTTCTTCAAAAGCCTGCTAGAGCTGGTACGGCAACTTCGTCCGCGAGATGCGGAACGTGGACAAGCTCGACTGACGGCAGCCCGACGCCCGCGGCCGTCGGGCCAGGGTTCGCTTACGCGAAGGTCTGCTTGTAGGCCTCGCGCAGCTCCTTCTTC
>JAKSBE010000568.1 GCA_022361275.1 Kiloniellales bacterium
AACCGGCCCGACCGCCTGGCCGAGTTCACCGGCCGCTGCTTCGACCTGGCGCTGACCGAGCGCGGCCCGACCCAGCTCAACATCCCGCGCGACTTCTTCTACGGCGACATCGACGTCGAGATCCCCAAGCCGATCCGGGTCGAGCGCCCGGCCGGCGGCCCGGCCAGCCTGGATGCCGCGGCCGAGGCCCTGGCGGAGGCCAGGTTCCCGGTCATCGTCTCCGGCGGCGGGGTCATCATGTCGGACGGCGTCAAGGAATGCATCGCCCTGGCCGAGCACCTCTCGGCGCCGGTGGTCAACTCCTACCTGCACAACGATTCCTTCCCGGCCTCGCACGAGCTCTGGTGCGGCCCGCTGGGCTACCAGGGCTCCAAGGCGGCGATGAAGCTGATCGCCCAGGCCGACGTGGTGCTGGCGCTGGGCACCCGCCTCGGGCCCTTCGGCACCCTGCCGCAGCACGGCATCGACTACTGGCCCAAGGGCGCCAGGATCATCCAGGTCGACGCCGACCACCGCATGCTGGGCCTGGTCAAGGAGATCTCCGTCGGCGTGCTGGGCGACGCCAAGGGCGCGGCGAGCGAGATCCTGACCCGCCTGCAGACCTCGAACCGCGAGATCGCCTGCCACGGCAACCGCGACCAGCGCCTGGCCGAGATCCGCAAGCAGAAGGACGACTGGGAGGCCGAGCTCAACCGGTGGGGCCAGGACGAGGGCACGCCGATCGCGCCGCGCCGCCTGCTGCGCGAACTGGAGAAGGCCATGCCGAAGGACGCCATGGTCTCGACCGACATCGGCAACATCTGCTCGGTCTCCAACAGCTACCTGCGCTTCGAGGCGCCGAACTCCTTCCTCGCCGCCATGAGCTTCGGCAACTGCGGCTACGCCTTCCCGACCGCGATCGGCGCCAAGGTCGCCGCACCCGACCGGCCGGCCGTGGCCTACGTCGGCGACGGCGCCTGGGGCATGAGCCTGCTGGAGACCCTGACCTGCGTGCGCGAGGACATCCCGGTCACCGCCGTGGTCTTCAACAACGGCCAGTGGGGCGCGGAGAAGAAGAACCAGGTCGACTTCTACGCCGACCGCTACGTCGGCACCAACCTGGCCAACCCCAGCTTCGCCGAGATCGGCCGGGCCATGGGCGCCAAGGGCATCAAGGTCGAGCATCCGGACCAGGTCGGCGATGCCTTGCGCGAGGCGACGCAGTCCAGCACCTGCACCATCGTCGAATGCATGGCGACCCAGGAGCTGGGCGATCCCTTCCGCCGCGACGCGCTGAAGAAGCCGCAGCGCATGCTGGCGAAGTACAAGGACTATTCGGTCGCCTGAGGGCGAGGGCTGAAGGGATACGGGGCCGGCTGGATGGGGCCGGTCCCGTCCTTCGATTGCTGCAGCGGCCCAACCTCAAGCTGTCATGTCCGGAGCGCGTCCGCGCGGCGCTTCGCGCGATCCGGCCATCCATCGAGCAAGCGGGACCAAGGATTGCCGCGGGGGGTGGCACCACTGGCGAGATTCCACTCGCCTTCGCCTCGAACATCCCTCGAAGGCGGGGACGCCGTGCTGCTAAGGTGAAGCATGCGAGCTGCCATCCTTGCCGCCGTCTGCCTCCTCCTAGGTCTGACGACGCAGAGTGCCGCCCAGGTCTTCGAGGACCACGGCGGCGCCGATCCGCCCTACCGCCTGTTCCTGCCGCCGGGGCTCGATCCCGCGCGGCCCGTGCCGCTGGTGGTGATGCTGCACGGCTGCAACCAGGACGCCCGGGCCTTCGCCGAGGTCACCCGGATGAACGACCTCGCGGCGGCGGAAGGCTTCGTCGTGCTCTATCCCGAGCAGAGGGCGCATCCGATCGGCTGCTGGCGCTGGTACGAGCCGGCGCAGCAGGTCCGGGGCCAGGGCGAGCCCGCCGCGATCGCCGGTCTCGTCGAGGAGGTCGGGCGGCGACCGGATCTGGCGATCGATCCCGCACGGGTCTACGTCGCCGGCCTCTCCGCCGGCGCCGGCATGGCGGCGATCCTCGGCGCCACCTATCCCGAGGTCTTCGCCGCGGCGGGCTTCGCGGCCGGCATACCCTATGGCGCCGCGGAGGGCTGCCTCGGCGCCTTCAACGTCATGCAGCGGATCCATGCCCGCCTGCCGTCTCCCGCGGCCTGGGCCGACTACACCGAGGCCTACTGGACCTGCGTCTTCGCCGGGGCCTTCGATCCCCTGCTTTCGCCCGTCCCGGGCCCGGACGCGCTCGGCGAGGCGGCCCATACCGCGATGGGGCCCCGCGCCCGGGTCCTGCCGGTCATCGTCTTCCAGGGCAGCGCCGACGAGAGGGTCTTCCCGCAGAACGGCGCCGATCTGCTCGGCCAATGGGCGCAGGCCAACGACCTGGCTTCCGACGGCCGGGACAACGACGACATCGACGCCGTGGCAGAAGACGAGACCCCGGGCGGCCGGCCCGGCGGGCACCGCTACAGCGAGAGAGTCTACGAGGACGGCTCGGGCGCGGTGGTGATGACCTTGTACGAGATCGAGGGGATGGCGCACGCCTGGCCGGGCGGTCCGCCCGGCCTGCCCTTCTCCGATCCGGCCGGACCCGATGCCAGCCGTCTGATCTGGGAGTTCCTTGCCGCGCATCCGAAGCCCTGAACGCCACAGGGCGGCCGCGGGGACCCGGGCGTGACGTCCGGCGGCGCCTGCGAAGTCTTCGGCCTGGGCGCCGGACCACTCGACTCCTCGCTGGGGGTGGCCTTCCTGACCCCGCTCGGCCTGCCTTGCGCTCTGGTAGGTTAGGCCGCGACCGCCTCGCGCGGCCGGATCGCCCAGGTGCCGGACAGGAGGAGGAGGGTGACCAGGGCGGGGAAGAGAGCGAGCCAGGTCCCGGTCGCCGCGAGGGTCGCCGTGCCGGCCCAGAGGATCGAGGAGAAGGCCTCGGCGAAGGTCGCGACGCGCGAGGAGGTCTGGCGCCGCCGAAAGGCACTGCGCTTGGCCTGGGCCCGGAACCAGATCTGGATCACGGTCGCCGAGGCGGCCGAGACCGCGATCCCTACGGCCGTCACCAGCGCCAGCCAGGGGGAGGCCAGCGCCAGGCCGAGAAGCAGCGGCGCGACCAGGACCGCGATGGCCCCGAGCACGGCCTGGACCTTGGCCAGGATGATCGCCCGGGCCGAGATCGGCGCCGAGGCGACGAGCTCCGGCGCGTCCTCGCCCGAGACCGCCAGCCAGGCCAGCCCGCCGGCGAGCTGTCCCGCCGCCATGACCAGCACCGGCACGACCACCAGCAGCGCCCCGATGGAGTCGCCGAAGTTGCGCCACAGCAGGAGGGCCGGCGGCAGCAGGTAGAGGACCTGCATCAGGGTCTGGGAGACCAGCCAGGGATCGCGCCGCAGCAGGGCCCATTCCTTGCGGCGCAGCGCGGCCATGGTCGAGGCCTGGCGGAAGGATTCGCGGCGCCGCCGCTGCCGCACCGCGACCTCGGCGCCCGAGGCCGCGGCGACGACCAGCGTGCCGAAGTATGGCGCGAAGACGGCGATCACCAGGGCCAGCAGGCCGAGGCCGAGCCCCAGGACGGCGGCCAGGGCACCGAGGTCGCCGAGGGCGGCGCGGGCCGGCCACCAGAGGACGCTGTCCATCGCCGGGACCAGGGCGAGCAGGGCTTCGGACTGCAGCAGGTCGAGCCGGGAGATCTTGCCGAAGGACAGGATCGCCGCCGCCTGGACCCCGATGATGAAGGCGGCGCCGACCACGGCGGCGGCGATCTGCGAGACCAGGCGCGTGCGCTTCGGGCCGAGGCTGCGGAACAAGGCGACGATCACCACCACCGCCAGGGCGGCGGCCAGGGCGCCCATGGCGCAGAGCAGGCCATAGGCGCCCAGCCAGCCCGGGCCGTCGACGACCGCCAGGACGTTGATGACCGGCCCGGCGAGCAGCGCCGCCATCAGGGTCGCCGAGACCGCGATGGCGCCGATGCGGACCGCGAAGAGGCGGCGGGCCGGCGCCGGCGAGGCGAGGATCAGGTCGAGGTCGGCACGGGCGTAGAAGGCCCGGGTGACGAACTCCACGGCCTGGGACAGCATCAGCGACCAGGAGAGGAGCGCGCTGCCGGTCAGCAGCGTCAGGGTCGCCCGGTCCGGCCGGATCCCGGCCTCGGCCATGGGCGCGACGAAGAGGTAGGCCAGGGCGTGGGCTCCGGCGGCCAGGCCGAGCAGCACCGCCAGGACCAGCGGCTCGCGGCTGCGCTTGCCGGCGGTCATCATGGTGATGAAGTCGCGCCAGACCAGCAGCAGCTCGTGGCGGGCGAACCAGAGCAGGGTGGCGGGACGGGTCACGCGGCCTCGACCTGCTCCGCCACCAGGTCGAGGAAGACCTCCTCCAGGCTGGAGCCGGCCTTGCCGGCCTGGCGGCGCAGCTCCTCGAGACTGCCCTCGGCGATCAGGCGGCCCCGGGCCAGGACGCCGATGCGCTCGGCCATGCGCTCCGCGACCTCCAGGATGTGGGTGGTCATGATCACCGTCACGCCGGCGCGGACCCGCTCGGCGAAGACTTCCTTGACCTGGCGCGCCGAGCCGGCGTCGAGCCCGGTCAGGGGCTCGTCGAGGATGATCAGGCGGGGGGCGTGGACCAGGGCGCCGGCCAGCGCGACCTTCTGGCGCATGCCCTTGGAGAAGCCCTGGCAGCGCTCGTGGGCGTGGGGCGCCAAGCCGAGCCAGTCGAAGAGCGCGCGGGCCCGGGCCTCGGCCGTGGCGGCGTCCAGGCTCCAGAGCCCGGCGACGAACTCCAGGTACTCGAAGGGCGTCAGCTTCTCGTAGATCATCGGCTCGTCGGAGACCCAGGCGACCAGGTGCTTGGCGGCGACCGGGTCGCGCCGGGCGTCGACCCCGAAGATCGAGATCTCGCCGGCGTCGGGCACCAGCAGGCCGGCGACCATGCGCAGGGTGGTGGTCTTGCCCGCGCCGTTGGGCCCGAGCAGGGCGTAGAACTCGCCGGCGCGGACGGTGAGGTCCAGGCCGTCGACCGCCGGGCGGTCGAAGCTCTTCTTCAGGCCCTTGAGTTCCAGGGCGGCGGCCGGAGCGGACATCTGGGGCGCGGACCTCGGTTTTGGAAAGCCGACCCCGATTGCATACAGATCAAAGGTTTCAGAGCCTTAAAGCCCGGCTCCCGCGGACCGCTTTCCCCGGTCCGGGGCTTTGCCTCATACCAAGGAGCCGTGATAAGGACCCATTTGATGGCCCCCGGCGGGCCGCCGCGCGCCATCAAATGGGTCCTTATCACGGCTCCTTGGTATGAGGGCCCAGTCGAAAGCGAGGCGACGCGGGAAGCCCTGCGGCGACGTCTGCCGAGCGACAGCACGGCCGGCCAGAGCGGTACTTGGAGCAGGACGACCTTCGCGGCCGGCTTCGGCGTTA
>JAKSBE010000456.1 GCA_022361275.1 Kiloniellales bacterium
CGCCGGGGGATGCAGCCGGGAACACGCCGCCGCTGCTCAGCGTCTTCGGCGGCAAGATCACCACCTACCGCAAGCTGGCGGAGCACGCCCTGGCCCGGCTGACGCCCCTGCTCGGCAGCAAAGCGCAGCCCTGGACCGCGACCGCGGCGCTGCCCGGCGGCGACATGCCGGACGCGGACTTCGAGGCCTTCCTCGGCGGGCTGCAGGCGGCGCGGCCCTGGCTGCCGGCGCCGCTGGCGCGGCGCCTGGCGCGGGCCTACGGCACCCGGGTCGAGGCGATCCTGGAGGGCGCGGGCGGGCTGGGCGACCTCGGCGCCGACCTGGGCGGCGGCCTGACCGAGGCCGAGGCCGACTACCTGCGGCGCCGGGAATGGGCGCGCTCGGCCGAGGACATCCTCTGGCGCCGCTCCAAGCTGGGTCTGCACGCCCCGGCGGAGACCGCGGACCGCCTCGCGGCCTGGCTGGAGGGGCGGCGCCCCGGGCCCGGAAAGGCGGCGGCGCGATGAGCCTGGTCTTCGAGGGGGTCAGCCGCAGGGTCGGCGCCGAGACCCACATCCATCCCATGGACCTGGCCCTGGAGCCGGGCTCGCTCACCGTCGTCCTCGGCCCGACCCTGGCCGGCAAGACCTCGATCCTGCGGCTGATGGCCGGCCTGGACAAGCCGAGCGCCGGCCGGGTCCTGGTCGAGGGCGCGGACTCCCGGGGCATCCCGCTGCGCCGGCGCCGGGTCGCCATGGTCTACCAGCAGTTCATCAACTACCCCTCCTTCACGGTCTTCGACAACATCGCCTCGCCCCTGCACCGCGCCGGCCTGGACCGGGCGGAGATCGAGCGCCGGGTCGGCGAGATCGCCGAGGTGCTGAAGCTGACGCCGCTGCTGAAGCGGCTGCCGGCCGAGCTCTCGGGCGGCCAGCAGCAGCGCACCGCCCTGGCCCGGGCCCTGGCCAAGGAGGCCGACCTGCTGCTGCTGGACGAGCCGCTGGTCAACCTGGACTACAAGCTGCGCGAGGAACTGCGCGAGGAGTTGCGGGCGATCTTCCGCCGGCGCCGCGCGATCGTGGTCTACGCCACGACCGAGCCGGCCGAGGCCCTGATGATCGGCGGCCGGGGCAGCGTCCTGGTCCTGGACCAGGGCCGCCTGCTGCAGTCCGGGCCGACCCTGGCCGCCTACCACGCGCCGGCCTCGCTCCGGGTCGGCGAGGTCTTCTCCGACCCGCCGATGAACCTGATCGCCGGCCGGGTCTCGGACGGCCGGGCCCGGCTCGGCACCGATCTCGAGCTGCCCCTGACCGGGCAGCTCGGCCGCCTGAAGCCGGGCGACTACACCTTCGGGGTGCGCGCCAACCACCTCTTCGTCGCCCGCCAGGCCGAGGACGACGTCGCGATCCGGGCCACGGTCGAGCTGGCCGAGATCAGCGGCTCGGAGACCTTCGTCCACGCGGCGCACGGCGGCACCTCCTGGGTCGCCCAGGAGGAGGGGGTGCACAGCCTCGGCCTGGGCGAGGCGATCCGGGTCTTCGTCAACCCGCGCCACGTCTTCGCCTTCGACGGCGACGGCCGGCTGATGGCCGCCCCGGCCTGGTCGGCGGCGCCCATGGCGGCGCAGTAGGGGACGGACATGGCCAGGGTCGACCTCAAGGACATCGCCCACAGCTATCTCCCCGCCCCCGTGGCGGAACGGGAGGCCGACTGGGCGCTGAAGCCCCTGAACCACGTCTGGGAGGACGGCGGCGCCTACGCCCTGCTGGGCCCCTCGGGCTGCGGCAAGACCACCCTGCTGAACATCATCTCCGGCCTGGTGACGCCGACCCGGGGCCGGGTCCTCTTCGGCGGCGAGGACGTCACCGGCCTGCCGACGGCCCGGCGCAACATCGCCCAGGTGTTCCAGTTCCCGGTCATCTACGACACCATGACGGTCTACCAGAACCTGGCCTTTCCCCTGCGCAACCGGAAGGTCCCGGAAAGCGAGATCCGGGCGCGGGTCGAGGACGTGGCCGAGATGCTGGAGCTGAGCGGCCAGCTCGGCCAGCGCGCCCGGCGCCTGACCGCGGACGCCAAGCAGAAGATCTCGCTCGGCCGCGGCCTGGTGCGCGCCGACGTCGCGGCGATCCTGTTCGACGAGCCGCTGACCGTGATCGATCCGCACCTGAAGTGGCAGCTCCGGCGCAAGCTGAAGCAGATCCACGAGCGCGCGCGCCTGCCGCTGACGGCCGAACTGGCGGCGAAGGCCGCGGCCGCGAGCGGCGCGCTGAAGCTGGGCGTCCGGCCGGAGTTCCTGACCCTGGCCCGCGAGAACGGCGCCTCCCGCCTTCCGGTCGCGGTGCGCGCGGTCGAGGACCTGGGCAACTTCAAGATC
>JAKSBE010000166.1 GCA_022361275.1 Kiloniellales bacterium
ATGGTCTGCAACGACCTGGTGATGCCGACCCTGCTGCGCCTGCCCGGGCTGCGCCTGTCGGAGGAGCGCGACCTGACCGGCCTGCTGCTGGCGATCCGGCGCGGCAGCATCATGCTGATCCTGGCGATGAGCTACATCTACTACCGCTACATCGGCGAATCCTATGCCCTGGTCACCATCGGCCTGGTCTCCTTCGCCGCCGCGGCCCAGTTCGCCCCGGCCATCATCGGCGGCATCTTCTGGAAGGGCGGCACGCGGACCGGCGCCCTGATCGGCCTCAGCCTCGGCTTCGCGCTCTGGGCCTACACCCTGTTCCTGCCCTCCATGGCCCGTTCGGGCTGGCTCAGCCTCGGCTTCGTCGAGCAGGGACCCTTCGGGATCGAGCTCCTGCATCCCTACCGCCTCTTCGGCCTGGAGGGTCTGGACCAGGTCACCCATGCCCTGTTCTGGAGCCTGCTGGGCAACGTCGGCGGCTACATCTTCGGCTCCCTCTTCAGCCGGGAGAGCGCCCTGGAGCGGATCCAGGCGGCGATCTTCGTCGACGTCTTCCGCCACAGCGAGAGTCAGCGCGGATCGGGCCTCTGGCGCGGCACCGCGACCTTCGCCGACGTCTACGACGTGGTCGTCCGCTTCCTCGGCAAGCAGCCCGCCGACCGCGCCTTCGCCCGCTACGCCGCCGAGCGCAACCTCAACCTGGACCGGCTGGAAGAGGCGGATTCGCGGCTGCTGCACTTCACCGAACGCCTGCTGGCCGGCGCGATCGGGGCCGCCTCGGCGCGGGTCATGCTCGCCTCCGTGGTCAAGGGCGAGATGATCCGGATCGACGAGGTCATGAAGATCCTCGACGAGACCTCCCAGGTGATCGAGTACAGCCATCGCCTGGAGCAGAAGTCGAGCGAGCTGGAGCAGGCCTATTCCGAGCTGCGCGCCGCCAACCGGCGCCTGACCGAGCTGGACCGGCTGAAGGACGACTTCATCTCGACGGTCAGCCACGAGCTGCGCACGCCGCTGACCTCGATCCGCTCCTTCAGCGAGATCCTCTTCGACAACCCCGCCCTCGACCTGGCCCAGCGCGGCGCGTTCCTCAGCGTCATCATCAAGGAGAGCGAGCGTCTGACCCGGCTGATCAACCAGATCCTCGACCTGGCCAAGATGGAGGCCGGCCGCATGGAGTGGAAGATGGCCGACCTCGATCCGGGGCCGGCGCTCGAGGCGGCGCTGGCCGCGACCCACGGGCTGTTCCGGGAACGCGGGATCGCGCTCGAGGTCGACCTGCCGGCCGGCCTGCCCGACGTGCATGCCGACCAGGACCGCCTGGTCCAGGTCGCCGTGAACCTGCTGTCCAACGCGGTGAAGTTCTGCGATCCCGACGGCGGCAGGGTGACGGTCGAGGCCCGGCCGAGGGCCGCGGATCTCCTGATCGTGGTCGGCGACAACGGCGCCGGCCTGTCCCGTGAGGAGCAGAGCCGCGCCTTCGAGAAGTTCCAGGCCCTGCGGGAGGACCTGGCCCACAACCTGCAAGGCACCGGGCTGGGCCTGCCGATCTGCCGGCAGATCGTCGAGCACTTCGGCGGCCGGATCTGGGTCGAGAGCAAGCCCGGCGAAGGCGCCCGCTTCGCCTTCACCCTGCCCTATCCCGAGGCCGCCCGGGCGGCGCTCGGCACCGCCGCGAAGTAGCCGGGACCGCTTGAAAAAGCTTCACGTCGGGCTGCAGGGAACTCGTTTGCCCGGCCGGGCCACGGGCGGGACAGTGGCGCTTCCCAAGGCAAGGAAGGAGCGCCCGACATGCCGAGCCCGATCCTCTGCGAGATCGCCGAGGGCGTCGCCACCCTGACGCTCAACCGGCCGGAGAAGCTGAACGCCGTCAGCTACGCCCTGGCCGACGGCCTCCTGGAGCGGCTCGACGCCCTGGAGGCCGATGACGGGGTGCGGGCCGTCATCCTGACCGGCGCCGGCGACCGCGCCTTCTCGGCCGGCGCCGACATCCACGAGTTCGCCGAAAGCGTCCGCCGGGGCCCGGAGACGGCGCTGCGCGACTTCGTCCGCCGCGGCCAGGCCATGACCGCGCGCCTGGAGGCCTTCGAGAAGCCGGTCATCGCCGCCGTCAATGGCCTGGCCTTCGGCGGCGGCTGCGAGATCACCGAGGCCGTCCCCCTGGCCGTCGCCAGCGAAACCGCGGTCTTCGCCAAGCCGGAGATCCGGCTCGGGATGCCGCCGGCCTTCGGCGGCACGCAGCGCCTGCCGCGTCTGGCGGGCCGCAAGCGGTCTCTCGAACTCCTGCTGACCGGCGACAGCTTCCCACCGTCGAAGGCGCTGGAGCTCGGCCTGGTGAACGCCGTGGTGCCTCCTGGCGAGCTGCTCACCGCCGCCCGTGCCCTGGCGCAGCGGATCCTGAGGCATTCGCCCCTGGCGGTCGCCGCCATCCTGCGGGCGGTGACCCGGGGCCTCAACGCGACCATCGGCGAGGGCCTGCAGGTCGAGGGCGCGGAGTTCGCCCGGCTCGTCGGCAGCCGCGACCTCGGCGAAGGGCTGGAGGCCTGGGCGGCGCGCCGCCCGCCCGCCTTTACGGGGGAATGAGCCTCAGCATCAGAAGACGTCGCCGGTGAACTCGGCGTAGACGCGGTCGCGCAGGCTCTCGATCGCCCGGAAGGAATCGACCAGAATGTCCTTCTCGCGTTCCGAGAGGGCGTCCGGGTGGACGTGGTTGCTGACGCTCGCGCCGGCCTTGAAATCGGCGATCTGCTGGCGCAGGAGCAGGCCGGTGATGTGGCGGAAGGCGCCCGTGAGGTAGTCCTGCGCGTCGCGGTCGAGGATTCCCTTGGCGTGCAGGGCGCCGATGCGACCCAGAGTCGAGGTCGCCTCGACCCCCTCGCGCAGCGCCAGCAGGCGGACACAGGACACCAGCGGCAGGGTGCCGCGGTGCTTGAGGTTGATCTTGCCCTTGAACTCGGTCTTCTCGGTCTCGGTCTGCAGGCGCCCGAACCAGCCCAGGGCGACGCCCTGGCTGCGGACCTCGGCCTGCATCTCCTGCAGGAAGCCGGGGCTGGCACGCAGCATCTCGGTCACCCGGGCCCGCAGCTCGCGGACCATCTGCGCCTCGCCGTAGCCGCAGGTGAAGTCGAAGAAGATGTCCGAGAGCTGGACCGCGATCTCGCTGCGCTTCCGGCCCCAGTAGCGCAGCTGCCCGGACCACTGGCTGCGGGTCTTGCGCCACAGCGGATTGGTCGCCATGACGTAGCCGTTGCAGTAGGGGAATCCGATCTGATCGAGCTCCAGGGTCATGCGCTCGGCCAGCTCGATGAAGAAGCCGTCGATCCGGTCGTGCTCCGAATCGGGATAGTCGTCCAGGATGAAGCCGTTGTCCTGGTCCGGGTAGAGGAAGCTCTCGCCGCGCCCGCCCGAGCCCATGATCAACAGCGCGAAGCTCACCGGGGGCTCGCCCCAGCCGCTCTCGCGCATCGCCGCCAGGCTGCGCCGGATCACCCGGCGATGGATGCCGGCGTTGATGTCGCTGAGGACCGCCTGGATTTCCGGCGCCGGGACCCGGTCGCGGAACAGCTCGGCGGCCACCTCGACCTGCGCCGCCTTGACCTCGCGCAGGCCATCGAGGCTGTCCTCGTGAAAGATCCGGTCGATCTGCCGGAGGATCTGCTCCGCGGCCACCGCCAGGGCGGCGTTGAGATCGATGATCCCGACCGGCTGCCCCTCGGGGTCGGTCACGGGCATGTGCCGCCAGCCGAAACGCCGCATCCGGGCGATCGCGACGTAGAGATAGTCGTCGTGGCCGACGCTTTCGACCGGCGCCGTCATGACCGCGGTCGCCGGCTCCTCCCCGCTGCAGCGCAGGGCGATGCGGCGGGTGATGTCCTGCTCGGTGATGATGCCGGCCAGCCGGCCCTCGGGGTCGGTCAGCAGGGCGCTCGTGCGCTTGCGCCGGACCATCTCGGCGATCAGCTCGCCGACGCTGGTCCCCGCAGGCAGCACCAGGCTCGCCTCGCGCATGTAGTCGCGGACGAGCTGAGAGAAGATCTTGGTCTGCGACTGCATGCCGCCTCATCCCGCCCTTGGTCGTGACTCCGGTGGCCCGCCGCGGGCCCGGCGGCGGCTCCCGATCTGTTGAGTGAGTCCGATCCCGAGGCCTCTGGGATTCGGCACGCCGATGACTATACTAAATCTAAGGGTTGTTCAGATAAAACCTCGGTCCGGGTCTGCGAGCCGGACCGGGCCCTTGGAGGAAGCGCGGCCTGCACGACGAAGCGGAGAGGACATGCCCAACTTCCTGCAGACCTTGATTCGCCCGGACCAGGACGAGAACGAAGATCGTGCGCTGATCGCGCATGCCGCGAACATTCTCGAGATCGGTGAATTCCAGCTGCTCCAGCTCGCCTACTACGAGTGGCACGGCGACGACATGCCGGAAGCGGAGACCGATACGATCTTCCACGGCTTCATGATGCAGAACCGGGTGCCGCCCTGGGCCAAGCACTTCGCCCGACGGGTGCTCGATCACGAAGCGCGCGGCGAGCTGAACGGCCGGCATCCCTATTTCCATCGCTACGACAGCGAGTACCACCGTGCCGCGCCGCTGGGCAGCCGCCGCCTGGTGATCGCGCTCTGCGCCATCCTGCTCACGGTCGGCGGCGGGATACTGGTGAGCCACTTCGCCGGCCACGGCAGCGCCGCGACGGCAAGCCGGCCGGCGCCGGTCGACACCGCCAAACCGAGCACGCGGTCCCACTCTGTGACGCCCCCCTTCTTCTCGGAGGAAGAGTTGCGCCCGACGCCCCGGACCGACCTGCGCGGTTCCTGACCCCCGAAGACAGCCACGCACGAACCGGCGTTGAGCGGCACGCTGGCGGCTTGAGCCGGTCTCCCCGGCCGTCTAGTTTGCCGCCATGTTCGAGTTCGCCGGGGCATGGGAAATGCCCATCAACATCATCTTCCTCGCGGTGACGGGCTTCATCGCCGTCCACGGCATCCGCTACAGGGACGAAGAGGGCAAGAGCGACTTCGTCCGCCTGCTCTTCGGCTGCATCGCCGGCGTCTTCTTCATGATGGTGCTGTTGCAGGACGTGCTCGGCGTGGTCAGCTTCGCACCGGGACCCTAGACACGACGGGCAGGGGCGGAAGCGACCGGGCCGCGATACGGCGGCCTCTCAAGGCTTGTGCATGCGCTGCTCGGCGTCCTTCTCCGGCACCCGCATGACCCTTTGATCCTCCGGCAGCCTGAGCTGCTCCTGGAGATAGATGGCGCGGTCCCGGACCGTCGAGGGCCGATAGCCGTAGAGGATCTGGTCGAAGATGCCCGGCCCCTCGGTGACGCCCTCGTCGACCTGCAAAGACCTGACGTAGTCGATCAGGGCCTCCTCGTAGCGGGCTTCCCGATCGTGGACCACGCCGCGGTTGGCATAGGCGGCCGCGAGCGCGCCGCGGCCCGTGCTGTCGTCGGGCTCCAGGGTCTCCTCCAGGCGGCCGATCAGATAGGTCAGCTCCTCGACGGCCTCGGGGTAGCGTCCGGTCTGGATGAAGACCAGGGCCCGCCCCATCAGCGCGCCGCGATGGTCCGGCATCTCCTGCAGCGCCAGGCCGAAGCTCTTCAGCGCCAGCTCGAATTCGCCGGAGGTCAGCTGCTGATCCCCCTGTTTCGTGTGATAGTCGCCCGGCTCCTGGCGCAGGAAGTTCTCCATGAAGGGCCAGGCGATGACCGTCACCAGGAGCAGGAGCCCCATCAGCACCACGAAGCGTTTGAGAACCCTTTCGCTCATGACCCGTCACCGAAAAGGACGTGCATGACAAACAAATAGGAGAACACGAAAGACAGCAAGGCGGAGGTCGCGCCGGCGCGGCGCTTCAGCCTGATCCGGCGCTCCTCGTCCGGGCTGCCGTCGCGCTCGGCCCGCCGGACCGCCATCACCCAGATGAAGTCGCGCACGAAGCGGAACAGCGCCAGGCTCAGCGCCAGCACCCAAAGCAGGGCGTACTTCCGGGTGAAGAACTCCGCCAACACCAGATCCTTCGCCAAATCGCGCCGTGGGTCGGCCCCGTCGCTCGGCCCCGTCGCCCGGCCCCGGGCCCCGGTTTCACGGGCTCCGGAAGACACCGCGCCCGGGCGTCCCCTGTCTTATCCAAACAAATGTCTTATCCAGACAAAAGGGGGAGGGACAAGCCCCTCCCCCCAGTCTCGATTGCCGGACACCGCGGCGTCCGGATCAGTCGGCGGCGCCTCCGGCACCGGCCTGTTCGGCCGGGGCGTGGACGTCGCCGATGTCCTCGGTCAACGCCTGGATCTCCCGATCCGGTACGGTCGACATCTCCATCTTGTAGGCCAGGAACCACATCATCCCGACGCCCAGGATCCAGAACAGGATCTGCCAGGCCCAGATCGACGGAATCCCGAAGGTCCAGGTCGTGGAGTCGCCCGGCACGCCGAAGATCGTGTTGCCGATCACCGCGCCCGGGCCGATGCCGAAGAACAGCCAGGCGAGCGTGATGATCCAGGCCACCGGAACCAGGCCCTTCTTGGAGGCCGGCAGGCTCGCGTGCTCGCGCAGGAAGTTGTGGAACTTCATGCGGTGCTCGCGATCCGCGCTGTTCTGGGTCATCGCGGAGACGACGACGCAGACGCTCAGGTTGAAGATGATGCCCCAGCCGGCCGAGTGGATGGTCCAGGGCCAGCGTCCCCAGGGCAAGGCCCCGCCGGTCAGGTCGAAGGCGATCTTCTCGGTGGCGATCACCGCGAGCAGGCCCGCCGCCAGGCCCCAGGTCGCACCCTGACGGGTGATCCAGGGGAACCAGCACACCGCCGCGAGGGACGGCCACATCTGGAAGCCGAAGGCCACCGCCAGGCCGCCCAGCAGAACCAGGGCGTCGCGCGAGTAGGTGGCGACCAGCAGCGCCGAGATGACGATGAAGGCCACGCCCAGCCGACCGAAGAGCTTCTGGGTCGCGTGCGACGCCGTGGGGTTCAGGTAGCGCTTGTAGAGGTCGCGGGTGAGCATCGCGCCCGCCGTCGACATGTAGGCGGCACCCGTGGACTGCATCGCGGCCAGGGCACAAACCGCCAGCAGGCCCACCAGCCAGGGCATAGAGTCCGCGATCTGGTTGAAGTAGAAAGGCACCAGGGAATCCGGGTTGGCGGCGACGATCAGCCCGGCAGTCTCGATCACCTCGCCCTCCTTGAGCACGCGGCCGAGAATCAACTCGGGAGAGATATCGCCGAGCGGCTGGTTGAGCGCCTGCGACAGCGCTAGACCGGCCGCGTTCACGTCCGGGTTGGCGCCCAGGAGATGCGCGCCCATACCCTGGAAGGCGGTGAAGAAGAACAGGATGAGGCCGATCGCGAAGGACGAGGCCCAGACCTGCTGCGGCGCGAAGGGCCGCGGATCGGTGTTGGAGAAGGACCACATCGAGAAGGCCGGCGCCGACTGGATGCCCATCAGGGCGAACATGTAGGTCAGCACCATGATGCCCGTCCAGAGGCCGCCCACCGGCGTCTCCTTGCCCAGGCCCGCGGTGAACTGGATCACCCCCGGGATCGCGAAGTAGGCGTTGTGGCCGTCTTCGGTGACCCCCCACCTGCCGACGTCGCTGGCCGCCAGGGTGGCGAAGCCCTCGTTGATGGCCGCCCAGCCCCCGATCAGGTCGAGGGCGATAATCCCCGTGACGATGATGCCGAGCGCCAGCAAGATGCACTGCAGGGTATCGACGTAGGCCACGGCGCGCAGGCCGCCCGAGGCGACGTAGATGAGCACGACCGCGGACAGGATCCACATGCCCAGGTCCTTGCCGACGATGCCGTCGCTGAGCACGCTGAACAGGAAGCCCGAAGCGCCCAGTTGCACGCCCAGGTAGGGGATCGAGAACAGCAGGGCCACGATCACGGTCAGGATCCGGATCGCGTCGCCGCGGAAGTAGTCGGACAGCATCTCGCCCGGCGTGACGTAGCCGAAACGCTTGCCGATGATCCACTGCCGCTTCAGGAACATCACCCCCGTAAAGGGGATCGTGATGGTGTAGAAGGACGCATAGGCGTACTGGAACCCGTCGCGATAGACGAGCCCCGGATGGCCCATGAAGGTCCATCCCGAAAACGACGTCGCCGTCGCCGCCAGGACGAACACCCACATCGACATGCGGCGCCCGGCGATGAAGTAGTCGCTCGCCGTCTTGGACTGCAGCGCGCCCTTGACGCCCCAGAAGATACAGTACGCCCAGTACAGCCCGACGAAT
>JAKSBE010000393.1 GCA_022361275.1 Kiloniellales bacterium
CCGGCCGTCTGCTTCCTGGTCGCCAACGGCGCGGCCCTGTCGCTCGAGCCGCTGGGCGCCGCTTCGGCCCTCCGGGCCGTCGCCGGCCTGCACGCCTACCTGGGCGAGTTCCCCGAGCACTCCTACCTCGCGGCCCTGCCGCTGCTGCCCGCCGCCGGCCCCTGTCCCGGCGGTCCTCTTGACGGGGCGCCCGCCGATGGGGCGGCACCCCTCTCCGACAGGCCTTGGTACCGGCTTTCGCTGCCGCTCGACTGGCGGCTGGCCGACGTGAAGGAGCTAGTCGAATCATGTATCTGAACATCCTGGGCGAAATCGGGGTCGCGATCGGCGGCAAGGCCAGCACGATCATCGACTATGTGAAATCGGAATACGGCGCCTTCGAGATCCCGCAGCTTCCGGAGAGCGCCGTCGACATCGAGATCGAGTTCGTCGACGACCGGTCCAGCCCGGAAGACAGCGTCCACATCCGGGCGCCGATCTCCTACGACGGCCGCGGCGTCTTCCTGCACGATCCCCAGTACCATGTCTTCCGGGTCGACGTCGCGGCGGCGCGCGACGGCAAGTGGCGGGCGACCTGCGACGTCGATTTCAACCCGCATTTCTTCGCCATCATCATGGAGTACATGACGCACTTCCAGCTATTGCGCCGCGGTGCCGTGTTCTGCCACTCCTCGGCCTTCCGCCTGAGCGGCCGGGGCGTGCTCTGCCCGGCCTGGCGCAACGTCGGCAAGACCAACCTGCTGCTGCAGTTCCTGCAGAACGGCGCGGAGTACATCGCCGACGACTGGAGCGTGGTGCAGCGGGACGGCCGCTTCCGCTGCCTGCCCAAGCGCCTCAACCTGCTCTACTACAACTTCGACCAGTTCCCCGAGATGCTCGACTCGGTGCCGCCCGACTTCGCCGCCCTGGTCCGCTTCGTCAGCCGGGCCAAGCGCGGCGAGTTCGACCTCAATCAGGAGACCCTGCAGGTCATGGAGGGCCAGGCCCGGATGCGAATCTCGCCCTACGAGCTCTACGACCAGGTCATGGACACCACGCCCAAGCCGATCGACCACGTGCTGCTGCTGCAGCGGGTCGCGGACTGCGAGCATCCGGTGCGGGTCGAGGCGATCGACCACGACGTGCTGGTCACCAGCCTGGCCTCGATCCTGGAGTTCGAGCAGAGCCACTTCCACCTGGCCTACTCGGTCTTCCGGGCCAGGACCGGGATCCGGGTCGAGCTGCTCGAGGATGCCCGTCCGGCCTGCGAGACGGTCATGGCCGAGGCCTTCGCCGACATCGCCACGCCCTACCGGGTGACGATCCCCTCGCAGCGCGGCGCCCGCGAGGCCTATGCGACGATCAAGGAACTTCTGACAGGAGAGAGCGAAGATGGCGCGCGTGATCGCGATCGTTCCGTTGCGAGCGGACTCTCGACGGCTGCCTAACAAGCACCTGAGGCTCCTGGCGGGCCGGCCGCTGATCGAGACCCTGGCCGCCCGACTGGGCCAGGCCCGGCGCCTGGACCGGATCGTCCTGGCGACGACCCAGCGCTCCTGCGACGACGGCCTTGCGGCGGCCGCGGCCGGGCTCGGCCTGCCCTGCCACCGCGGCGCGGTGGACGACGTCCTGGGCCGCTGCGCCGCCGCCGCCCGCGCCGAGGCCGCCGACCTGGTGGTCAAGGCCAACGGCGACAGCCCCCTGCTCTCGGCCGAGGTCATCGACAGCGCGCTCGACCAGATCGTCCTGCAGGACGCCGACTGCGTGACCGGCAAGAACGGCTATACCGGCCTGCCGATCGGGCTGGGGGCCGAGGTCCTGACCGCCGGGGCCCTGGCCCGGCTCGACCGCGAGGTGACGGCCGCCGAGCACCGGGAATCCATTACCGGCGCCGTCTTCCAGCAGGATTCGGGCTTCGCCTGGGCCCCCGCGATCACGCCGCTGGAATGGCGGGCCCCGGAGCTCGACCTCTGCGTCGACACGGCCGAGGACCTGGCCCGCCTGGAGGCCATCCTGGCCCTGCTGCCGCCGCGCCCCGCCGCCGACTGGGCGGTGCCCGAGATCCTGGCCGCAGCCAAAAGGGCAGTCGCCGTGGCCGCCGACGCGCCCCGGGAAGCCTACGCATGACCGGGGAGAGCCTTGCGATCGGCCGCCGCCGGGTCGGCGCCGGCGAGCCGGTCTTCGTCATCGCCGAGATCGGCATGAACCACAACGGCGACCTCGCCCTCGCGCTGGACATGATCGCGGCCGCGGGCGGCTGCGGAGTCGACGCGGTGAAGTTCCAGTCCTTCCGGACCGAGGCCTTCCTCTCCGACCGGATCCCGGGCCTGGACGAGCGGCGGCGCTACGAGATCCCCGAAGCCTGGTATCCGGAGCTGCGCGCTGCGGCGCGGCAGGCCGGCGTCGAGTTCTTCTCAACCCCGCTCGACGCCGGCAGCGCCGAGACCTTGGCCGCGCACGGCGTGCCCTGCTTCAAGATCGCGTCCTGCGACCTGACCAACCTGCCGCTGATCGCCCAGGTCGCCGGCTACGGCAAGCCGGTGATCGTCTCGACCGGCTTCGGACGCCTGGGCGAGGTCGAGCGGGCGGTCGAGACCGCGCGGGCGGCCGGCAACGATCAGATCATCCTGATGCACTGCGTCGCGCTCTACCCGACGCCGCCGGAGGCCGCCAACCTGCGCGCCCTCGAGACCCTGCGCCAGGCCTTCGGGCTGCCGGTGGGCCTCTCCGACCATTCCCGCGAGGAGCCGGCCATCCCCCTGCTGGCGGCCGGCCTGGGCGCGGTCGCGCTGGAGAAGCACTTCACCACCGACCGGGACCTGCCCGGCTACGACCACGCGATGTCGGAGACCCCGGAAAGCCTGTCCCGGATCGTCGGCGCGCTGCGCCAAGTCCCCTCCATCCTCGGCCACGGCCGCCTGGAGCGCAGCGAGGCGGAGCTGGCGCGCCGCGAAACCGCCCGCCGGGGCCTCTACTGGGCCGGCGACCTGGAGGCCGGGACCCGGATCGAGGCCGCGCACCTGATCCCCCTGCGGCCCAGCCACGCGGTCGCGCCCTGCGCCCTGCCCGAGCTGCTCGGCAAGGCCCTGCAGCGGCCGGTGAAGGGCGGCAGCCCCGTGGCCCGGACCGACCTCCAAGCCGGCTAGGACGACCGGGACCGAAGGCGCCATGCGGCTGCTGTTCCGGCTCAACCTCGGCGGCGAGCTCGGCAGCGGCCACCGCGGCCCGGCGGAGGGGTTGGGCCATGCGACCCGCTGCCTGGCGCTCGCCGAGGCCCTGCGGGAGGCAGCGCCGGCGGCCGAGATCCGCTTCGCACTGCGCGGTCCCGAGGCCGCCTTCGAGATCGTCCGGGACCTCGGTTTCGCCTGCCACCGGGTCGACCGCGAGGCCGACGGCCTGAAGACGTTCGACCCCGATGCGACGATCCTCGACCTCAACGATGCCGGCCGGGAACTGATCGCGCTCTACCGGCGCCGGGGTCCGGTGATCAACCTGGCCGCCCGCGGCGTCGCGAAGCACTACGCCGACCTGACTTTCAACAACACCGCGGTCGACCTCGAGCCGGCGCCGGCCGACGCCCGGCCGGGACCCTGGCACCGCGGTGCCCGCTATGCCCTGATCGGCCGCCGCTTCACCGCGCTGCGGCCGGCGCCCGGGACGCCGCCGCCGACGCGCTTCTCCTGCCTGGTCTGCCTGGGCGGCATCGACCGGGACGGCATGACCGTCGCGGTCCTGGATGCCCTGGTCGCAAGCCCGGCGGTTGATTTCCCGGTCACGGTGGTTGCCGGACCGCTCAACCCCCACTTGGCCGCGCTGGAGACGCGCATCGCTCGCGCGCCAGAGAGTTTCACCCTAGCGGTCGATCCCGCCGACTTCCCCCGGCGCCTCGCCGCCGCCTCGCTCGGCATCTTCGGCCTGGGCGGGCTCACCGACGAGGCCCTGACCCTGGGCGTCCCGAGCCTCAACCTGGGCCTGACCCGCTTTCACGAGCTGCGTGGGCAGGCCCTGGAGGCCGAAGGCGTGATCACCTACCTCGGCCGCTTCGGCGACGTTCCGCCGGCGGCCATCGTCGACGCCCTGCGCGGCCTGCGCGACGACCCGGCGCGCTTGGGCGCCCTGCGCCGCCGTGCCCTCGCCCTCTACGACGGCCGCGGTTGCCAAAGAGTGGCGCAGGCCATCCTGGGCTTCCTGGCAAGCCCCGAGCGGACCGACCCCACCCGTCGCGATCCGGCCCGGGCCTGAGCTCCCGGCAGACTTTGCCGGCGCGGGCAGGTCTTGCCGCGGCGCCCGGCAGAAAGCCGCTCCCGGCCCCGGGGGCCGCCAGCGAGAGGAAAAAAATAACATAAAAATCAATGCTCTGAACACGGCGACCCGCCTGGCCCGCCGCTTGCAGATCAAGGCTCGGTTCCAAGTAGGAAAGACCAGGACCCGGTAGCCCAGGATGGAAGCACTTCCCGTCGATCATCACCCCCGGCACGACAGCCGTGCCGCGAAGGACGCGGCAAGCGGTCCGTTCGGGCTCTTCGACCTGATGCTCAACGAAGGGTCGGAGGCGGCCCCCAGGGAGACAAAGGCTGCCGATCGCCGCGACCGATCCGACGCGGCCGCCGACAGCCAAGCGGAGCGAGCCGCCGATCCGGCGGCCCCGGAGGGCGAAGCCGCGGTCCAGGCCGTGAGCCAGCCGACCCAGGCGCCTGCCGCCGAAGGCGGGTCCTCGCGGGACCCCCGTGGCGCCCCGGGCCCGGACAGCGGGCGATCCTTCGCTGCCGGGCAAGGCGCGCAGGACACCGGCGCCCGGAGCGGCCAGGCCGATCCCAACAAGGCCCCCGCCGGCACGGGCGCCGCCAGCGATCCCGCCGCGCGCGCCGGCGACGGGCAGAGGGCCGCGGTCGACCCCCTCGGCCAGGGTGCGATGGCCGCCAAGGTGGCCCAGGCCTCGGCGGCGCTGGCCGCCGGCGGGGCCGGTTCCAAGGCGCAGGCGACGGGCTCGACGGCTGCGGGCGGATCGAATGCGACGGGGACCCCGAACCGGCCCCCGGTCGCGGGGGCCGATGCCGCCGCGGCGGTCAAGAGCCCGGCTACGGCCGCGCTCTCGAAGGACACCCTACTCGGCCTCGCGGTCGATCCCGTGGCGGGCGACCCGGGCGGCGCCGATCCGGCAGGGTCGGGCGGCCTGCGCCCGGGCCCGGCGGCAACACCTGCGGTGGCCGGGCCCGGCGACTTCGCCGGCCTGCTGCGCGGCACCGCCGCCGACGCCCGCGGCGGCGCCAACGAGCAGGTGGCGGTCCAGATCCGCCGCGCCGTCGCCACCGGCAACGACCGCATCAGCATCCGGCTGCATCCGGCCGAGCTGGGCCGGGTCCAGGTCCGTCTCGAGGTCGCCGACGACGGCCACGTGCGCGCCCTGATCACGGCGGAGCGCCCGGAGACCCTGGACCTCATGCAACGCGATCTGCGCGGTCTGGAGCGGGCCTTGCAGGACGCCGGGCTGAAAACCGATCCGGGCAGCCTCAGCTTCGGGCTGCAGGACCAGCAGGGCGAGCCCTTCCAGACCGCCGAGGAGCAGCCCCGGGGCCGGCCTGAGTCGGCCGAGCGCCGGACCGCCGCGGAGCCTGAGCCCGCGCCGGGCCAGACGCTGTACTGGTCGTCCGGCGAAGGCCGGCTCGACATCCGGATCTGACGGCGCAGCCCCGCAAAGACGACCGAGGAGCGAGGACTCATGGAAACCAGCGGCATTACCGGCACGGCGAGCCAGACCAGCCAGCAGATCGGCCTGGACAACGGCAGCCTGGCGGAGACCTTCGACAACTTCCTGCTGCTGCTGACCACCCAGCTTGAGAACCAGGATCCCCTGTCGCCGATGGACACCAACGAATTCACCCAGCAGCTGGTCGCCTTCACCGAGGTCGAGCAGTCGATCAAGACCAACGACCGGCTGGCGCAGCTGATCGACCTGCAGCTGGGCAACCAGCTCACCAGCGCCGCAAACTACATCGGGCGCAACATCGAGGCCGAGAGCCCGTTCCTCTCGCTGGACGGCGGCAAGGCCACCCTGACCTACGGCCTGACCGCCTCGGCGACGCGCACCACGATCCAGATCCAGGACGAGAGCGGTCAGGTGGTCCGGACCGTCACCGGCGAGACCGACCCCGGACTGCATCGCCTGGACTGGGACGGCACCGACGACGACGGCAAGCCGCTGCCCGACGGCATCTACCGGGCCGTGGTGACCGCCGTCGATGGCGACGACGCGCCGATTCAGGTGGCGACGGGCACGGTCGGCCGGGTGACCGGCGTGGAAGTCATCGACGGCCAGGTCGCGCTCTCGCTCAACGGCCTGAAGATACCGATCAACAAGGTGGTCTCCGTCACCGAGGGCCCGGCGGAACCCCAAAGCTGAACTTCACCAGGCAGAAGCCGATCTGAGCCAAGACAGCGCGGCGGGGACGCAGAGCCGCCCCGCCGGCGGAACGAGGGAGCAACGACATGAGCATCTTGGGCGCGATGTTCGCCGGCGTCTCGGGGCTGACGGCCCAGAGCCAGGCGATCGGCATGATCTCTGACAACATCGCCAACGTGAACACCGTCGGCTACAAGGGCCTGCGGACCAGCTTCTCGACCCTGATCACCCAGTCGGGGTCCCAGACCCTGCACTCGCCCGGTGGCGTGCAGTCGCGCCCGATCCAGTCCGCCGACGCCCAGGGCCTGCTGCAGGGAACTTCTTCCGAGACCGATGTCGCGATCGTCGGCAACGGCTTCTTCGTGGTCAACGAGGCGGCGGCGCCGGGACCGGGCAACGACTACCTCTACACCCGCGCCGGGCGGTTCACGACCGACGAGAACGGCGACCTGGTCAACGCCGACGGCTACTACCTGCAGGGCTGGCCCCTGGACAGCACCGGCGCCCTGCCGGCGACGCCCGGCGTGCTGTCCAGCATCCAGACCGTCAACGTCGCCTCGCTCTCCGGTAATGCCGTGCCGACCACCACGATGTCGCTGGGGGCCAATCTGCCCTCGACGGCGGCCAGCGGCGAGACCCACTCCATCACGGCGCAGATCTTCGACTCCCTGGGCAACGCCCATAACCTCCAGATCGACTTCGTCTACGACGCGGCCACGCCGGAGTGGGACATCACGATCCAGGATCCGACCCTGGCCTCGACCGGCGCGGTCAGCGGCACCGTCGCGGGCCCGATCACCCGCTCCATCGCCTTCGACGGCTTAGGGGCGCCAAGCGCCATCACCTTCCCGGACATCGACATCTCCTGGACGGCGACACCCGCCGCCGCCAGTACCGTGGCGGTGGACCTCGGCACCCTCGGGCAGACCGACGGGATCACCCAGTTCTCCGGCAGCTTCTCGCCAGGGTTCATCAACCAGGACGGCGTGCGCTTCGGCAACTTCACCGGCGTCAACATCGACGACGACGGCTTCGTCACCGCGCTCTTCGACAACGGCCAGCAGCAGGCCCTCTACAAGCTGCCCCTGGCGGTCTTCCCGGCGCCCAACAGCCTGCAGTTGCGTGACGGCAACGCCTACCTCGAGACCGACGGCTCGGGCAGCGTGATCCTGCTGGAGGCGAACACCGGCGCCGCCGGCTCGGTCTCCTCCTTCTCCCTGGAAGCCTCGACGGTCGATCTGGCGGACGAGTTCACGAACATGATCATCACCCAGAGGGCCTACTCGGCCAACGCCAAAATCATCACCACGGCCGACGAGATGCTGGAGGAGCTGATCCGGATCCGCCGCTAAAATAGATATCCGGTAAATACTTGCGCCGCCGGCCGATTATTTTGAGTAATAGCCGGCGGCGCAAATAATTTAACCCTTATTTACATTAGGTAAAGATCTATCAGCCAGCTTAGTCACTGAGTTTAGGGATTTTTTAAAGCTGCGGCCCTAACTTCCAAAGACAGGATTCGGCGGCTTTTGATTTTGGAGCCAAAATGGAGATGACTCGTCCAGGTAGGTCGAACACGGCGATGGGACCGGCCGGCAAGCCGATGACCATCGACGACCTCCCGCCCCCCAACACCAAGCGTTGGGTGGTGCGGCGCAAGGCCGAGGTGGTCGCGGGCGTGAGGACCGGCTTGATCAGCCTCGAGGACGCCTGCAAGCGCTACAAGCTTTCGGTTGAAGAGTTCCTCTCGTGGCAGCGTCTGATCGACGCCCACGGCATGCGCGGCCTGCGCACGACGCGGCTGCAGCAGTACCGCCGCCCGCACGACGAAGACGAAGGCTTGGCCTTCGCCGGCGCCGGTCATGGCGAAACCGGCTGAGGGGGCAACTTCGCCCGACCGAGTAACGGGCTAGGTTCCACTTCGACCCCGACTCGGAAATCCAATTTCCAGCCGCCATCATGACGGCTTTTTAAGTAAAAATTCACACAAATTGAGAATTTTTCTACGCATCGAACCGGCAGAATTTTCCGGCCGGCTAGGCAATTCTTGCCCACGTTAACCGAGACTTTACCGTCAGCGCAGTAAGTTAGGCCTACTCCGCCTGTCAGCATATGCCGAAGGGTGGGGATATGGGAGAGCCAAGATCTTCCTCAAGGACCTAGCACACCCGGCGTAAGAGATCGCAGCGCGTGACGGCACTGTTCGACACCCTCCGCAGTTTGGGCCCCGCCCGCCTGGCGATCCTCGGGCTGGTCGGCGCCGCCACCCTGGCCTTCTTCGTCTTTCTCACCGGCCGGGTCGCGACCCCGAACATGGCCCTGCTCTATGGCGGACTTCCGGCCCAGGACAGCGGCGAGATCGTGACCCGGCTGGAGCAGCTCCAGGTGCCCTACGACGTCACGCCGGACGGCAGCCGGATCCTGGTGCCGAGCGACCAGGTCGCGCGCCTGCGCCTGGCCATGGCCGAACAGGGCCTGCCCAGCGGCGGCTCCGTGGGCTACGAGATCTTCGACCGCTCCGAAGGCTTGGGCACCACGCGCTTCGTTCAGGACATCAACCACCTGCGCGCGCTGGAAGGCGAGCTGGCGCGCAGCATCGCGTCCCTTGGACTGGTCGACAAGGCCCGGGTCCACCTGGTGCTGCCCCGCCGCCAGCTCTTCTCCCGCGAGCGCGAGCAGCCCAGCGCCTCGATCGTCCTCTCCCTGCGCGGCGGCGAGCTGGACCGGCGCCAGACGCTCGCGATCCAGCACATGGTCGCGGCGGCGGTACCCGGCCTCGCCCCCGGCATGGTGTCGATCGTCGACGACCGCGGCGCGCTCCTGGCCGCCGGCAACGACGCCAGCGGCGAAGCCAGCGCCACCTCCAACGCCGAGGACCTGCGCCTGACCTACGAGCGCCGCCTGGCACGGACCGCGGAATCCCTGCTCGAGCGCTCGGTCGGCCCCGGCAACGTCCGGGTCCAGGTCTCGGCCGATATGGACTTCGACCGGATCACCGAGAACTCCGAGATCTACGACCCGGACGGCCAAGTCGTGCGCTCGACCCAGACGGTCGAGGAATCGAGCAGCAACCGAGACAGCGAGGGCCCCGAGCCGGTCACCGTCGGCAACAACCTGCCGGACGCCGGCCTGGGCGCCGACGGTCAGACCAACAGCCAGAGCCAGTCCCAGCGGGTCGAGGAGACCGTGAACTTCGAGATCTCCCGCGTCGTCAAGACCCACGTCCGGGAAAGCGGCGTGGTGCGCCGGCTCTCGGTCGCGATCCTGGTCAACGGCGCGACCACGACGAACGAGGCCGGCGAGACGGTCTACACGCCGCGGCCCCAGGAGGAACTGGACCAGCTGGCCGCCCTGGCCCGCTCTGCGATCGGCTTCGACCGGGAGCGCGGCGACGTCCTCGAGATCGTCAACATGCCCTTCGCCGACCTCGGCGCCGACGGGGCGGGATCGCCGATCTGGGACTTCTTCGGGCTCAGCCAGGGCACCCTTCTGCGGATCGTCGAACTCGGCGTCCTGGGCCTGGTCGCCATCCTGGCCCTGCTCTTCGTGATCCGTCCGCTGATGGGACGCCTCCTGGACTCCCAGGCGGAGGAGCCGGTCGCGGCGCTGCCGGGCAACGTCGATCCCGCCCTGGCCCAGGGCGAGGCCGGCGCGGTGCAGGCCATCGCCGCCGCCAGCGCGCCGGCCCTGGAGGGACCGGGCGGCAACCTGCCGACCCCGGCGCAGGAAAGCCACGCCGAGCTCGAGCGGATGATCGACCTCAACATGGTCGAGGGGCGGGTCCGGGAATCCTCGATGAAGAAGATCGGCGAGATCGTCGACAAGCACCCGGAAGAGGCGGTGTCGATCATCCGCTCCTGGCTCTTCGAGCAAGCCTGAGCGAGACCGGAGGAGGAGTGATGCCAAGCGCCAGGGAAGACTACCGTTCGCTGAGCGGCCCCGAGAAGGCCGGGATCCTGCTGATGTCGCTGGGCGAAGAGGGTGCCAGCAGCCTCTTCGCCCTGATGGACGACGAGGAGATCAAGGAGCTGTCCCAGATCATGGCGACCCTGGGCATGGTCAACGCCGAAGTCGTCGAGCGCCTCTTCGTCGACTTCGCCGACCAGATTTCCAGCACCGGCTCCCTGATCGGCAATATGGAGACCACCGAGCGCCTGCTGAACCGGGTCCTCGATCGCGAGAAGGTCGACACGATCATGGAGGAGATCCGCGGTCCTGCCGGCCGGACCATGTGGGACAAGCTCGGCAACGTCAACGAGACGGTCCTCGCCAACTACCTCAAGAACGAATACCCGCAGACCGTCGCCGTGGTGCTGTCGCGGATCCGCGCCGACCACGCCGCCGCGGTCCTGGCCCAGTTGCCCGAGCCCTTCGCCATGGAAGTGGTGATGCGGATGCTGCGCATGGAGGCGGTTCAGAAGGACGTCCTGGACAACGTCGAGCGCACCCTGCGCACCGAGTTCATGTCCAACCTGGCGCGGACCAGCCGCCGCGACGCCCACGAGAAGATGGCCGAGATCTTCAACTTCCTGGACCGCAACGTCGAGGGCCGCTTCTTCTCGGCCCTGGAGGAGCGCAGCCCGGAGTCCTCGGAGAAGATCCGGGCCCTGATGTTCACCTTCGAGGACCTCGGCAAGCTCGATCCCAGCGGCGTCCAGACCCTGCTGCGCAACATCGACAACGACAAGCTCGGCACCGCCCTCAAGGGCGCCTCGGAAAGCCTGCGCGAGCTGTTCTTCTCCAACATGTCGGAACGCGCGGCCAAGATCCTGCGCGAGGACATGGAGGCCTTGGGGCCGATCCGGTTGCGCGACGTCGACGAGGCCCAGATGTACCTGGTCCAGATCGCGAAGGACCTCGCGGACAAGGAGGAGATCATCATCGCCGACAGCAAGGGCGAGGACGAACTTGTCTACTGACCGGGAGCAGCGAGCGTGAGAACGGGCTTGAGCCAGAAGCGGTTTCTTTTCGACACCTCCTTCGACGGTGCGAACGGCGAGCTGATCATGGAGCCGCCGGGCGGCGAGCCCCCGGCCCCGCAGTTCGGCGAGGAGGACCTGGAGCGCGCGCGGGCCGAAGGCTTCGGCGCCGGACGCGAGGCCGCGCTCCAGCAGGCCCGGCTGCAGGCCGAGGAAGCCCTGGTCCGGACCGAGCAGCGGGTGAGCGACTCTCTGGAGGCGCTGCTCCGGCAGTGGACCGCCACGGAGCGGCGGCTCGTCGAGGAGGCGACCGAGGCCACCGGCCTGATGCTGAGAAAGCTCTTCCCGGTCCTGGCCAAGACCGCCGGGCTGGCCGAGATCGAGGCCCTGATCGGCGACTGCCTGACCCGGGTCAGGGAGGAGCCGCGCATCGTGGTCCGCGTCGCCGCCGAGCAGATCGAGGCGATCACCGCCAGGATCGGCGCGGTCACGGCCCAGCGGGCCTACGAAGGCAAGGTCGTGGTCATCGCCGACGACAGCCTCGCGGCCGGCGACGCTCTGGTCGAATGGGCCGACGGCGGCGCCCAGCGCGACAGCGCACGCCTGATGACGGCAATGGACGCGGCGATCGCCCGCTCGAAGATCCTGCTCGGCCTGGCCGGGCCCGCGGCCTCGCAGGAGGCCGGCAGCGCGAACCCGACAACCCCCGCGACGGAGGGCAGCTCCCATGGCTGACGACGACACACAGCAAGACGCGAAGGGCGGCGAAGGCGGACTCGACCTGGCCGAGCTCGACGGCGGCCGGCCCGGCGAGGAGTCACGGGAAGTCGACCTTGCGGATTCGGGCAAGATTCCCGGCAACGCCAAGGATTTGGAAGCCGTTTACGACATCCCGGTCCAAGTCTCGGCCGTGCTCGGCAAGGCCAACATGCAGGTCGCGCAGCTGCTGAAGCTGGGCCGCGGCGCAGTGGTCGAGCTGGACCGCAAGGTCGGCGAGGCGGTCGACATCTACGTCAACAACCGCCTGGTCGCGCGCGGCGAGGTGGTCGTGGTCGAGGACCGGCTCGGCGTGACCATGACCGAGATCATCAAGATGGATCGCTCCTAGGACGGCACCCGGAACGCGAGGGACAGGGCGAGCAGCGGTCATGGCCAACCTCAGCAGCACCGACGGCAAGGCGCCGCCCATGGTCAGCCTGGACGACCTGCCGAGCGGCACCAGCGTCGACTTCGCGACCCTCGGCGGGGTGCTGGGCGCCTTCGCCATGATCGTGACCGCCATGGCCCTGGGCGGCTCGCCCGGCGCCTTTGTCGACGTCCCGGCGCTGCTGATCGTCATCGGCGGCAGCTTCCTGGTGACCTCGATCTCCTTCTCGGCCGTCGAGGTCGTCCGGGCCCAGGGCGTGATGCTCAAGACCGTGCTCTACAACGCCCAGGATCCCGCCGCCGCCGCCGATCAGGTGCTGCTTCTGGCCAAGCAGGCCCGGCGCCACGGCGTACTGTCGCTGCAACGGCTCCTGCAGAACCTCGAAGACCACCCCTTCCTCTATCGGGCGCTGCGCCTGGCGGTCGACGGCACGCCCGCCGACCAGATGGAGCAGGTCCTGCATACCGAGGTCCAGGCCATGACCGCCCGCCACACCCGCGCCGCCGGAGTCCTGCGGCGCGCGGGCGAGGTCTGCCCGGCGATGGGCCTGATCGGGACGCTGATCGGCCTGGTGCAGATGCTGGGCAACCTGGAGGACCCGGAATCTATCGGGCCCGCCATGGCGGTCGCGCTGCTCACCACCTTCTACGGCGCGATCCTCGCCAACATGGTCTTCCTGCCCCTGGCCGGCAAGCTCGAGCGCAACTCCGGGGTCGAGGCCCTGGTCCGCCAGCTCTACGCCCTGGGCGCCGTCTCGATCGCGCGGCAGGAGAACCCGCGGCGGCTCGAGATCCTCTTGAACACCCTGCTGCCGCCCGACCAGCGGGTCGGCGACTTCGACTGAGCCTTTGACATCTGGAGACTGAGACGATGCGGCTTCTAATCGTCGGCACCCTGGAGGGCCACATCACCACGGCGGGCAAGATCGCGCTCGACCGGGGTGCCAAGGTGGCGCACGCTGACGACATCGCGAAGGCCTTGTCCCTGCTGCGCAGCGGCCACGGCGCCGACCTGCTGATGATCGACATCCGGCTGGACGTCGGCAGCATGATCGGCAGCCTGAAGGCCGAGCGGATCTCGATCCCGGTGGTCGCCTGCGGCATCGGCACCGATCCCGGCGCCGCGGTCAAGGCGATCCGCGCCGGCGCCCAGGAGTACGTGCCGCTGCCGCCCGACCCCGAGCTGATCGCGGCGGTGCTGGCCGCGGTCGCGGAGGAATCGACCGCCTTCCTGACCCGGGATCCCGGGATGAAGGAGGTGCTGCGCCTGGCCGAGCAGGTCGCCGGCGCCGACGCCAGCGTCCTGATCACCGGCGAGTCCGGGACCGGCAAGGAGGTCATGGCCCGCTACATCCACGAGAAGTCCAGGCGGGCGCAGCAGACCTTCGTCTCGGTCAACTGCGCCGCGATCCCCGAGAACCTGCTGGAATCCGAGCTCTTCGGGCACGAGAAGGGCGCCTTCACCGGCGCCATCGCCCGGCGTATCGGCAAGTTCGAAGAGGCCAACGGCGGCACCCTGCTGCTCGACGAGATCTCGGAGATGCATCCGCGCCTGCAGGCCAAGCTGCTGCGCGCGATCCAGGAGCGCGAGATCGACCGGGTCGGCGGCACCCAGCCGATCCGGGTCGACATCCGGCTGCTGGCGACCTCCAACCGGGACCTCGAGGAGGAGGTCCGCGAGAGCCGCTTCCGGGAGGACCTCTTTTTCCGCCTCAACGTGGTCAACGTCGAGCTGCCGCCCCTGCGCGCGCGCGGCCAGGACATCGCCCTCCTCGCCGAGCACTTCCTCGCCAAGTACGCCGAGGCCAACGGCGTGCCGCTGCCGGCCATGACCGACCAGGCGCTGCGCTGCCTGGAGAAGCATCACTGGCGCGGCAACGTACGCGAGCTCGAGAACACCATGCACCGCGCCGTGCTGATGGCCCGGGACCACAAAGTCACGGCCGAGGCCATCATCCTGACCGGCGACCGCCTGGCGCCGAAGCCGGCGGAGGTTGCCGCACCCCCCGCCGCCCTGCGCGAGAGCGAGGTCCAGAACGGCGGGGAGCAGGACACCAGCGCCCTGGTCGGCCGCACCGTCGCCGAGGTCGAGCGCGACCTGATCCTCGACACCCTGTCGCACTGCCTGGGCAACCGCACCCATGCAGCCAACATCCTGGGCATCTCGATCCGCACCCTGCGCAACAAGCTGAAGCAGTACAGCCAGGAGGGCGCGGCGGTCCCGATGCCGGGCGAAGCGGAGCGGGTGCGGGTCTAGCGGCGCCTAGAGCAGGACCTGGTCGATGGCTGCCATCCCCCCCACCCCAGCCCTCCCCCTCCAGGGGGGAGGGGATATCATCTTGGCAGGCTCCACGCTCCCTCCCCCCTGGAGGGGGAGGGCTGGGGTGGGGGGGTCTCCCCGACGCCGGATGACTCGGGCACCCTCCGAGACGAGCGAGCGGTGAGACCATGACCGACGCCAGTCAGCAGCAGGGCGGCGGGCCGACCCCGGGAGACATCCTCGGCCAGCTCAACAGCGCGCTGCGGCGCGGCGAGATCGCGCTCGCGCTCGGCATCGTCTGCATCCTGGTGGTGCTGATCCTGCCGATGCCCGGCTGGCTGCTGGACATCAGCCTGGCGATCTCCATGACCTTCTCGGTCCTGATCCTGATGACCGTGCTGTTCATCGGCCGGGCGCTGGACTTCAGCTCCTTCCCTACGGTCCTGCTGATCGCGACCATGCTGCGCCTGGCCCTGAACCTGGCCTCGACGCGGCTGATCCTGGCCAACGGGCACAGCGGGCCCGACGCCGCCGGCAAGGTGATCGAAGCCTTCGGCAGCTTCGTCATGAGCGGCAACTTCGTCATCGGGATCATCGTCTTCGGCATCCTGGTGATCGTGAACTTCGTGGTCATCACCAAGGGCTCCGGCCGCATCGCCGAGGTCTCGGCCCGCTTCAGCCTGGACGCCATGCCGGGCAAGCAGATGGCGATCGACGCCGATCTCTCCTCGGGCCTGATCGATGAGGACGAGGCCCGGGCCCGGCGCAAGACCCTGGAGGACGAGAGCAACTTCTACGGCTCGATGGACGGCGCGGCCAAGTTCGTCCGCGGCGACGC
>JAKSBE010000518.1 GCA_022361275.1 Kiloniellales bacterium
ACCTCAGAAAGGCAAAGGCACGCACCTATGACGAGCTCTGGCGCGCCGTCGGCAATATCTGTGATCTGTTCCAACCAGACGAATGCTGGAACTACCTCAAGGCGGCCGGATATGTTGCAGATTAAACGCCCGATGCTCTAGACGCCAGTCCCGTAACGCGCGCTCAGGTGATGTGGGCGCCCCTGGTCTCGACGAAGACGGAATAGAGCGACTGGCTGGCGGTCATGAAGAGCCGGTTGCGCTTGGTCCCGCCGAAGCAGACGTTGGAGCAGATCTCCGGCAGACGGATCTGGCCGATCCGGTCGCCGTTGGGCGCGAAGATGTGCACGCCGTCGTAGCCGTCGCCGACCCAGCCCGCACTGGACCAGATATTGCCGTCCTCGTCGGCCCGGATGCCGTCGGCGAAGCCGGCCTTGCCGTCGAGCTCCATGTCCGCGAAGGTCTGTGCCTCGTCCAGCTTCTCGCCGTTGACGTCGAAGCCCCAGATGATGTTCTTGGCCTCGGGATAGTGGCTGGCGCCGGTGTCGGCGACGAAGAGCCGCTTGTAGTCGTGCGAGAAGCAGAGGCCGTTGGGCTTGAAGGGCTGATCCGCGACCTTGGCGATCTTGGCCGTTTTGGCGTCGATGCGGTAGATCGCCTCCTTGCGGAAAGGCTGGACCGAGCCGGTGTCGTGCCGGGTGCCCTCGTAGTTCATCAGGCCGCCGTAGCCCGGATCGGTGAACCAGATCGAGCCGTCGTCGGGATGTACCACCGCGTCGTTCGGGGCGTTGAAACGCTCGCCTTCGAAGTTGCTGGCCAGCACCGTGACCTCGCCGTTGGGCTCGTAGCGGACGACGTGGCCCGTGTCGTGCTGGCAGGAGATCTGCCGGCCCTGGAAATCGAAGGTGTTGCCGTTGCTGTTGTGCGAAGGATAGCGGAAGCGCCGGGCGACGTGGCCGTCCTCCTCGATGAAGCGGAGTTGCTCGTTGTTGGGGATGTCGCTCCACAGCAGGTAGCGGCCGACGCCGCTCCAGGCCGGGCCCTCGGCCCAGAGCGTGCCGTGGTGCAGGCGCTGGATCGGCGTGTTGCCCAGCTTCGCCTTGAAGCGCGTGTCGAGGACGACGATGTCCGGGTCCGGATAGCGGACCGGCTCGGCGTTCGGGCCGAAGTTGCGGGCGAAGACCGGGGGCGCCATCGAGGTCGCGGCGGCCAGCGCGGTCGCGGCGGCGAGGAAGCCCCGCCGGTCGAGACCGGGCCGCTGCTCACGGTCGTGTTTCCTGGGTTTCGACAGGTCGACGAAGTCGTGCTCTTGCACGCGGTACATGGACTTTCCTCCCAGTCATTCCGGCGGCGAAGCCCGGAGGGGAGGCGAGGGGCGTCAGCGCTCCGCTCCCGGCCCCCGGGCCTGGTTAGGCCGCTCGGACTCCAAGTTTCGGGCGCCCGAGAAGCGCACCCTTGTCATTTCGGTTTAAACGCCATTTCGGTTTAGCCCCTGCCGCTCTCCAAACGCATCGGTAGCATGCCCCAGGGGATTGAAGTCCGCAAGAAAACCGCGACCGCTCGCCGTGCGAACGCGGCCGCCGGACCGAGGCTCTTGGGCTTTACGTTTACGTAAACGTAAAGTAGTCTTGGGAAGCATGAACCACTACGGCATCGGCGAACTGGCCCGGGAGTCCGGCGTGACTCCGCGGGCGATCCGCTTCTACGAGGACTACGGCCTGCTGCGGCCGCTCAGGGAAGGGCAGCGGCGGATCTACCGGGAGCGCGACCGGACCCGTCTGAAGCTGATCCTGCGCGGCAAGCGCCTCGGCTTCAGCCTGGCCGAGATCGCCGAGATCCTGGCGCTCTACGACGAGCCGCGCGGCGAGGCCAAGCAGCTCGAGTTCCTGCTGGAGAAGATCGCCGCGCGGCGCGCGGAGCTCCTGGCGAAGCGGCGGGATATCGAAGCCAGCCTCAGGGACCTGGACGGCGTCGCCCGGGACTGCCGGCGGCGGCTTCAGGCCCTGAAGGACGGCGCCCGTGCGCCGGCCCGGAGGCGCTCGCGCCGGAGGGCGTCGCGATGACCCGGATGCAGGCGACCGAGGTGCAGGATCCCTGGCGGCTGACCTACCGGGGGACGGTCTATCCCTGGAACTGCGATCACGTCGGCCACATGAACGTGATGTGGTACGTCGGCAAGTTCGACGAGGCGACCTGGTGCTTCCTGGCGGACCTCGGGCTGACGCCCGGCGCACTGCGCGCCCGGGGCCGGGGCATGGCGGTGCGTGCGGCGCAGGAGGGAGGGCGCGGTGGCACCCAGCTTTGAACCGGCCGATCCGGACTTCGAAGAGCGTGTCAGGGATAGCTTCCAACGCCAAGGAATCATGGAGCTTATCGGCGCAGAGCTCAGCCTGGTCGCGCCGGGGCAGGTCGAGATCGAGCTGCCCTTCCGCGACGACCTGACGCAGCAGCACGGCTTCTTCCACGCCGGCGCGACCAGCACGGTGGCGGACTCGGCCGGGGGCTATGCCGCCTTCAGCCTGTTCCCCCGCGAGGCCTCGGTGCTGACCGTGGAGTACAAGATCAACCTGGTCGCGCCGGCCCAGGGCGAGCGGCTGCGCGCCGTCGGGCGGGTCCTGCGGCCGGGCCGGACCTTGACTCTCTGCGACCTCGAGGTCTTCGCGGTGGAGGCCGGCGGGTCTAAGCTCTGCGCGAAGGGCCTGCAGACCATCATGCGCCTGGACGGGCGCCCGGATATGCCCCGCGCGGGCTGACCGCGGCGGCGGTCGCTTGAAGCGCCGCCTTCGGGATTGGAAAAGCGATTCTTGGATTGGATGCGATGATAGCGAACCAGCTGCCCGCCCTGAACTTCGGCCTGGGCGAAACGACGGACCTTCTGCGCGATACCGTGATGACCTTCTCGGCCGACGAGATCGCGCCCCTGGCGGAGGCCACCGACCGCGACAACCTCTTCCCGCGCCAGCTCTGGCCGAAGCTGGGCGAGCTCGGCCTGCTCGGAATCACCGTCGAAGAGGACTACGGCGGCTCCGGCATGGGCTACCTGGAGCACTGCGTGGCGATGGAGGAGATCAGCCGCGCCTCGGCCTCGGTCGGGCTCAGCTACGGCGCGCACTCCAACCTCTGCGTCAACCAGATCCGCCGCAACGGCTGCGAGGATCAGAAGCGGCGCTACCTGCCCAAGCTGATCTCCGGGGAGCACGTCGGCGCCCTGGCGATGAGCGAGCCCGGCGCCGGCTCGGACGTGGTCGGGATGCGGACCCGCGCCGAGAAGAAGGGCGACCGCTACGTCCTCAACGGCAGCAAGATGTGGATCACCAACGGTCCCGTCGCCGAGGTGCTGGTGGTCTACGCCAAGACCGATCCCGGGGCCGGGTCGCGCGGCATCACCGCCTTCCTGATCGAAAAGGGCTTCAAGGGCTTCGGCACGGCGCAGAAGCTCGACAAGCTCGGGATGCGGGGCTCCGACACCTGCGAACTGGTCTTCGAGGACTGCGAGGTGCCGGAAGAGAACGTCCTGGGCCAGGTCGGAGAGGGAGTCGGCGTGCTGATGAGCGGCCTGGACTACGAGCGGGCCGTGCTGGCGGCGGGCCCCCTGGGCATCATGCAGGCCTGCATGGACATCGTCGTGCCCTACGTCCACGAGCGCGAGCAGTTCGGCAAGCCGATCGGCGCCTTCCAGCTCATGCAGGGCAAGCTGGCCGACATGTACACCACGATGAACGCCAGCAAGGCCTACGTCTACACGGTCGCCAAGGCCTGCGACCGGGGCGAGACCACCCGCAAGGACGCCGCCGGGGCGATTCTCTACGCCGCCGAGAAGGCGACCTGGATGGCCCTGGAGGCGATCCAATGCCTGGGCGGCAACGGCTACATCAACGACTATCCGACCGGCCGCCTGCTGCGCGACGCCAAGCTCTACGAGATCGGTGCCGGCACCAGCGAGGTGCGCCGCATGCTGATCGGTCGCGAGCTTTTCGAGGAGACCCGCTGAAGGCGGGCGCCATAATCCTGCCTCAAGGGCATTGTTCCATGGCACTTGACGGTGGGCTGTCCTAGGATCTCTGTCCGATCTGCGAGGGGAGCTGCCGAGGATGATCGAATCCGATCTGCCGGAGGTATCGCCGGAGACCCTGGCCGCGCTGTCGTCGATCACCACGGCCACCGTCTCGATGCAGCTCCTGAAGCGCGGGATTCGCCGCTGCTGGCTCAAGGGGCCGGCATCGCTTCATCCGCCCGGGCATCCGGCTAATCGCCGCCTGGTCGGCGAGGCCTTCACCATCCGCTTCCTGCCGTTGCGCGAGGACCTGGGCACCCCCGAGAGCTACAACCAGGAAGGCTCCCTGCGGGACGCCGTCGAGGCCCTGCCGCCCGGGCATATCGTCGTCGTGGACGCCCGCGAGAGTACCGACTGCGCCACCCTGGGCGACATCATGGTGGCCAGGATCCAGGCCCGCGGCGGTCTGGGGGTCGTCTGCGACGGCCCGCTGCGCGACGTCTCGGCGGTCAAGGCGTTGTCCTTCCCGGTCTACTGCACCGGCGCCTCGGCACCACCCTCGATCGCCGGCCTGGTCTTCGCGGGCTGGCAGGAGCCGATCGGCTGCGGCGGCGTGGCGATCATGCCGGGCGACATCATGCTGGCGGACGAGGACGGCGTGGTCGTGGTGCCGCGCGGCCTGGCCGCGGAGGTCGCCGCCGCGGGCGTCGAGCAGGAGCGATTCGAGCGCTACGTGCAGAAGCGGATCGAGCAGGGCGCGCCGGTCAAGGGCCTCTATCCGCCGGACGACGAGACGCTGCGGGCCTACGAGGCTTGGCGCGAGACTCAGCAGGACTAGGCAAGACTCCCCTTGCGGCCTGGAGCAAGGCTTAGCGGCCCAGGGTTTCTTCGCCCAGGGGCGGGTCCGGCAGGGGCGGGTCCGGACGGCAGGCGGAGGGTCCGGGGCCGGTGATGCGGCCCCGGACCCTCCCTCAGGAAAGCCGTCAGCTGCGGTGGCTCAGCAGGTCATGCCGCCGGCAAGCACTCCCGCGCCGAGGCGTGGCCGTCGGTATGCGACGTTGTACTGCGTGCCGCCCTCGATCATGTCACCGAAGAAAATCGGCTCCCACTCGTAGAAGACCTCGGCCACGATCACCGAATCGCCCGGCTGAAGGTCGAGGTCGCTCGGCAGCTTGGCTTCGCTTTCGGCCATCGAGCCGACGGCGCTGCTGTAGCTGGTGGTGTCGCATTCCTTGTGGATCTGGAAGTTGATCCTCGGCGGCGGATCATCCACGGTCCCGCCGCGCACCGAGGTGACGATCGCATGCCCGTTGCTGGCGAGGTCGAACATGTCGCCGAAGAGATGCTCCGCCGCGTCGTAAGCCAGCCTCACCTCGGCATGCGTGATGTTCTCCGGCTGTGCTACGAGGTCGGAGATCGACGAGGCGGCGCGGCTCATTTTCTGTTGCAGCAGGATGTAGAACGCGGCGTTCACCGTGCCCAGGGTCAGGGTGACCAGGATCGGTAGGGCGAAGGCGAACTCGATCAAGATCCCGCCGCGCTCCTGCCGTCCAAACGCCTTGCAGCGTTTCGGCAGAGAGCACGAATCCGAGGAATTCGCAGTCATGCGCTTGCTCCCATCTGCTTGCCCAGCGGCTCAGCTATTGTCCGGCCAGGGTTCGTTGCGGACCGCGATCGCGGCTTGCAGGTTGACCTTTTCGTTGGCGACGGCGGCGGCGAAGAAGGGCGTCAGCCACTCCCAATCGAAGGTCACGCGATAGAGGACGATGGCGCCCGAGCCGCCCGCGCCTTGGCTGGTATCCCCCTGGTCGGCGTCCCAGACGCCGTTGCCGTTCATGTCGTGCACGGCGGGGTCGAACTGATCCTTGCCTTCCTTGAATTCGGGGCCGTCGTTCTTGTCGCTGTCGATGTAGGGTTCGGGCTGCGCGACCGACGAGAAGTCCTTGTAGACCAGAAGCTCGATGTCGCTGGGCTCGATCTTCACCAGGTTCTGGGCGTGGTCGACGACGATCTCGGCGATCTTCTGCTCTCGGGTCACGCCTTCGCCGGCCGCTTGGCCGGTGATCCCGAAGCGGGACGCCTGGCGCAGGCCGCCTTCGACCGCGACCTGAATGAACATCAGCATGGCGAGTTCGATGACGCCGATGAGCATGAGAATGAAGACGGGAAAGGCGAGCGCCAGCTCGATCATGCTGGCGCCCTGCCGGTCCTTCAGAAATCGTGCGAACGGCTTGGCTTTCCTAGCGCTTCTAAGCATCTTTTTCCCCTCCAAGACGGCCTCCCTCCGGGACAACCCGTCCTCCCGGAACGGGAGGCGTATTCGAGAAACTCCAACTTCCGGTCTTCGCTCTTTGCCGTAGAGGTCGGGCCTGTCGCGTCGGGGCCCCTCGTCTCGTTCCGGCTTGCGCCGGTCGTCCTTGCCGTCGATGCGCCTGGCCGGCCGCCGGCTATCCCATTCGGCCAAGCGCATCGGCGATATCCAGCCCCGCCGGACCGATCAGGACGATGAAAAGCGGCGGCAGGATGAAGATGATCATCGGCACGGTGAGCATCGCCGGCAGGCGGGCTGCCTTCTCCTCGGCCTTCATCACGCGTTCGTTGCGCGATTCGGCCGCGAGGACGCGCAGCGACTGGGCCAGCGGGGTGCCGTAGCGTTCGGATTGAACCAGCGAGTTGACCAAGCCGCGCATCGCGGGCAGGTCGACCCGTTCCTTGAGGTTGCCGAGCGCGGTGGTCCGGTCCGGCAGGAAGCTCAGCTCGGCGGCCGTGAGGCCGAACTCCTCGGAAAGCTCGGGCGAGGCGCCGGCCAGCTCGTCGGAGACCCGCTGCATGGTCGCATCCAGGCTGAGTCCGGCCTCCGCGCAGATCACCATGAGATCGAGCGCATCGGGCAGTGCCTTGCGGATCACTGCCCAGCGCTTCTGGATGGTGTTCTTCACGTAGATCTCGGGCGCGTAGGTCCCGAAGATGGTCAGGCCCAGAACCACCAGCATCTTCTGGATGCTGTCGAGGTTGTAGAGCTCCAGCACGTAGAGCACGAAGAGGGCGACGCCGCCGAAGACGAAAGGCAGGGCCAGCTTCGCGAAGAGGAAGCGGACGACGGCGTCCTTCGAGCGCCAGCCGGCCTGCGCCAGCCGGCGGGCGAGCTTGTCGGCCTGGGCGGTCCGGAGCAGCTTCAGCCGATCCACGACCTGGCGCATCATGGTCGTCGCCTGCAGCTTCTGCCGGCGCCGGGGCGTCACCATGATGCCTTCCTTGAGCTGAAGGCGGCGGTCGACCATTTCCTTCATGCGCCGCTGCGAGGGATCGCGAACGACCAGCGCCGACCAGACGGCAATCGTCATGACGAGGGCCGAGAGACCCGCCATCGCGATGACGATTTCTTCCTGACCTATGGATTCGAAAGGGTTCATATCTCGAACTTCACCAATTTGATCATGGCGCCGACGCCGAGCATGAAGGAGCAGAGGCCGATACCCAGCATGACGTGACCGCGCGGATCGAGGAAAAGCTTCATGATGTAGTCGGGATTGATGAGATAGATCATCCCGCCCATCACGAAGGGCAGAGCGCCGATGATGATCGCGCTTGCCTTGGCTTCGGAGGACAGTGCCTTGATCTTCAGCTTGAGCTGGCGCCGGCCGCGAAGGACGTCGCCCAGGTTGTTCAGCGTCTCGGCCAGATTGCCGCCGGTCTCGGCCTGAACCGCAAGACTGATCGTGAAGAACTTGAACTCCTGAAGATCCAAGCGGTTCGCCGCCTCCCACATGGCTTCTTCCATGGGGCGGCCGAACTTGACCGCATCGGTGATGATCCTGAACTCCTCCCCAACCGGATCCTGGATCTCGGTCCCGACGTTGGTGATCGATTCGGAGATCGGCAGGCCGGATTTGATGCCGCGAACCATCAGATCGATGGCATCCGGAAAAAAGTTGAGGAACTTGGTCTGCCGGCGTTTGATCAGCATGCTGATGACCATGTGCGGCAGGCCGATTCCGGCGCCGATGCCGATCAGAATGTTGGCCGGAAGCGGCGTGAGGCCGATCAGAGCCGCGATTCCGAAGGTGATCGCTCCGACGACCACGGAGATCATCAGGTAGCTCGCCAAGGAGACCCTGACCGCAGCGCGCTTGAGGCGCTGCCGCAGCATCTCCGGCTGCGGCAGGAGGTTCCGGATGATCTGGTCGAGGGCGGCGATGTCACTGTAGGAGGTCGACAGGCGCACGTTGACCGCGGCCTCCCTGTTCTTCTCCGAGGAGGCCTCGATGTTGCCCCTCGCGCGCTCGATGCGCCGCAGATAGTTCTTGTCCACGCCGGTGAAGGCCGCGACCAGAAGCAGGCCCACGGCAGCGGCGATCATCACGGTGAGAAACAGCTCTTGTTGGCCGAACGATTCGAACATGGCCCCTTGCCCCTAAATGGCTTCCAGCAGGACCTTGTCGAGCCCGAAGTAGGCGGCCTTGCTGGTGAAATGCGGGCGCAGCCCGGTTGACTTGAAGACACCCGTGATCTTGCCGTCGGTGTCCTGGCCCTCGAACTTGAAGTTGAAGAGCTCCTGCGTCGTGATGACGTCGCCTTCCATGCCGACGACTTCCGATATGCTGGTGACCCGACGCACGCCGTCTCGCATACGGCTGATCTGGACGATCACGTCGAGGGCCGCGGCGATCTGGGTGCGCACGGCCTTGCTCGGCAGGTTGATGCCGGCCATGCCGACCATGTTCTCCAGACGGGTCAGGGCCTCGCGCGGGCGGTTGGCGTGGACCGTGCCGAGCGAGCCGTCGTGGCCGGTGTTCATGGCCTGCAGCATGTCGACGGCCTCGGCGCCACGCACCTCACCGAGGATGATCCGGTCCGGGCGCATACGCAGGGAGTTCTTGACCAGGTCACGCATGGTGACCTCGCCCTCGCCTTCGAGGTTGGCCGGACGGGTCTCCAGCCGAACCACGTGAGGCTGCTGGAGCTGCAGTTCGGCGGCGTCCTCGATCGTCACGATCCGCTCGCCCTGGTCGATCATCTGCGACAGGGCGTTGAGCAAGGTGGTCTTACCGGAGCCGGTACCCCCGGAGATCAGGATGTTGAGGCGGCTGCGGGCGGCGACCTTCAGGACCGCGCACATCTTGTCGGAGATGTTGCCCTGCCGGGCCATGATGTCGAGCGTGATGCCCTTCTTGGCGAACTTACGAATCGAGATCGACGCGCCGTCGATCGCCAAGGGCGGGATGATGATGTTGACACGACTGCCGTCCAGCAGGCGGGCGTCGACCATTGGCGTCGATTCATCCACCCGTCGGCCGATCTGGGACACGATGCGGCGGGCGACGTTCAGCAGGTGGTCGTTGTTCCGGAACACCACATCCGTCATCTCGAGCTTGCCGCCCCGCTCGACGTAGGTCTGCCTGGGGCCGTTGACCATGATGTCGGTCACGGCCTCGTCGGCCAGAAGCGGCTCGAGCGGCCCGAGGCCCAGCATGTCGTCGAGCAGGAGCTCGACCAGCTGCTCCTGCTCGACCGCGTTGAGCCTCATCCGCTCCTCGTCGAGCACCTCCTTGAGGATGTCGCCGATCTGCATGCCCAGTTCGTCGCGGGGCAGCTTGGTGGCCGCGGTGACGTCGATCCGCTCCAGGACGATCGGCTGGATCTTCTCCCGGGCCTTCTCGACCGTCGGCAGGGGCGTCATCGCCTTCTTCTTGGCGGCATAGACCTCGGGATTGTCGTCGCCGGTGCCGCCGCCGGGGGACATCGGCCCGGCGGCCGAGGGGCCCGCCTGGAGGAGCCAGCTGATCAGCTCCGTGACCACCAGACGGCGGGTCAGGAGATCGACGTGCTCCTCACCCTGGTCCAGGGCCACGGTGACGATCTCGCCCATGCGGATCGCCAGCTGCGGCCGGGGCAGCTTGCTGACGTCATCGTCGGCGAAAGCCTCGAGAACGATGGGCTTGAGCCGTTCGAGGTGGGGCGACAGATCCGCCCCCTGGTCTCCGCCGCCCGGTCCCTGGGGCCTTCGAGGCTGACCAGCACCGTTGCTTCGTGGAATTGCAGTCATTTTGCAGCCTTACCTAGCTCTCGTTGACCCGGCCTTGCGTCAACCCGGCCTTACTTGGGCTTCTTCTTGAACAGACTGAACGACAAGGTCTTCTTGGCAGCCCCCGGCGCCTTGGCCTTTGCCTTGGTCTTGGCCTGGGCCTTGGGTTCCTCTTCGGCGCCCAGCTTGTCGGCCACCTGGCGGATCAGCTTGACCGCCTTGCTGGTCTTGGCCGACACGACCAGCGGCTTGCCGCTGTTGGCGGCCTTGGTGAAGGCCTTCGAGTCCTCGGGCATCAGGAAATCGACCTTCCGTCCCAGGGCCTTCTGGAACTCGGCCTTCTTGACCGCCTCGTGCGAGCCGCCGGAGCGGTTGGCGATCACCGTGACCGGCACGTTGGGCGCGGCCTCGTCCACCGAACTGAGGATCCGGATGGAGTCCCTGAGGCCGGCCAAGGTGAGTTCCGTCACCAGGATGACGTCGGTCGCCTGCTGCAGCACCCGCTCGCGCACCGCGAAGGCCGGCCTGGGCAAGTCGATCACGACGCACTCGTTGCCCCGGCTGAGGGCCTCGAAGAGGACGTCGATGGCCGAGGGGTCGAAGTTCGTCTCCAGGCGCAGGGTTTCCTCGGTCGCAAGCACGCTGAGGTGATCGCTGACCTTGGCCATCGCGCTCGAGATGAACAGGCTGTCGATCCGGGCCGGCGTTTCCAGCGCCTCGCGCAGGCCGCGGGTCGGCTCCAGGTCCAAGGCCAGCGCGACGGTCCCGAACTCCAGGTCGAGGTCGAGCAGCACCGTCTTCTTCTTGCGCTCCTCGCCGAAGATCCAGGCGAGGCTCACCGCGACCGTGCTGGCGCCGACGCCGCCGCGGGATCCGATCACGGCGATGCGCTTGGTTTCCTGCGTGTCGGCCTGATGCGCTTCCTGGATCGGCTGCGCGGCCTGCTGCGCCCGCGTGATCGCCGCCGTCAGGGCCTTCTCGGTAACCGGCTTCACCAGGTAGTCCGAAACGCCGGCGCCGATCAGCTCGCGATAGAGGCCGACGTCGTTGACCGTGCCGATGCCGATCAGCTTGGTCTCGTCGGTGAAGGCCGTGGTCAGCGAGAGCATCGCCGCCAGGGGGGCGTTCGATTCTCCCAGGTCGACGATCATGATCCGCGGCGGGGTCATGACCTCCATCAGGTACTGCAGGGACTCCTTCGTGCCGCCGTCGAGCACCAGGGGCGTGGTGAACATGTCCCCCAGCACGCCCGCGACCACGTTGTGCGTCTGTCCGTCGTTGACGAAGGCGACGCAGTCCGCATTCACGTTGCTTGCCGTCTCAGGCAAGCTGGTCTGTTCCGCGATGCTCATAGGTCGCTCGTCCTCTCTTTCTCGATATCCTTGACCTCGTCCTTCCGGTAGCGCTCGATCGATGTCGCACCCTTGGTGCCGTCTGCCGGGCTCAGGCCACGGCCCTCGATGAGGTCCTCCGGATAGGCCACCATGGCGCCCAGGTTGTAGGCCGTCGAACAGCCGACACGGAACTCGGGCCGGACACCCGAAATGGCGGGTTCCTCGGTCTCGCAGTCCGGCTGGATGACCACGGCCCGGCGGATCACGATGCCGATGTTGCCGGGGGCGACCATGACGTCGTCGTCGCCCTCCGTGACGTTCAGGCCGAGGACCGTGAGCTCGCCGCGGATCGCGTCCAGGCGGGCCAGGTCGGTCGGGTCGACGGTGCCGTCGTCGGCGCGCGGCGCCGAGACGAAGACATCGTCCCTGGCGGTCACCTTGGACTGCTGCAGGAAGGCCGCGAGCCGCTCGCGCTCCACCCGGTCGAGCTCCATCGAGTCGCTACCGAAGGCGACGCGATGCTGAAGCCGGACCCACTCCGCCTCGGCGGGGGTATCCCATTCCGTCGGGGTCCAGGACGCCAGAGGAATGAGACCTTCGTTGATGCCGCCGTCGAAGCCGCCGCAGGCGGTCATCGGGAGCAGCGCCAGGACCGGCAGCAGTTTGCGCGTGAGGAAGTGGTGCTTTCTGGTCATGACTTACTCCACGATGAAGCCGGCGGCATTCGCCGGACGACCGGCGACACCGACCGAGGGCCGCAAGGGGACGGTCTTCCGGGCGACCGGGACGGCGTCCTGGCTGCCCCGCCGCGCCTGCCGGAAGCGGGTGTAGCGATCCATCGGCGTCGTCAGCCGCGTGTTGCTCGGGGTGACGAGGTAGGGGGTGACGATGATCGCCAGTTCCGTCTCGTCCCGCTGGAAGCGTTTGCTGCTGAACAGCGCGCCCAGGATCGGGATGTCGGCGAGCCCGGGGGTCTTGTCGAGGGTGTAGCTTGCGTTCTGGAACTGCATGCCGGCGATCGCGAAGCTCTGGCCCGACCCCAGCTCGACCGTGGTCTCCGCGCGCCGCACGAAGAGGGCGCGGACGACGAAGTTGCCGACCGTGACCTCGTTTTCGGTCGCGAGCTCGCTGACCTCCGGACGGACCAGGAGGCTGATCCTGCGATCGTCCAGCACCGTCGGGGTGAAGGCCAGGCTGAC
>JAKSBE010000133.1 GCA_022361275.1 Kiloniellales bacterium
CCGGCCGCAATACCCCGAACCATCCGAAGCCGCAAATCATTCGATATAGGGTTTCCCATGGCACACCTCCTGCCCACCAAGGAATCACATCTCAACCGATCTCGGAATCCCACGATTCGAGAATCACGCCCGACGCTCTAATAGGCGCCGGGCACCGGCTCGCACGGCGCCAGCGGCAGGCCGGCGGCGGCCCAGCCGTCGGTGCCTTCGGGGTACCAGTAGACCTGGGCGTAGCCGTAGGCCAGCGCGCGCTTGGCGGCATTCCAGGACATCCAGCAGTCGGCCAGGCAATAGAACACCAGCTTGCGCGTCACGTCGCCGCCGGTGAGCCGCGCAAGGTTGTCGCGGAAGTAGGCCTCGACGCTGATCGGCAGGACGCCGAGGCCGGTGTTGGGCAGCCAGACGCTGCCGGGAATGTTGCTGCGCGGACGCGGGCGCCAGACCGTCCCCTCCTTCAGGCCCGCGGGCTTGGGCGGACGCGGCAGGACGTCGATCAGGACCACCGAGCCGACCAGGGCCTCGACCTCCTTGGTGGAGACCACCGTGGCGCCCTTCAGGGTCGCCGGCACCGGCGCGCGGAAGCGGTCCATCCGGTAGCCCTCCGGCTCCGGGACCGGGGCGTCGGACTGGGCTCCGACCAGCGCCGAGGACACTAGGACGACAGCGCCAAGTGGGACGACTGCAAGCGTTCGGCGGCGCAAGCGCCGCCGCCCCATCCGCGCGGCGCTTCGCGCGGGTGGGGGTGATTCCTCACGAGCAGAAAGCAAAGGCTTCAGCTCACTGACCGATCAACGCGCCCCGCTCGTCGAGCAGGGGCACGCCGTAGTCCTTGAGGATGGCGTCGATGTCGGCCTTGCGGCGCTTGATGATGTCGTTGAGCTGCCGCTTCCACTCCGGCTCGCTGAAGCGCAGGCCCATGGTGATGCGGTAGTCCATGCGGACCGGCCCGCCGTCGGTCCGCAGCGGCACGATCTCGAGCGGCACGTCCTGCCGCTTGGCGTAGTAGCCGGCGATCGGCCCCCACAGCAGGCCGACGTCGATCTCGCCCTTGGCGAGGTCCTCCACCAGCTTTCGGCCGGGATGATCGAAGCGGGTGTCGGCCTGAAGATGATAAGGGCGGACCTGGCGCATCAGCCCGTTCAGGGCGACCACGGTCGCCGGCGGCGTACCGGCGACGAGGCCGATCCGCGCCGACTTCAGGGTCGGATCGGAGAGCGACGCCACCTTCGGGCTGCCCTCGGCCCGGTAGAGCATGACGTAGGCCGAGCGGTAGTAGGGGTTGGTGTTCTGCAGGAGCTCGAAGCCGAGCGAGATGCCGATCACCACGTCGCAGCGCCGCGCCTTGAGGGTGTTGCGCACGAAGCCGGTCGACTGCGGGAACCAGGTGTATTGGACCGGGACCTCGAGCTCCTCGGCGAGCAGCTCGGCGATCTTGTTCTCGAAGCCCTCCCCGGCCTGGTTCGAGAACGGCAGGTTGGCCGGATCGGCGCAGACCCTGAGGGCGGAACGGTCGACCGCCTCGGAGGTCTGGGCGACGGCCGGCGACGGCGCGGCCGGAAACAGCCAAAGGCCGAGGACGAGGGCCCCGAAGGGGCGACTTGTCATCGCTTCTCTCCCCGTGCTTCCACGCCGCCGATAACCCCGGAAGGGATCAACTCAGGCAGGAGTCGTCCCGCTCCTTGGCTTCGGCGGGCTTGGGCTCCTTCTTCGGCCGGCCGCGGCCGAGAACGCCGTCGGCGCGCGCCATGAGGTAGGCATAGATGTCGTCGATGAAGCACATGACGTTCAGATTCTCGGCGAAGGCCGGCATCTTGCTCTGCGCCGTGGTGCCGACGTTCTCGCGGCCGTTGACCACGATATCCAGATAGTCCTCGTAGCTCATGGTCTTCATGGTCTCGGCCAGGGCCGGGGCGAAGGTGCTGCCCAGGCCGTCCGGACCGTGGCAGACGTGGCATTCCGCGTGGTAGCGGCGGAAGCCGCTGAAGGTGTACCAGTCCACCACGCCATCCTTGATCCGGTAGGGCTTCTCCTCGTCCTGGGCCCAGCCGCCGTCGCCGGCCGGCAGTGCCAGGGTCAGGGCCGCCATGAGGACGGCCGGCAGCAGCAGAGACACGCGCTTCGCAAAACGGCCCATCGACAGATCCATCTCTCTATTCACCCGCCTTTCAGAGTCCGGGAAGCGAGACCTCGGGTCCCGTCGAGCCGAAAAGAGAAAAGCCTCCCCTCAAGCCGGGCCGGTGGTTTCGAGGTCCGCGGATGGTCGGCCCGGCGCTCCGCGGGGCGAAATGCCGGGCCATCTCAAGCCTTCACCCGGTCGTCAGTTCGGCAGCGTGAAGACCGTCAGCTGGCCGCCGAGCTGGGTGTAGTTGCTCAGCGCCTTGTAGGCGCCGACCGCCCCCAGGCCCGCCGTGTCCTCGGTCAGGCCCGCCGCCAGGCCGATGCCGGCCCAGCCGCCGATGCCCGACAGCACGGCAACGTACTGCTTGCCGCCTTGGACGTAGGTCATGACGTTGCCGATGATGCCCGAGGGGGTCTTGAAACGGTAAAGCTCGCGCCCCGTCTTGGCATCGACCGCCTTCAGGTAGCCTTCCAGGGTGCCGTAGAAGACGACGTCGCCGGCCGTGGCGAGGGCGCCGCTCCACACCGAGAAGGGCTCGGGGTTCGACCAGACGATCTCGCCCTTGTCGGCATCCCAGGCGATGAAGTTGCCGAGGTGGTCGCCGCCCGGCGCCGGGTACATGCTGAGAGTCGCGCCGACGTAGGGCTGGCCCGCGGTGTAGGACACGCGGAAGGGCTCGTAGTCCATGCAGACGTGGTTGGTCGGCACGTAGAACAGGCCGGTCCTCGGCGAGAAGGCCGCCGGCTGCTGGTCCTTGGTGCCGAGGGCCGCCGGGCAGATTCCGGTGGTGTTCACGTCCTCGCCGTTCTGCGAGGTCGAATACTTCGCAACCACCTGCGGCCGGCCGGTCTCCATGTCGACGTGGGTCGCCCAGTTGACCGCCGGGTCGTACTTCTCGGCGACCAGAAGCTCGCCGGTCACGCGGTCCATGGTGTAGGCGAAACCGTTGCGGTCGAAGTGGACCAGGGCCTTGCGGGTCTCGCCCTTGACCGACATGTCGACGAGGATCATCTCGTTGACGCCGTCGTAGTCCCACTCGTCGTGCGGCGTCATCTGGTAGACCCACCTGGCCGAGCCGTCGTCCGGATCGCGGGCGAAGACGGTCATGGACCAGCGGTTGTCGCCCGGACGCTGGGACGGGTTCCAGGTGCTCGGGTTGCCGGTGCCGTAGTAGATCAGGTCGAGCTCCGGATCATAGGCGTACCAGCCCCAGGTGGTGCCGCCGCCGATCTTCCACTGATCGCCTTCCCAGGTGGTGATGCCGGAATCCTTGCCGACCGGCTTGCCGAGGTGGGTGGTCTTCTCCGGATCCATCAGGGTGTCGGAGTCCGGCCCCATGGAGTAGGCCCGCCAGGCGAGTTCGCCGTCGGCGAGGTTGTAGGCCGTGATGCTGCCGCGGACGCCGAACTCGCCGCCCGAGATGCCGATGATGACCTTGTCCTTGACCACCATCGGGGCGCTGGTGCCGGTCTCGCCGATCTTGGGGTCGCCGTTGGTCGCGGTCCAGACCACCTCGCCAGTGTTGGCGTCGAGAGCGACCACGGTCGTGTCGGCCTGGTGCAGAATGATCTTGCCGTCGCCGTAGGCGACGCCGCGGTTCACGGTGTCGCAGCACATCACCGGGATGGTGTCCGGATCCTGCTTCGGCTCGTACTTCCACTTGACCCGCCCGTCGGCGCTGAGATCGAGCGCATAGACGTTGTTCGGGAAGGGCGTGTGGACGTACATGGTGTCGCCGATCACCAAGGGGGCGCCCTCGTGACCGCGCAGCACGCCGGTCGAGAAGGTCCAAGCGACCTGCAGGTCGCCGACGTTGTCCGCGTTGATCTGTGAGAGCTTGCTGTAGCGGGTGTTCGCGTAATCCAGCGTCGGCATCACGTACCACGCCGGATTGTCCTGCATGACCAGCAGTTCGTCGTTCGCCGTCGCGGCCTGCGGCAGGAGCGCGGCCGCCAGAGCGGCGAGACAAGCGCTGCTAAGGACCTTCTTCATGGCATAACCTCCCAATGGTCACCCTTCGTTTCGTCGTCCTGATCGCTCCCCAAGCCGCGGAAGTCTTTATCAGGGCCGCCTCCGGCTTCTTGTTGCCCGACCCGCTGGGTTGTGCGGGGCCGATGCGGAACCGGTTTCAGATCAAGGCGAAGGGAGGAGGCGCTTTACCTCCGACACCTTGTTTTCGGCGCTATGGTGTTGGGATTCTGTCTGGTCTTCGGCCCCTCCCAAACTGCGGCTTCTGATCGACCGCCGATTTTATGGTTATGTCTAATGCTAGTAGAGGCATAAAACTGGAGCAAGCCTAAAGAACTAGCGCGGAGGGATGGTGTCGTTGCAAGCTTGTCGAGGCAGCCGGCCCGCCGCGGTCGCGATACACGGTGCTGCCCCGCGGCGACCGGTTCAAAAGCCGCCGTGGCCGCGGCCTCGAAGCCATAAGAAACGGAAATGCGGGAGGCAGAGATGCGCAGAGTGCCAGACGGCAAGACAGGGGACGGCGGTTCGCGCGCGCTGCGGTCGGGCCGCGGCCGAAGCTTGGCCTGGACCGTGGCCGCGGCGGTCGCTCTGGCCTTGGCTGCCGCCGACGCTTCGGCCGCCGAGCTCGGGCGCGACGAACTGACCCGGCTGGTCGCCGGGAGCTCCGGGACCGAACCGGCCGACCTCACGGAGCGGGATCTCAGCGGCCTCGAACTCGCCGGCTTCGACTTCAAGCAGGCCGATCTTTCGGGTGTCGACCTCTCCGGCGCCGACCTGTCCGGCGCCAACCTGCAGGGCGCGGTGCTGAAAAGCGCCAAGCTGACCGGCGCCAAACTGAAGGGCGCCGTCCTCGACCTGGCGATCCTGCGCGGTGCCGATCTCGCGGGCGCCGATCTGTCCGAGGTCAGCGCCTTTTCCGCGGTCCTGGCCGAAAGCAACCTGCAGAAGGCCGATCTCTCGGGCGCCGCGCTGATCTGCAACCTGGACTACGCCAATCTCCAGGGCGCGCGGCTCGAGGGTGCGAAGATGGCCGCCGACATGAAGAACCAGCCTATGGGCCTGATGCGGGTCTCGCTCAAGAAGGCCAGGCTCAAGGGCGCCAACCTCAGGGGCGCCGACCTGGCCCGCGGTTTCCTGGAGTTCGCCGACTTCACCGACGCCGACCTGACCGGCGCCAACCTGATGCGGGTCGAGGCGGCCGGTGCCGACTTCTCCGGCGCCGACCTGAGCGGCGCCAACCTGCGCAAGGCCGACATCAACGGGGCCCGCTTCAAGGGCATCAAGGGACGCGAAGAGATCATTGGCCTGGATACGGCCAAGAACCTCCGCGCGGCGCGCTTCGACTAGTGCCGACTTGCGTAAATCGGCGTGTCGCCCCCTCCCCCATCACGGGGCCGGGCTTCATTCAAGGGCGGCCTCCTTCTTCTCCCTCCCCCTCGATGGGGGAGGGCCGGGGTGGGGGTGACTTTCTAAGCTATGCAAGCAGCACTAGGCGAAGCCGGCAGCTCGGCACCCTGGCCGCGGGCCTCCTCGCCGGCGCGGCGGTCCTTGCCGATCCTGGCCGCGTGGACGCCAATCCGTTGCCGCTGACCGAGGTGGCACCGGGCGTCTTCGTCCACAAGGGCGCGCACGAGGACGCGACGCGGGCCAATCTCGGCGGCTATGCCAACATCGGCTTCGTCGTCGGCCGGGACGCGGTCGCGGTGATCGACAGCGGCGGCAGCGCCGCCCAGGGCCGGGCACTGCGCGAGGCGATCCGCCAGGTGACCGCACTGCCCATCGCTTACGTCATCATCACCCACGGCCACCCCGACCATATGCTGGGCACGGCGGCCTTCGAGGCCGATCGGCCGCAGATCCTGGGTCACGCCAAGCTGCCGGCCGCCATGGCCGCCCGCGGCCCCTTCTACCTGGAGCACCTGAAGCGGGTGCTCGGCGAGCTGGTCGAGGGCAGCCGGATCCTGCCGCCCGAGACGACCGTCGCCGATAGCCTGAGCCTCGACCTGGGCGCGCGGCGGCTGCGACTCACCGCCCATCCGACGGCGCATACGGACAACGATCTCACCGTCCTGGACGAAGCGACCGGGACGCTCTGGGCCGGCGATCTGCTGTTCATGGAGCGCCTGCCGGTGGTCGACGGCAGCCTCAAGGGCTGGCTCCGGGTGCTCGAGACCCTGCGCCAGGTCGAGGCACAGCGGGTCGTGCCGGGCCACGGGCCGCCCTCGGCCCCCTGGCCCGCCGCCCTCGACGCCCAGCAGCGCTATCTGGAAAGCCTGCTGACCGAGACCCGCGCGATCATCGCCGAGGGCGGCAAGATCGAGGAGGCGGTCGAGCAGGTCGGGCGCGCCGCCGAGCGGGACTGGCTGCGCTTCGAGGACAACCATCCTCGCAACATCGTGACCGTCTTCACCGAGCTGGAGTGGGAGTGAGCGGCTCGCCTCGGCCCCAGCGCTCTGTTAAGCTTTCTTGACAAGATCAGGCCTCCCGGGCCAGCGCGAAAGGTCAGACGCCATGCAGCCAGATCGCCACGCCGTAGCTTCGGCCCGCCGTTTCGTCCCGGCCGCCATCTTGGCGCTTGCCCTTTCCGCCGCGCCGGCCTTGGCCGCCGGGGAGGCGGACGATCCCTGGCCGGATCTGCGCGACGCCCTTTTCGGCGAGCGGCCGATCGCCGAGGGCGCGGGCGTCGTCAGCCTGGAGGCGCCCTACCGTGCCTACGACGCGGCCATCGTCCCGGTCACCATCGCGGCCGAGATCCCGCAGACCGCCGAGCGCTACATCAAGACCCTGACCCTGATCGTCGACAAGAACCCGGCGCCGGTGGCGGCGGTCTTCAACCTGACCCCGGAGATGGGTACGGCGACGATCTCGACCCGTATCCGGGTCAACGAGTACACCAACGTCCGGGTGATCGCGGAGACCAGCGACGGCGCGCTGCACATGGCCGGGAAGTTCGTCAAGGCGGCCGGCGGCTGCTCGGTGCCGGCGCTGAAGGACATGGCGGCGGCCGAGGCCCGGATCGGCAAGATGAAACTGAAGCAGAGCCGGCCCGGCGCTCCAGCGCAGCCGCAGGAGGTGCAGCTGCTGGTCAGCCATCCCAACTACACCGGCTTCCAGATGAACCAGCTGACCCGCCACTACATCCCGGCGCACTTCGTCCAGGACATCAAGGTGTCCTACGCCGGTCGGACCTTGATGGCGGTGGAGGGCGCGATCTCGCTCAGCGAGGACCCGAGCATCCACTTCAGCTATCTGCCCCGGGTAGGCTCGGAGGAGATGTCGGTCGAGGTGCGCGACACCGAGGGCGAGGTCTACACCCGAAGCTGGCCCGTGCGCTCGGCCGGAGAGTCCTGAGCCGGGATCAGAAGCAGCGAATCTCCGCTTCGGCCTGGGCCCGCCTCAGTTCGGCCAGGGTTTCCTTGGCGACCGCCGAGTCCCGGAACATCACCGTCTTCTCGCCGCCGACCTGGCGCATGCGCACCACGGTCTCCGCCTCGACGTAGCGCTCGTAGGGCAGCAGGGAGGCGATGACGTCGATGCTGCAGGCGCAGCGGTTCAGCATCTCCTGCGTCTGGCCGTTGCTGGCCATGCAGCCGAAGACGTAGTCGGCGCGCGCCGCGGTCGGATAGTCGTTGGCGGCGGCCGGCGCGGCGAGCAGGACCAGCGCCGCGATCGGCGCGAGACTTCCGCAGAGGCCCCCGACAAGGCTCTTCAGCGCGATCCTGGGCTTCATCCGCTCTCCTCCCCTCGGCCGCTTCGGCGGCTCTCTCGCCCCAATCCTAACACGATCGCCCGGCCCGGCGTCGAATCCCGGGCCGTTGCGCAACGGCCTCGGCCGAGCCCGGAGCGGCGCGCGTTCGTTCGAACGCGGATAAGCGGCTCTAACTCTATGAAATAGATCAAATGATCTGCGCCTAGTGGATTCCAATCAGGCGCAGTTTGATCTAGAGTGCTGCGACGCGCGACCGCAAGCGAGACACCTCTTGACGACCGCCATCGAAGCTCTGGTGCTGCAGCTGCTGACCGCGATCAACGCCATCGCCGGCCTGCCCCTGCCCGAGCGTCCGCCCGAGGTCGTCTTCGTGTCGCACAGCGACCTCGAGGCGCAGGCCTGCGACCGGCCCTGCAACGTTCAAGGCTGGTTTCCGCCGGGCCGGGTGGTCTATCTCGACGAAGGCCTCGACCCGCAGAACGACATTTGGGGAAGAAGTATCCTGGTGCACGAGCTGGTGCACTACCTGCAACAGGAAGAGGGCAGCTTCACCGAGGCCGGGACCTGCGAAGCCTGGATGAAGCGCGAAGCCGAAGCCTACGAGATTCAGTATCGCTGGCTGCTCGCGCAGCAGGTCCCGCCGCGCCTGCTGCGCCGAATCAGCCGCCCCTTCCTGAGGATCGGCTGCCGGGCGTGAGGTGTTGCAAGGCTGCCCTGCGGCCGCGGCCGGCAGCGACAGTCATTAGAATGATTACAGACTCCTTGCTTAGGTCCGGTCGATGCACTATAGAGTAAGGGGCCACGGAAGGGTCATCGGGGCTGCCGCCTGCGGCGTCACCCCGTCACGCCAACAAGAATCGGCTCGCCGATGAGCCGCCGGTTCGGTAGCATTCGTACTGTGGTCGCGAAACACCGAGGCTTGTCCGAGGGAGGTAGATCAGATGCTGTGGACGACTCCGAAGGTTGTCGAGATTTCCTGCGGTCTGGAGATCAATTCCTACGTCCGCGCCGAGCTTTAGGTTCCGGCGAGGCACAGGCCGCGTAGACGGTTTCAGGTGAACGGCCCCGCCCAGGCGGGGCCGTTTCCGTCCGGCCTCCAGGATCTCAGGAGCAAAGGCTCGGCGGGCCCGCGGCCGCCGAGACGCCCGACCATGAAAGAGCGTGTCGTCATCACCGCCGCCTCGGTGCCCAGCCTGCCGCGCGGCGTCAAGCTGCGCTTCGACAAGGCGCGGGACGCCTGGGTTCTGCTCGGGCCGGAGCGGGTCTTCAGTCCCGATCCCATCGCCCTCGAGATCCTGAAGCGCTGCGACGGCGCGGCGACGGTCGAGGTGATCGTCGACGACTTGGCCGCCACCTTCCAGGCGGAGCGCGCGGTCATCGAGCGCGACGTGACCGCCCTGCTGCAGGAGCTTGCCGACAAAGGGGTCATGGCCGGATGAATGGCCCGGAACCACCGATCGCCGTCCTCGCCGAGCTGACTCATCGCTGTCCGCTGCAATGCCCCTACTGCTCCAACCCGCTGGAGCTGGAGCGCGCCGCCGGCGAACTCGACACCGAGACCTGGGTGCGGGCGCTCGACGAGATCGCCGAGCTCGGCGCCCTGCAGGTCCATTTCTCGGGCGGCGAGCCGACGGTGCGCAAGGACCTGGAGACCCTGGTCCAGGCGGCCGCGCGCGCCGGTCTCTACGGCAACCTGATCACCTCGGCGGTGCTGCTGAGCCAGGCCCGGGTCGAGGCCCTGGCCGAGGCCGGCCTCGACCACGTCCAGATCAGCTTCCAGGACACCGAGGCCGGCAACGCCGACCGCATCGGCGGCTTCGCCGGCGGTCACGCGAAGAAGCTGGCGGCGGCGCGCTGGGTGCGGGCGACCGGCCTGCCGCTGACGCTCAACATGGTGGTCCATCGGCAGAACCTGCAGCACCTGCCGCAGATGTTCGATCTGGCCATCGAGCTCGACGCCCACCGGATCGAGATCGCGCACGTGCAGTACTACGGCTGGGCCTACGAGAACCGCGCCGCCCTGCTGCCGACCCGCGCCCAGCTCGAGGAGTCCCTCGCGGTCATCGAGGCGGCCGGGAAGGCCCATCCGGGCCTGGCGATCGACTACGTCGTGCCCGACTACTACGCCCGCCGGCCCAAGGCCTGCATGGGCGGCTGGGGCCAGCGCTTCTTCAACATCACGCCTTCAGGCCGGGTCCTGCCCTGCCATGCCGCCGAGAGCATCACCGGGCTCGTCTTCGACAGCCTGCGGGACAAGAGCCTGCGGGAGATCTGGGAGGGCTCGGAGGCCTTCCAGAAGTTCCGCGGCGTCGACTGGATGCCGGAGCCCTGCCGCTCCTGCGAGCGGCGCGAGGTCGACTGGGGCGGCTGCCGCTGCCAGGCCTTCGCGATCACCGGCGACGCCGCGCAGACCGACCCGGCCTGCGAGCTGTCGCCCCACCACGGCATCATGGCCGAACTGGCGGCGGCGGAAACCGCCGAGGCGCCGCCCGCGCTCCGCTACCGCAACTTCGCCAACGCACCGGAGACCGCGAAGCTGTCCCGGCCGCCGGCGGCCGTCCGCGGGGCCGGCGCCGCCTGATCAGATTCGATCGGGCGGAGGTCGTCCGACCGAGCTTCGCCTCGAAGATTTCGGAGGCTCACCCCGCCCCGACCCTCCCCCTTGATGGGCCGCATACGCGCGGCACTGCGCGCCGGTTGGGAGGCGGCGAACCTCGGATCTATGCAAGCCGGTACGCGTGCATAACCGACTTCGCAGGCGCAAAAGGCCGACATAGATAGTCGTCTGTGAAGAATCGCCGCTGACGGATATTCACGCGTATTGAGGGGTGTGGTCGGTTCCGAGGAGCTTCTGGATCAGGGCACGTAAAAGGGCCTCGCACCACCTCAGGAGCAGGCCGAAGTTGTAGCCGGCGGCGGCAAGGATGGCGTTGGCGCGGTCGCCTTTGCGGCCTTTGAGGAAGTTGCGCTGCATGCGGTGCTCGGCCTTGAGGTGGCCGATGACCGGCTCGACGGCGGCACGGCGCCTCATCTCGCGGCGGATGGCCTTGGTGACCCGGCGCCGCTGTCCGGAGATCCAGACCCGGAACTTGTTGGGATAGCCGTGCCCCCGATAGCCCTTGTCGACGTGGATGCGCCGGACCTCGACGCCGGTGAGCTCCTGCATCTCGGCGATGACCGGAGCGAGGGTGTGGCCATCATAGGGGTTGCCGTGCA
>JAKSBE010000143.1 GCA_022361275.1 Kiloniellales bacterium
CAAGCGCGCGGCGACGAAGCTCGCCGCCGCAACCAGTCCGAACACGGCAAGCGGCAGGCAGGCCAGGAAGACGGCCCTGGCCGCGACGTCAAGCGACGCGGCGCCCGGGGATTCGTCGATCCCCGCCGCGTTGGCGACAATGCCCAGATAAGCGGCCCCCAAGGCATAGCCCAAGCGCTGCACGGTCGGGATCGCGCCGGCGACCCTCTGAGTTTCCTCGGCCGGCGCGAGCGCGGTCGCGCGCCGCAGGATGAAGGTCCAGGCCGTCCCGAAGCCGGCGCCCTGCAGCGCCGCGCAGAGCGCGATCAGCCAAACCGGGCCGCTCGGGACGGCGAGCGCGAAGCCCAGAAGACTGAGCGTGTCGAAGGGCGAGGTCGGCACCTGCTCCTTGGTATGAGTCCCTTCATCGGCTCGCTGGTATGACATCCGGCCGGATGGATCGCGAAGCGAGAGCAGCAAGACGTGCGCGCAGCAGCGGCTGGCCAAGCCACCGGTGCCGCGCAAGCCGGAGATCCCAGACTTCATGGGCGGAAGGCTGGAAGATCACCGCGCTTTCGTCTCCCTGCGAATCTTCATGCCTGGGATAAGGAAAACCGGGGCCTCATCCCGTGCCGCGGATCGGATAGCCCTTGTCCTGGATGAAGCCGATCGCCCCGGCGATCTGCGCCAGGTCCGGGCGCGCGAAGGGCGCGTTCGAGATGTCGATGATCTGCGCCTTGCCCTCCGGGTTGACGACGAAGAGCCCCGGTTCGGCGAAGGGACGGTCGGTCTCCTGCGCGCTCCTCGGCTCCGAGACGTAGAGCCCCAGATCCCGCGCCTGGGCGATGGAGAGGTCGTAGCCCAGCGGCAGGGTCACTTGCCACTCCTCGGCGGTCGCTTCGGCCTTCTCCCGCGGGTCGCAGGACAGGGTGACGATCTCGGTGTCGACCTTGGCGAAGTCCGCCTTCAGGGCCTCCAGCTGGCCCAGGTAGGCCTTGCATTTCGGGCAGTGCTTGCCGCGGTAGACCACCACAAGCTGCCAGCGGCCGCTGCCGCCGACCTGGATTTCGCCGCCGGCGACGGCGGGCAGGGCGAATCGGGGCATCTCCACGCCCGCTTGAAGTTTCTGTGACATAATTCTTGCCGTTCTCCCGTAAGACTTGGGTCCTGCGCTGAATAAGTGAGTTACCGCGCCGCCGCGCCAGTCACAAGCGCGAGAGGCCTGGGATTAAGCGTAGGGAAATAAGGCGCTTTTGTTAAACCCTTCGGGGGAAAGGGCCGGTAAATCTTGTCTTTACGAAGGTTATCCACTATTGACGTGCACGGGTATCGTGCCCCCGGTCGAAACAGGACGTGAGGTGCGGGGAATGGCTGCTGCAGCGCAAGGCTATCCGGCGCTGGTGCTGAACGCGGACTTCCGGCCGCTCAGCTATTTCCCCCTGTCGCTCTGGCCTTGGCAGGAGGCGGTCAAGGCGGCTTTCCTCGGCCGGGTCAACATCGTCTCCGAATACGACCGCGTGGTCCGCTCGCCCAGCCTCGAGATCCGGCTGCCCAGCGTCATCGCGCTGAAGGAATACGTCCACCTCGACCGGCGGCCGGCCTTCACGCGCTTCAACGTCTTCCTGCGCGACAGCTTCGAGTGCCAGTACTGCCTGACCGATTTCCCCTCGGAGGACTTGACCTTCGACCACGTGATCCCGCGCTCGCGCGGCGGCCGGACCACCTGGGTCAACGTCGTCACCGCCTGCCAGACCTGCAACCTCCTGAAAGGCAACCGCCGGCTGGAGGACTGCGGCCTCAGGCTGCTGCGCCCGCCGGTCCAGCCGACCGCATACCAGCTTCAGGAGAACGGCCGTTCCTTCCCGCCCAACTTCCTGCACGAGAGCTGGAACGACTTCCTGTATTGGGACAGCGAGCTGGAAGACTGAACCTTCCGGGCGTCTTGCGTTCTGACGGCGCTGCTGCTGCGCGGCGTTAGCATTCGTTGGCCAGGGTTACGGTCGCGACCGCCCGCGTCTCTTTGTTCCCGCCCCTTTTGAGGGAGAGGGCTAGGGTGAGGGGTAACGCCGAGTGCACGATGGCTTCGACCTCGTCATCTTCGACTGCGACGGCGTGCTGATCGACAGCGAGGTGCTGGTCTGCCGCACCTGCGCCGAGGTCTTCACGGCCCGGGGCTTTCCGATGACCGCGGCGGACATCGCCCGGCGCTTCATCGGCCGCTCGACCGCGCAGATGTTCGGCGAGATCGAGCAGGATGCCGGCCGCCCGCTGCCCGAGGCCCTGCGCGACGAGGTCAAGGCGCGGGTCAACGCCGCCCTGGCGAGCGAGGTCGAGGCCATGCCGGGTCTGGTGGCCTTGCTGGACCGGCTGCGGCTGCCCGCCTGCGTCGCCTCCTCCTCCGATCCGGAGCGCTTGCGCGCCTCCTTGGGGGCGGCCGGTCTCTATGACCGCTTCCATCCGCACGTCTACAGCGCCGTCGAGGTGCCGCGCGGCAAGCCGGCCCCGGATCTCTTCCTTCACGCCGCCGACCGCCTGGGTGCCGCGCCGGCGGCCTGCATCGTCGTCGAGGACAGCCTGGCCGGGGTCGCGGCCGGCCGGGCCGCCGGCATGGCGGTGATCGGCTTCGCCGGCGGCGGCCACTGCGGGCCGGAGCACGGCGAGGCGCTGCGCGAAGCCGGTGCCGGCCGGGTTGTGCCGTCGATGGCGGCCTTGCAGGGTGTCCTTTGCGATTGAGGCGGGCGCCGCTTGGGCATTGAAACCCTCCTGCAAGCGTCACAACTCGGCAACAAGGGATCCTGCAACCGACCTGGTCCGGCATGGCCATCGACGCCCAACCCAAAGACGTGATGCCACCCGAGGTCGCGGCGCGTGCCGCCGCCATCCGGGACTGGCTGATCGGGGAGGCGCGCTTCATCGATGATCCCGACGTCGTGGTCGAGGGCTTCGTCTCGCGCCTGATCGAGGCCGGCCTGCCGCTGGACCGCATGGCCAGCGCGATCCCCACGCTCTACGCCGTGCGCCGCGGCCTGGGCCGCAACTGGAGCCGCGAGGCGGGCGTCCGGACCCTCGATTTTCCCTGGGACAACCAGGCCGTCTACGAGGCCAGCCCCTTCTATCCGGCCCATCGGGCCCGTGAGTGGGTCGCCTTCCGCCTCGACGAGGTCGCGGACGAGGACTACGGCATCGTCGCCGAGCTGCGGGCCGGCGGCTTCACCCATTACCTCTGCATGCCGGTCTTCTTCCGCGACGGCACCGAGGGCGGCCTGACCTTCGCCACCCGCCGTCCCGAGGGCTTTTCCGGCGCCGATTTCGCCCTGCTGCGCGCGATCGAGGCCCCCATGGCGATGGTGCTGGAGCTCAACCGCGTCTGGATCCTGCTGCGCGAGACCCTGCGCATGTACGTCGGCGAGGAGCCCCAGGCCCGCATCCTCTCGGGCCAGGTGCGGCGCGGCGACGTGGTGCACATCCGTTCGGCGATCGTCTTCGCCGACATGCGCGGCTTCACGGCGCTTTCCGGCGCGATGAACGTCGAGGAGACGGTGGCCCTGCTCAACCGCTACTTCGACTGCGTGGTGCCGCCCATCGAAGCGGCCGGCGGCGACGTCCTGAAGTACATCGGCGACGGCGTCCTCGCGATCTTCCGCGCCGAGGAACG
>JAKSBE010000503.1 GCA_022361275.1 Kiloniellales bacterium
GCGGGCCGACCAGGGCAGGCCGGGGGCCCGCTTGCGCAGTTCCGCCTCCAGCGCCCGGTCCCGTTCCTTGCCGCGGTCCTCGGGATCGAAATAGACCACGTCGAGGTCGTTGAGCGGCGTCGCCTCGGCGTAGCCGTGCAGGCGGTCCCAGATCGGGTTGCGCAGGGCGCCCGCCGCGACCCAGCAATCCGGCAGGCCGAGCGCCGCCACCGCGCGCAGGGCGTCGAGGCGCCAGGCCTCGGCGGCGAAGATCTCGATGACGCGGTCGGCATTGGTGAACATGCGGCGCCTCCTGGTAACAGACCCGAGTCTCGGCTCCTCCTTCTGTCATAGCCGAGCTTGACCCGCGGCTGTCCGGTTTAGCATTGCTTCGGCGTCGAGGTTACATTGGTCGTCCTGGGCGGTACTCCTGGGCTTTCCCAGTGTTGCCGGGCGTTGGGCCCCTGACCTGGAAGGCGGGCGCCCAAGCGCCTCCCCCATCAAGGGGGGAGGAGGTCCAGGTCGCGGCCTGCTGCCAGCTAAACCGGACAGCCTTGGACTTGATCCGGGCATGACAGCCTGCACATGAGACCTACCGATTGCCCGCCCAGGCCGATACCCGGAGTGCGAAGATCCAACCCCATGTCCGTCACAAAGCTGTCACCCTGCTGACGGCGTTCTGTCATGCTGGGTCGGAAGACTCCCGGGCGGCGCGCGGCCGTCGCAGTCGCGCCAGGGGAAACGCCATTCCAGGGGATATCGACATGCCGTCTCTTCGCGGAAGCCTGCGTCTTGCCGGGCGCGTCGCGGCGCTCGCCGCTGCCGTCCTGACGACTGCCGCCGCCGCGGCCGACGACGGCGTCTCCTTCGGCGCCAAGACGTTGCGGGTCGCGACCTTCAACGCCTCGCTCAGCCCCTTCAGCCAGGGCGGGCTGGAGGCGCAGCTCGCGGACCCGGCCGATCCCCAGGCGCGGGCGATCGCCGAGATCATCCAGCGGGTCGATCCCGACGTGCTGCTGATCAACGAGTTCAACTTCGACGAGAACGAAGGCGGCGAGAGCCGGGCCCTCGCGCTCTTCATGGAGAACTTCCTCGAGGTCCCGCAGAACGGCGCGGCGCCGGTCCGCTTCGACCACGTCTTCCTGGCGCCCTCGAACACCGGCGTGCCCTCGGGCTTCGACCTGGACAACGACGGCAGCGTCGGCGGCGGCAACGACGCCTTCGGCTTCGGCGCCTTTCCCGGCCACTTCGGGATGGTGCTGCTGTCCAAGCATCCGATCCTCGAAGACCGGGTGCGGACCTTCCGCAGGTTCCTCTGGAAGGACATGCCCGGCGCCCTGCTGCCGGACGATCCGGCGACGCCGGCGCCCAAGGACTGGTACGCGGCCGAGGAGCTCGAGGTCTTCCGCCTGTCCTCCAAGAGCCATTGGGACGTGCCGGTCAAGGTTGCCGGCCGTGCGGTCCACATGCTCGCCAGCCATCCCACGCCGCCGGTCTTCGACGGGCCCGAGGACCGCAACGGCACCCGCAACCACGACGAGATCCGTTTCTGGTCGGACTACGTGCTGCCCTTCCGCGGCCGCTACATCTACGACGACGAGGGCCGGCGCGGCGGCCTGCGCTTCGGCCGGTCCTTCGTGGTCCTGGGCGACCTCAACGCCGATCCCTTCGACGGCGACAGCACCGGCAGCGCGGCGCGGCAGTTGCTGCGCAACCCGCTGATCGCCCGCCAGCCGGTGCCGGCCAGCGAAGGCGGCGCCGAGGCGGCGGCCCTGCAGGGCGGCGCGAACGATCCGCACCGGGGCGACCCGGCTTTCGACACCGCCGATTTCGGCGATCGCGCGCCCAGCCCCGGCAACCTGAGGGTCGACTACGTGCTGCCCTCGCGGTTTCTGCGGATCAAGCGCGCCGGCGTCTTCTGGCCGACCCAGGCCGATCCGCAGGCGGCCCTGGTCGCCGCCTCGGACCACCGTCTGGTCTACGTCGACGTGAAGCTGCTGCCGCGCTTCGGCTTCGGCCGTCCCGATGCCACGACCGAGTGAAGCACGGAATCGGCTTCGGAAGCGGCCGACCGCAAGCAGGCCCACCGCCCCGTACGGTGGGCCTGCCACCAGCGACCGCCCGGAGAGGGGTCAGGCGGCGCTGAGAGTCCCCTCCTCGAGGAAGGGATAGTCGGTACAGCCACGGCCGTCGCCGCCGTAGAAGGTCTCGCGGATCGGCGTATTCAGCCGGGCGTCGCGCCGGAAGCGCTCCGGCAGGTCGGGATTTGCCAGAAACAGGCTCCCGAAGGCGACGAACGTCGCTTGGCCGTCGGCGACCGCCTCGATCGCCCGCGCCCGGTCATAGCCGTTACTTGCGATATAGGGTCCGGCGAAGGTCTCGCGCAAGCGGCCGTGGTCAAGTTCCGCGTTCTCCTCGTTTCATGCCCCTTCGGGCGGTTCAAGAGCCGGACTGATCGGTTCAGTTTGAAGAAATAAAACAGCAGATCAGTCCAGAGCCTTGAGGGTGATCTCCACGACGTCGGTCAGGCCCTCGCGCCCCGGCCGGGTCTTGCTGACCACGATCAGGCCGTTGAGCGCCGAGTTCAGGTAGCGGGCCAGGCCCTCTGGGTCGCGTTCGGCGGGGATCTCGCCGGCGGCCTGGCCGCGCCGGATTGCCGCCTCGAAGGCGGCCTCGAAGCGCCCGAAGACCTCCATCACCCGGCGGCAGGCGGCGGGATCGCGGGCCGCCTGCTCGACCGCGCAGTTGTTGGAGAAGCAGCCGCGCGGCTCGGCGGCCTCGGCGCAGCCCTCGATCGCCTGGAGGAAAGCGCCGCGGATCGCTTCCCGTGCCGGGGCCTCGCTCTCCAGCGCGGCGATGCTGCGCGCGACCACGACGTCGCGATAGCGTTCCAGGGCCTTGAGGAAGAGGTCGTGCTTGCTGCCGAAGGTCTCGTAGAGGCTGCTCTTGCTCAGTCCGGTCGCGGCCAGGAGGTCGGTCAGCGAGGTCGCGGCATAGCCCTTGGCCCAGAAGACCTGCATCGCGTCGTCCAGGGCGGCGGTCTCGTCGAAGGTCTTGGGTCGGCCCATGGTACGGCGATCGGGTCCGGTTCCTGGTTCTGTACCACTCGGTCCGAAACATCTGGGGCGCCGTCGCACCCTTGTCAAGCGGTGGTGTCAAGCTGTGGCCGCCTCGGCGGCCCTCCATCATCGGGGCGATCCTCGCGCTCCACGCCCTCATCATGATCCGACGAGAGGCGGGCTTCCGCAAACTGGGGGCCTAAATCGGGGCAAATGCGGGACATCCCCAGACCGGGCCCAGACCGGGCCCAGACCGGGCTCTCACGACTTGTCTTTGCGGCGGCCCGCACGTAGATAGCTGGGACCTTAGACAGATCCGCGCGGCCATGACCGAGCTTTCGCACATCCGCAACTTCGCGATCATCGCGCACATCGATCACGGCAAGTCGACCCTCGCCGACCGCATCATCCAGCTCTGCGGTGCGATCGAGGACCGCGAGATGCGCGAGCAGCTGCTCGATTCCATGGACCTGGAGCGCGAGCGCGGCATCACCATCAAGGCCCAGACCGTCCGTCTGTCCTACCGGGCCAAGGACGGCGAGACCTATCAGCTCAACCTCATCGACACCCCCGGCCACGTCGACTTCTCCTACGAGGTCAGCCGTTCGCTCGCCGCCTGCGAGGGCTCGCTGCTGCTGATCGACGCCAGCCAGGGGGTCGAGGCCCAGACCCTGGCCAACGTCTACCTCGCCATCGAGAACGACCACGAGGTCGTTCCCGTGCTCAACAAGATCGACCTGCCGGCGGCCGAGCCCGAGCGGGTGCGCCAGCAGATCGAGGAGGTGATCGGCCTCGACGCGGCCGACGCCATCCCCATCTCGGCCAAGACCGGCGAAGGGATCGAGGAGGTGCTGGAGGCCCTGGTCACCCGCCTGCCGCCGCCCGAGGGCAGCGCCGAGGCGGCGTTGAAGGCCCTCCTGGTCGATTCCTGGTACGACGCCTACCTCGGCGTCATCACCCTGGTGCGCATCCACGACGGCACGCTCAAGCCCGGCATGAAGATCCGCATGATGGCAACCGGGGCGGTCCACCAGATCGACCGGGTGGGCGCCTTCACGCCCAAGATGACGACGCTCGCCTCCCTCGGACCGGGGGAGATCGGCTTCCTGACGGCCAGCATCAAGAGCGTCGCCGACTGCAAGGTGGGCGACACCCTGACCGGCGAGCGCCAGCCCACGGCCGAGCCCCTGCCGGGCTTCAAGCCGAGCGTGCCGGTGGTCTTCTGCGGCCTCTTCCCGGTCGACGTGGCCGACTACGAGGACCTGCGGGAGAGCCTGGCCAAGCTCGCCCTCAACGACGCGAGCTTCGTCTACGAGCCGGAGACCTCGGCGGCGCTGGGCTTCGGCTTCCGCTGCGGCTGCCTCGGCCTCTTGCACCTGGAGATCGTCCAGGAGCGCCTGGAGCGGGAGTTCGACCTCGACCTCATCACCACGGCGCCCAGCGTGGTCTACAAGATCCACCTGAACGACGGCACGACGATCAAGCTCCACAACCCCACCGACATGCCCGACCCGGTCAAGATCAAGGCGGTCGAGGAGCCCTGGATCACCGCCACCATCCTGGTGCCCGACGACTATCTGGGCGCCGTCCTCAAGCTCTGCGAGGAGCGCCGCGGCGAGCAGGTCGACCTGACCTATGCCGGCAGCCGGGCCATGGTGGTCTACCGCCTGCCCTTGAACGAGGTGGTCTTCGACTTCTACGACCGCCTGAAGTCGGTGAGCCGGGGCTACGCCAGCTTCGACTACCAGCTCGAGGAGAGCCGCCTGGGCGACCTCGTCAAGGTGTCGATCCTGGTCAACGGCGAGCCGGTCGACGCGCTCGCCATGATCGTCCACCGCGACCACGCGGAAAGCCGCGGCCGCGCCCTTTGCCAGCGCCTCAAGGACCTGATCCCGCGCCAGCTCTTCAAGGTGGCGATCCAGGCCGCCATCGGCGGCAAGGTGGTCGCCCGCGAGACCGTCTCGGCCCTGCGCAAGGACGTCACCGCCAAGTGCTACGGCGGCGACGTGACCCGGAAACGGAAGCTCCTCGAGAAGCAGAAAGCCGGCAAGAAGCGCATGCGCCAGTTCGGCAAGGTGGACATCCCGCAATCGGCCTTCCTGGCCGCGCTCAAGATGGGCGATGATTGAGCGCATCCTCGCCTGCGTGACCTTCGGTCCGCTGGCCATGTTCGTAATCTCCATCATCATGGTGTTCATGCCGGTCTCGGCGAGCGCGCGGGGCATCGTCACCACGGCCATGATGGTGGTGGTCGTGGTGCTGGTGGTGCTGCTGGCATTTGCCGCCC
>JAKSBE010000589.1 GCA_022361275.1 Kiloniellales bacterium
CGCCAGCTCCAGCAGAGCCGCGTCCGGCAGGTGGTGCAATGAGCCGGACACGCCGACAGCTCGGCCTCTACGCCGCGGTCCTGGTCGCCGGGGTCGTGGCGCCGCTGGTCTTTCCCGCCTACACCAACCAGCTCTCGGTGCTCTGGGTCATGATCCTCTTCGCCCTGACCTGGGACGTCATGGGCGGGCAGATGGGCTACAACTCGCTGGGCAACATCTTCTTCTTCGGCGCCGGGATGTACATCTGCGCCGTGGTGCAGATCGGCCTCTACTACGACGTCGGCGCCTACACCTCCGCCTTCGGCGCGATCAAGGTCGACTTCACCTTCGACCAGTACTTCACCGGGCTGGCCGTGGGACTGGTCGTGGCCGCGTTTCTCTCCGCGCTCTTCGCCGTGGTCTTCGGCTGGATCGTCTTCGGCCTGAGGGGGCCCTACTTCGCCATCGGCACCCTGGGCGTCGCGATCGCCGCCGGCGAGCTGGTCGGGGCCTGGACCTGGGTCGGCGGCGGCGGCGGCATCTCCATGCCGACCTATCCCGGCGAGCCCGACACCCGCTCGCTGCTCTACTACTTCCTCTCGATGGCCGCCGCGATCGCCACCTTCTCCTTCCTGCGCTGGCTCTATGGCAAGCGTTTCAAACTGGCGATCAACGCGATCCGCGACGACGAGGAGAAGGCCGAGGCCATGGGGCTGCACACCGTGCGCCACAAGACCGTGGCCTGGGCCATAGCGGCTTTCTTCCTGGGCATTTCCGGCGGCATCTTCGGCAACATGATCGGCTTCATCGAGCCTCTGGAAGTCGCCTTCCCGACGGTCACCTTCGGCATCTTCATGGTCGTCATGGCCCTGCTCGGCGGCAAGGGCACGCTTTGGGGACCCGTCCTGGGCGCGACCCTGTTCCACGCGATCAAGGAGGTCACCTGGACCCATCTGGAAGGCTGGCAGTGGGTCGCCCTGGGCCTGATCCTGATCGTCAGCGTGGTCTATTTCCAGCAGGGCATCCTGGGCTGGGCCCAGGACCGCTGGCCGGAGTTCTTCGGCATCCGGGTCGAGGCCGCGCCGGCCGAGGAGAGCGAAGGGCCCGCCGGCATGCCGCAGAGGGCGGGCGAATGACGCCGCAGATCGAGGTCGAGAACGTCTCCAAGGCCTTCGGCGGCGTCCAGGCCAACCGCGACATCTCGCTTGCCGTGCCCCAGGGCCGCATCACCGGCTTGATCGGCCCCAACGGCTCGGGCAAGACGACACTGTTCAACTCGGTGGTCGGCTACCATCCCATCGACAGCGGCTCGATCCGCTTCGAGGGCCGGGAGATCTCCAAGCTGCGGGTGCCGCAGATCGCCCGTCTGGGCCTGCTGCGCACCTTCCAGCAGACCCGCATCTATTCCAAGATGAACTGCGTGGAGAACATGCTGATCTCGGTGCCGCACCGCAGCGGCGACTGGTCGACCATGTTCGGCGTGTTTCCAGCGGAGCTGACCGACAAGGCCGAGCACCTGCTTGAGTTCGTCGGCCTCTACAGCAAGCGCAAGCTGAACTCCGGTGATCTCTCCTTCGGCCAGCAGAAGCTGCTGGAGTTCGCCATGGCCCTGATGAACGAGCCCAAGACGCTGCTGCTCGACGAGCCGACGGCCGGGATCAACCCGACCCTGATCAACGGGCTGATCGACCGTCTGAAGCGGGCCAACGAGGAGTTCGGCATCACGCTTTTCGTCATCGAGCACAATATGCGCGTCATCATGAACCTCGCCGAGCGCATCTACTGCCTGGCGCACGGCGAACTGCTGGCCGAGGGCACGCCCGAGGAGATCCGCAGCGACCAGCGGGTCGTCGACGCCTACCTGGGAGCGCATTGATGCCCGAATCCGAAGACCCGCAGAGGAGTGGCGACCAGCGGGTCACCGGCTATGGCGGCGGCTCGGTCGGGACGGTGATCTCGGTCGAGGACGTCAACCGCCAGGCCGCGGCCATCGCCGAGGCCGGCGTCTCCGCAGGGCGGGTCGCCGAACTGGCCGGGCCCGAGCCCTTCGTCAAGATCGAGCGGCTGCGCGCCGGCTACGGCAAGATGGAGATCCTGCACGGCTTCAACCTGCAGGTCGCGCGCCGGCAATCGCTCTGCCTGATCGGCCCCAACGGCGCCGGCAAGTCGACCGTGCTGCATTCGATTTTCGGCTTCACCGACATCTTCGACGGCCGTATCTCCGTCGGCGGCAAGGACGTCACGCGGCTGTCCGCCAAGGACAAGCTCAAGACCGCGGGGATCGCCTACATCCTGCAGGACAAGTCGGTCTTCCCCGGCATGACCGTCGAGGAGAACCTCTGGATGGGCGGCTATCTGATGGACAAGCCCCAGCGGGCCAAGGAGAAGGCCGAGGAGATTTTCGGCAAGTATCCGCGCCTGGCCGAACGGCGCGCGCACCCGGCCAAGGTGCTCTCCGGCGGCGAGCGCCGCCTGCTGGAGATTTCCCGTGCGCTGGTGATGGACCCCGAGGTCCTGCTGGTCGACGAGCCCTCGATCGGCCTCGAGCCGCGCTTCATCGACATGGTCTTCGAGATCCTTGACGATCTCCAGAGGGGCGAAGGCAAGACGATCATCATGGTCGAGCAGAACGCCAAGAAGGGGCTGGAGTTCGCCGACATCGGCTATGTCCTGGTCTCCGGCCAGCTTGCCATGGCGGGCCCGGGCAAGGCGCTGCTCGAGGACCCCGAGGTCGGCCGCCTGTTCCTCGGCGGCTGACGATGCCGAACAGCCAGGCATTCCGGCGCAGCCCGCCGAATGTCATGCCCGGACCTGATCCGGCCATGACATAGCGGGTAACCTCGGGGCAGAATCGGAGCCGCCGGCATCAGCCAATCTTGTTCGCCTGCCGCCGGCCGAGCTAGGTTGGCAGCCTTGGACGGGTTTTCGACTTGGGAGGGTTTCAAGAATGGAGATGTCCGGCGAATACCGCATCGCGGCGGCGCGGGAGAAAGTCTGGGCGGCCCTCAACGATCCGGCGGTGCTGAAACAGGCGATTCCCGGCTGCCAGGAGCTCGAGCGGACCGCGGACAACGAGTTCACCGCCAAGGTCCGTGCCAAGGTCGGCCCGGTCTCGGCCACCTTTACCGGCAAGGTCAACCTCGCCGACATGAACCCGCCGGAGAGCTACACCATCGCCGGCGAGGGCCAAGGCGGCGCCGCCGGCTTCGCCAAGGGCAGCGCGGCGATCCGGCTGAGCGAGGATGGCGTGGCGACCATTCTGAACTACGACGCCAAGGCGCAGGTGGGCGGCAAGCTGGCGCAGATCGGCTCGCGCCTGATCGGCGGCACCGCGAAGAAGCTGGCCGACGAGTTCTTCGGTAACTTCAGCGACCTCGTGGCACCGGCCGCGGAAGAAGCCCCGGCCGAAGTGGTCGCTGCCCCGGAGGCTGCCCCTGCCGCCGAAAAGCGCGGACTGTCGCCGGCGATGTGGATCCTCGGCGTGGTCGTGGTCGTGGGCTTGCTTCTGATCCTCTTCAGCGGCGCCTTCTAAAGCCGGATTCAGTCTTCTCAGAGGGGCCGCGCGCCGGCGCCGTCTGTTCAAGCGGATCGTGAGGAGATCGGCCGAGAGGCCGATTTCTTCTTTGCGTTAACCAATTCTTTCATCCTCCGGCGCTCGATTCTCCTTGGCGCGCGGGACGTCGCACCGGCATGGCGGCGCCTCCGCGGGATCCGGTCCTGGGCGGCTGAAGTGCTGTATGTTCCAGCTCCTTAGATACTTCTCCATCACGAGCGCGCTGGCGATCATCTGTATGACGCTGATCGCCGTCGTGCTGTACAGGAACAGCGCCATCGAGGAGGTCGTGGTCGCCGCGGAATCCCACAACGCCGCCCTCGCCCGCGCCCTCGCCAACACGCTCCTGCCGGACTTCGGCCGCCATGCCTCGACAATCGAAGAACAGGACGGCGACCGGCTCCGCGGCCGGCTGGAGACCGCCGAGTTGGACCGGCGGGTGAAGGCGCTGACCCGCGGCCTTCCCGTATTGAGGATCCGGGTCTTCCGGACCGACGGCTTCACCGTCTATTCCTCGCAGGCCGACCAGATCGGCGAGCGGAAGGACAACGCAGGCTTCCGACGCGCCGCCGAGGACGGCAAGCCGGCCAGCCGGCACGGCTACCGGAGCAGGCTCAGCGCTTTCTCGGGCGAGTTGCAGAACCGGGACCTGGTCGAGAGTTACATCCCGATCGTCGGGCCGGACGGCGCTGTCGAAGCTGTCGTGGAGATCTACTCCGACGTCACCCTGGCCATGGCCCGGGTGACCAACAACACGATCAGCTACCTTGGCAGCCTGTTCCTGATCAGCCTTGCCCTCTACTCCCTGCTCTACGTGATCGTCCGGCGGGCGGACCGCATCCTGAACCGGCAGCACATCGAGCTGGACGAGGCCAGGACCGGCCTGCAGGCGAAGAGCAGCCTGCTGGAGCAAGAGATCCAGCAGCGCCGCCGCGCGGAAGCCGCGCTCGAGGAAGTACAGCAGGACCTCGAGGTCCGGGTCGAGGAGCGGATCCGCGAGCTGCGCCGCGAGGTCACCGAGCGCCGTCAGGCGGAAACCGCGTTGCGCAACGCCAAGGAGGACGCCGAGGCCGCCAACCGCTCCAAGTCCGAGTTCCTGGCCAACATGAGCCATGAAATCCGGACCCCTCTGAACGGGATTATCGGCATGGCCGGCATGCTGCTCGATTCCGACCTCGGCGAGGACGAGCACCACTACGCCGAGGTGATCCGCCATTCCGGCGAATCGCTGCTGGCGATCATCAACGATATCCTGGACTTCTCGAAGATCGAAGCCGGCCGGCTGCAACTCGAGACCGTCGACTTCGACCTCCCGACCCTGCTCGACGGCGTGGTCCAGATCCTGACCCCCGAGGCCCACGGCAAGGGCCTGGCCCTGCCGGTCTTCCTCGACCCCGAGGTGCCGGGCCGGCTTTGCGGCGACGAGGCCCGGCTCCGGCAGATCCTGCTCAACCTGGTCGCCAATGCCATCAAGTTCACCGGGGCCGGCGGTGTTACGACGCAGATTACGCTGCTGGACGACATCGCCGCCGAAAACAGCGTGGTCCTGAAGTTCGAGGTCATCGATTCAGGGATCGGGATCGCGACCCAGGCCCAAAACCGGATCTTCGAACAGTTCGCCCAGGTCGACAGCTCCACCTCCCGCCGGCACGGTGGCGCCGGCCTCGGGCTCGCCATCTGCAAGCGCCTGGTCGGCGCCATGGGGGGCGACCTGGGCGTGGTCAGCCAGCTGGGCGAAGGCAGCCGTTTCTGGTTCACCCTGCCCCTGGGCCGACAGGGCAGCCGGGCCGACGCGGACTGGCTCGGGAGCCTGCGAGGTATCTGTGCCGGGCTGAAAGTGCTGGTGGTCGACGACAATCCGGTCAACCGCCGCGCCTTCGAAGACCAACTGACCGTGCTCGGCTGCGCGACCACGGTTCTGCCCGACGCCCTTTCGGCGCTCGAGGCCCTGAAGGCGGCCGCGGAAGGCGACGCGCGCTTCGACATCGTCATCATCGATCATCTGATGCCCGGTACCGACGGAGGCGCCCTGTGCAAGATGATCCGGGCGGTGCCCGCGCTCGCGGATCTCAAACTGGTCATCGCCTCGGTCGCCGGGCTGCGCAACAACGGCAAGGCGGCCCGCGAAATGGGCTTCGACGTGGCGCTGTCCAAGCCGCTGCGACCCAACAGCCTCGTCAAGTGCCTGCGGGCGCTGCTGGCCGACGCACCCGCCGGAGCGGGCGAAGGCGTCTTGGTCCAGGCTGAAGCGGAGGCGCAACCCCGCGCGAAGATCCGGATTCTGCTTGCCGAGGACAACCCGGTCAACCAGCGGGTCATGATCGCCCTGCTCGCGAAGTCCGGCGTGCGGGTCGACGTCGCCGGCAACGGGGTGGAGGCGATCGAGGCGGTGCGCAGCCGGCCCTACGACCTGATCCTGATGGATATCCAGATGCCCGAGCTGGACGGCGTGCAGGCCGCCCGCAGAATCCGCGAGCTGGAAGGCGAGATGGGACACATCCCGATCATCGCCGTCACCGCCCACGCGATGAAGGGCGATCGCGAGAAGTACCTCCAGGCGGGCATGAACGACTATCTGCCCAAGCCGATCAACCGCGCCGAGCTGCTGAGTAAGATCGACTATTGGGCCGAGTGGCGGCGCAACGAGCCCGATCCGGCCGGCACCGCGCCGGACCGGGCCGTCGAGACCGGCAGGACCGCGGCCCGGAAGAAACGCGGCAGCGGGACACGCAAGACGAAACGCCAACGCGGCACAGTCTGACCGTCGGACCGCGCGGCCCTTCTCTTCCCAGCCCGTTCCGGCCGCCCGATTCCCCAGGCCCGGCGCCGGTCCCGGGTTTTTCTTAGTGACGCGCTGGCGGTGCCTTGGTACATGATTAACGACGCCATCGGGCGCGGTTGCAGCCGTGATCGCGGCGGCGGTGCGGGAAAGTATCCGTAGCGAGAACGGCCCGGAAAAGGGCCGCGGATCAGTCGAATGGGAGGAGATCCGAATGCCCAGCGTAACGATGACGGTCAACGGGCAGCAAGTGACCCGTGACGTCCAGGGACGCACCCTGCTCACCGATTTTCTGCGTCAGGATCTGGCCCTGACCGGCACGCACGTCGGCTGCGACACCAGCCAGTGCGGCGCTTGCGTCGTCCATGTCAACGGCAAGTCGGTCAAGGCCTGCACGATGCTCGCGGTCCAGGCCGACGGGGCCGATGTGACGACCATCGAAGGACTGGCCCGGAACGGCGAGCTCCATCCCATGCAGGCGGCCTTCAAGGAGCACCACGGCCTGCAGTGCGGATTCTGCACCCCGGGCATGGTCATGAGCGCGGTCGACCTGGTGAACACCAAGGGCGAGGCCAGCGAGACCGAGATCCGCGACTGGCTGGAAGGCAACATCTGCCGCTGCACCGGCTATCACAACATCGTCAAGGCCATCCGGGCCGGCGCGAAGGCGATGAGGAGCTGAGCCATGCCTGACACAGGAATCGGCGCCAGCGTTCGCCGCAAGGAAGACCAGCGCTTTCTCACCGGCAAGGGCCGCTACACCGACGATCTCAACCGGCCCGGCCAGATCCACGCCGTCTTCGTGCGCTCGCCGCACGCCCATGCCACGGTCGCCTCGATCAAGACCGATGCCGCGGCGGCCGCGCCCGGCGTCATCGCCGTCTTCACCGGCAAGGACATGGAGGCCGACGGCGTCGGCTCCCTGCCTTGCGGCTGGACCGTGACCGACAAGCACGGCGAGGCGCACAAGGCGCCGCCGCACTTCCCCCTGGTCCGCGACAAGGTGCGCTACGTCGGCGACCACGTCGCCGTGGTCCTGGCCGAGAGCGCGGCCGCGGCGACCGATGCCGCGGAACTGGTCGAGGTCGACTACGAGGTCCTGCCGGTCAACGTCGATCCGACCAAGGCCATGGACGAACCGCTGCTGCACGACGAGGCGCCGAGCAACCTCTGCTACGACTGGGAACTGGGCGACCAGGCCGCGGTCGACGAGGCCATGTCGCGGGCGGCCCACGTCACCAAGCTGGACCTTGTCAACAATCGCCTGATCCCCAACGCCATCGAGCCGCGGGCGGCGATCGCCGAATACGACACCGGCACCGACAGCTACACGCTCTATTCGACCAGCCAGAACCCGCATCTGCTGCGGCTGATCCTCTGTGCCTTCGTGCTCGGCATCCCGGAATCGAAGCTGCGGGTCATCGCCCCCGACGTCGGAGGCGGCTTCGGCTCCAAGATCTATTGCTATGCCGAAGAGACGGTCTGCACCTGGGCCGCGAAGAGGACCGGCCGGCCGGTGAAGTGGACGGGCGATCGCTCGGAAGCCTTCCTGGCCGACGCCCACGGCCGCGACCACGTCACCCAGGTCGAGCTGGGCATGGATGCCGAGGGCAAGTTCGTCGCCATGAAGGTCGACACCACCGCCAACCTCGGCGCCTACCTCTCGAACTTCGCGACCAGCATTCCGACCTATCTCTACGCGACCCTCCTGGCGGGTCAGTACACGACCCCGGTCATCTACTGCAACGTCAAGGCGGTCTTCACCAACACCGCTCCGGTCGATGCCTATCGCGGCGCCGGCCGGCCGGAGGCGACCTACGTGATCGAGCGGATCGTCGAGGCCGCCGCGCGTGAGCTGGGGGTCGATCCGGCGGAGCTGCGCAAGCGCAACTTCATCCCGCCGGACGCCTTCCCCTATGCCACGCCGGTGGCCCTGACCTACGACTCCGGCCAGTACGAGCTGGCGCTGAACAAGGCGCTGGAGCTGATCGACTACGGCGGCTTCCCGGCCCGCCGCGAGGCCTCCAAGGCCAAGGGCAAGCTGCGCGGTATCGGCTTCTCCGCCTATATCGAGGCCTGCGGCATCGCGCCCTCGGCGGTCGTGGGCTCCCTGGGCGCGGGCGTCGGCCTCTACGAGTCCGGGCAGGTGCGTTTCAACCCGACCGGCACCGTCTCGGTCTTCACCGGGTCGCACAGCCACGGCCAGGGCCACGAGACCACCTTCTCGCAACTGGTCTCCGACACCCTGGGCGTGCCCATCGAGAACGTCGAGATCGTCCACGGCGACACCGGGTCGATCCCCTTCGGCATGGGCACCTACGGCTCGCGCTCGCTGGCCGTCGGCGGCTCGGCGCTCAGCAAGGCCTGCGACAAGATCATCGAGAAGGGCAAGAAGATCGCCGCGCACCTGATGGAGGCCTCGGTCGACGACATCGAGTTCGACCGGGGCACCTTCCGGGTCGCCGGCACCGACAAGGAGAAGACCATCGGCGAGATCGCCTTCACCGCCTACGTCCCGCACAACTACCCGGAGGACCTGGAGCCGGGCCTCGACGAGACCTCCTTCTACGATCCGCTGAACTTCACCTATCCGGCGGGGACCCATATCTGCGAGCTGGAGATCGACCCTGAGACCGGCGTGATCGAGATCGTGGATTGGGCCGCGGTCGACGACTTCGGCAAGGTGATCAACCCGATGATCGTCGAAGGCCAGGTCCATGGCGGCATCGCCCAAGGCGTCGGCCAGGCCATGCTCGAGAACTGCGTCTACGACGCCGAGGGCCAGCTCCTGACCGGCTCCTACATGGACTATTGCATGCCGCGGGCCGACGACCTGCCGTCCTTCAAGGTCGAGACCACCGAGACGCCCTGCCCGCACAATCCCTTGGGAGTCAAGGGCTGCGGCGAGGCAGGTGCGATCGCGGCGCCCGCGGCCTTCATGAACGCGGTGACCGACGCCCTGGGGACCGAGGACATCGCCATGCCGGCCAGCCCGGAGAAGGTCTGGCGGATCGCAGCACAGGCGGCCCAGGCGGCCCAGGGCGCCGAGTAAGGGAGGACGTGCCATGTATGAGTTCAACTACCATCGTCCCGCCAGCCTCGATGCGGCCGCCAGCGCGCTGAGCGGCGCCGGCGAAGGCAAGCTCGTCGCCGGCGGCATGACGCTGATCCCGACGCTGAAGCAGCGCCTGGCCCAGCCCTCGGACCTGATCGACCTCAGTGCGGTCGCCGACCTCAAGGGCATCTTCGAGGACGGCGGCGGCATCGTGATCGGGGCCATGACCACCCATGCCGAGGTGGCAGGCGACGCCACCGTCAGGGCCAAGATCCCGGCCCTCGCCGATCTGGCCGAAGGCATCGGCGACGTCCAGGTGCGCAACCGCGGCACGATCGGCGGCTCGATCGCCAACGCCGATCCGGCGGCCGACTACCCGGGCGGCCTGGTCGGCCTGGGCGCGACGGTCCGGACAAACAAGCGCGAGATCGCCGCCGACGACTTCTTCACCGGGATGTTCGAGACCGCGCTGGCCGAGGACGAAATCGTCACCGCCGTGGCCTTCCCGGTGCCGGACAAGGCGGCCTACGTCAAGTTCGCCAACCCGGCCTCGCGATACGCCGTCGTCGGCGTCATGGTCAGCCAGGGCACGGCCGGGGTCCGCGTCGCGGTGACCGGCGCCGGGCCCTCGGTCTTCCGGGTCGCCGAGATGGAATCGGCCCTGGCCTCGAACTTCTCGGCCGCCGCCATCGAAAGCATCTCGGTGCCGGCCGATGGCCTCAACAGCGACATCCATGCCAGCGCCGAGTACCGCGCCCACCTGGTGGGAGTCATGGCCCGTCGGGCGACCGCTGCCGCGGGCTGACGACAGGAGGTCCTTGCTTCGCTTGCAAGACCCGGTGGTCCTGCGCAGGGACCGCCGGGTCTCGGCTTTTCGGCGCTGCCAACACGGGCCGCCTTTCGCGGCTCAGGGCTAGAGGATCATGCGGGTCTGGCGCCGCACCGCCGTCATCTGTCTTGCCGCCCTCGCCCTTCTGGCGCTGGGCGCCTACACCGCGCGGCGGGCAATCGTCACCCAGATCGCCGAGGTGCTGCTGTCCCGCCAGGGCCATCCGGAGGCCGTCCTCGAGGTGGTCGAGGTCACGCCCTGGCGCATCCGCCTGGCCAAGATCGCTGTGCCGGGGCTGCAGGCGGAGGCGGTCACCCTGCACTACGATCCCTTGGCGCTCCTCGCCGGCAAGATCTCCAGGGTCGAGATCGACGGCGCCCGGATCGAGCTCGACCTGACCCGGCCCGGGGACGCCGGCCGCATCGAGATCCCGAAGCTGCCGCCAATCCGGCTCACGGCGGGAGAGCTCTATGCCGTCCTGCCCGCCGGCCGCATCGGGCTCGACGTCACGGCGGCGCTCGAGACCGCGCCCGGCGGGCAGCTCCAAGGGGAGGCCAGCTTCGAAGGCGGGTCGAAGCTCGGCCGCCTAAGCGGCCGGTTGCGCCTCGAAAGCGGCGGAGGGCTGTCGCTGGAGCTTGCGGCCGGCCTGGGCCCGGAGAGTCCGCTCTGGGCCGAACTGGGATTGCCGGCTCCGGCGGCGGGCGTGCTGCAGGGCGAGGTGCGCCTAACCACGACGTCACTTGCCTTGGACCGGCTTCCCGAGACCCCCACCGCGTGGCTGCACCTCGCAGCGGACCGTGGTCTGGCCGGCGACCTTCGGCTGCAGCTCGCAGGCTTGCGCTGGCCCGCCCTGGAGCAGCCGGTTTCCCTGCAAGCCCCCCTCTCCTTTCGCAGCGAAGCGAAGGCCCTGGAGATCGCCCTGCCGTCCGAGATCGACCTGACTGGCCTCCCGGCCCTGGACGACGTCCTTGCCGGCGACCGGGCGACGGCGGCGGATCTCCTCCGTCTCTTGGAGGGCACGACGAAGCTCACCTTCGGAAAGGATGCCGAGGCACCGCCGGTGCTGCGGCTGAGCCTCGGCGAGACCGATGGCGGCGCCCTCTCCTTCGCCGGAGGGATCGGCATCGAGGCGGCCGGCCGCCAGCGCTTGGCCGTCTCCGGCTCTGCCCGCGTGGACCTGGATCCCGCACTGGTTCCGGTTTCCTTTCGGGTCGAAGCCTTGCAAGCAGCGCTCCAGGACCTGACCGTGAACGGCCATTCCGTGGAGACGGCAGGCTTCACCGGCTCGCTCCAGGGCGATGCGCGGAGCCTCAAGGCCCAAGGCGCGCTGCGGGCAGCCCTGCGCGACCTTGAAATCGACGCCTTCCGCTTCGGAAAGGCCCGCTTCGAAGGGCCCGTCGCGGTCGACGCAGGACCGGAGGGCGCGACCGCCGAGCTGAACGGCGCGGCAACCCTATCCTGGGAGGCTGCGCGCTCGTCCCTGGGCTTTGCCCTGCCCGAGGCGCATCGCCTGCGCCTGGCGGCGCTGAGGGCCCGGCGGCACGGCGGCGAGCTGTCCTACGAAGCCGAGGTCGATCCCGGCGAGGTGACCCTGCGCATCGAGGATCCGGACAAGCCGCTCGACCTGCGCGCGGTCTTTCAGCCCCTGCGGATCGCCGGTCGATGGTCCGAAGCGCAGGGCCTCGATCTCCGGGCCCGCATCCCCTTGCGGCGGCTCGCGGTGCCGCAGCTCGAGCTGGAGGCCCGTGACATCCTGGCGACCGAGACCCTGCGGCCGGCCGATGGTGTCGCGCACGTGACCCTGACCGTTGCGGAACTGCGCCAGACCGGCGCTGAGCCGGCCTTCACGCCATTCCGGCTGCAGGGCCGGCTGGACCACGCCGACGGGCCGCTCACCTTCACCGCAGCCGGGCGCACGGCCGCAGGCGTCAGGCTCTTCGAGCTGGAAGGCCGCCACGACATCGAAGAAGGCAACGGGAGCGCCGAGGTCTTCCTGGCCGAGGACCTCTTCGGTCCCGGGCCGCGGCACCTGCCGGAGCTGGCGCCGGTCGCGCCGGACCTCACCGTCACCGGGGGGCGGGTCACAGGGAACGCCGAGATCGCCTGGCGCGGCGGCGACCTGCGCGGCTCGGGGAGGCTCAGCCTCAACGAAGTGGGACTGAAAGGTCCGGCGCTGACGCTGGAAGGCCTGACCGGAGAGCTGGCCTTCGCCGAGCTCTTCCCGCCGCGGAGCACGCCGGGTCAGCGCCTGACCGCAAGGCGGCTGGATCTTGGCGAGACGCTGAGGGATCTCTCCGCACGCTTTGCGATCTCGGCGCAGGGGCCGGAGCAGACTCTGGTCATCGATATCGAGCGCGCCGAGGCCCAATCCATCTTCGGGCCGCTGTCGATGACAGAGGGACGCGCCGAGCCGCAGTCCGGACGTTACCGGCTGCCCTTGCAGTTCGCCGACCTGGATCTGGGCAAGCTGAGCGAGACCGCGGCGATCGAGGGCCTGGCCGGCGAAGGCCACTTGAGCGGCTTGATTCCCTTAGAGATTTCGGATTCTCGGCTCCGCCTCGCCGGCGCCGGCTTGTCGAACCGCGGCGCCGGGATCCTCCGCTTCCGCTCGGAAGCGGCATTGCGGGCCCTGGCCGCCGGTGGCGAGCCCGTGGAGCTGATGCTCAAGGCCCTGGAGGACTTTCGCTACGAGGAGCTGAAGCTCAGCGCCGACACGAGCGACGGCGAGGAGCTGGAGCTCTTCATCACCACCCTGGGCCAGAATCCTGCGGTCTTGGAAGGCCACCCCTTCCGCTTTAACATCCGTCTGACGAGCAACCTTCCACAACTGGTCGAGGTCCTGCGGCAAGGAAGCGGCCTGACCCGGGGCGTTCTGGGCAGGTTGTGGAGGTTTCAGCCCTAGTCTGCGTATCGCAATGAAGGGCGCGGAGTTCCGGGACGACCGGCGCTTCGGCCCGAGGCAAGCATGGGAAAAGGGGGACAGCGCGCCGTGACTCACGGTCGAGCCGAGAGAGGGCCGGGACCTGCGGCCATGACGGTTTTGCTGGCCGGCCTGGTGCTGGCCGCCTGCCAGCCGACGGTCAGGGTCGAGGCACCGAAGGAGCCGATCACGATCAACCTCAACATCAAGCTGGATGCCGAGGTGCGGGTGAAGCTCGAAGAACAGGCGGACCAGGACATCGCCGCCAATCCGGACATCTTCTAGTGTCCCGATTCTGAAATTCGCGAGAGCGAATTGCAGAATCAAAGGGACACTAACTTGTTGAATCTCGTGTGATTCAGCTTCCAAATCTCGGCATATGAAATGTGCCGAACTTTGAAACCATCACACTAGGCGGGGTCAAGGACGATGAAGCCAATCCATTCCCTGAGGATCTTTCTGTTGGCGCTGGCGCTCCTTCTCGTGCCCGCCGCGCCGCAGCCGGCCGCGGCGGACCCGCTCGACGACCTGCGGGCGCAGGGTCAGATCGGCGAACGCTTCGACGGCTTTGCCGAGGCCCGGAGCGGCGCCTCCCCGGCCGCGCGCGACCTGGTCGAGAAGGTCAACGCGCAGCGCCGGCAGATCTACGAGACACAGGCCAAGAAACAGAACGTCGGCATCGATCAGGTCGGCCGCGTCTACGCCGAGCGGATCATCCAGAAGCTGCCCAGCGGGGCCTGGATTCGGACCGAGGCCGGCTGGCGGCAGAAATAGATCCTCGCGGGCCTTGATCTTGCGCATTGCCAGGGTCGTCGGGGCCCTGCTACCAGATTAAGACAGCAAAGCAAGAACGGCCCGACGATGGTTGATGTTCCCGCGATTCCGAGCTCGGTCGACGAGACCCTGACGCTGCTGGCGAAGGGCAACTACGTCGCCGACCGCAGCCTCGCCACCGCCCTTCACCTGGCGCTGTCGTTGAGACGACCGCTGTTCCTGGAAGGCGAGGCCGGGGTCGGCAAGACCGAGATCGCCAAGGTCCTCTCGGAGACCCTGAAGCGCCGCCTGATCCGGCTGCAGTGCTACGAGGGCCTGGACGTGGCCTCGGCGGTCTACGAGTGGAACTACCCGCGCCAGATGGTGGAGATCCGGCTGGCCGAGGCCACCGGCGAGGCCCAGCGCGAGACCCTGGACGAGGACATCTTTTCGGAGAAGTTCCTGATCGAGCGGCCCCTGCTCCAGGCGCTGCGGCCACAGGTCGGCGGCGCGCCGGTGCTGCTGATCGACGAGCTGGACCGCACCGACGAGCCTTTCGAGGCCTTCCTCCTGGAGGTCCTCTCGGACTACCAGATCACCATCCCCGAGCTCGGCACGATCCGCGCGCCCGCGTCGCCGATCGTGGTCATCACCTCCAACCGGACCCGGGAGATCCACGACGCCCTCAAGCGGCGCTGCTTCTACTACTGGGTCGACTATCCCAGCGCCGAGCGCGAGTTGGAGATCCTGCGGGTCAAGGCGCCCCGGGCGGCCGAGCGCCTGTCCCGCGAGGTCGTCCTCTTCGTCCAGGAGCTGCGCGGCACCGATCTCTTCAAGCTGCCCGGCGTGGCCGAGACCATCGACTGGGTCGAGGCCCTGACCCAGCTCGACAAGGTCTCGCTCGATCCGGAGACCGTGGACTCCACCCTGGGCGTCCTGCTGAAGTACCAGGACGACATCGCCAAGATCCAGGGCAGCGAGGCGCAGCGGATCCTCGACCAGATGAAGCAGGAGATGCGCGCGCTCCAGCCCGCCGGCGATTGACGGAGAAATCGTGCGAGCCGCGCCCTCGCCCTTCGACAGGCTCAGGACGAGGCAGCGGAACTCCGGCCCTCATGCTGCGTCTGCGAAGCCTCATGCTGAGCCTGTCGAAGTATGAGGGCGCACTGGCTAGAAGAGGTGTAGCGCCAAGGCCATGTCGGACGATCGTCCTCCTACCCTCGCCGCACTGGCCGGGGCGCCCTTGCAGAGCGGTCGCCTGGTCGAGAACATCCTGCACTTCGCGCGCACCCTCCGCGCGGCCGGCCTGCCGGTCGGGCCGGGCAAGGTGCTGCAGGCGATCCGTGCCGTCGAGGTCGCCGGCATCCGGCGGCGCGAGGACTTCTACTGGGCCCTGCACGCGGTCCTGGTCAACCGCCGGGACCAGCGGGAGATCTTCGACCAGGCCTTCCACGTCTTCTGGCGCAATCCCAAGATCCTGGAAAAGATGATGAGCCTGCTGCTGCCGGACGTCCGGCCCAGCGCCACAGCCAGCCCCGAGGAGGAGCTGGAGCTGAGCCGCCGGGTGGCCGAGGCCCTGAAGCCGATCGCCCCGGGCCGGGAGCCGAGCGGCGACGGCGAGCAGGAGGAGATCGAGGTCGACGCGACCATGACCTGGTCGAGCCGCGAGGTTCTGCAGAAGATGGACTTCGAGAAGATGTCGGCCGAGGAGCTCTCGGCCGCGAAGACGGCGATCTCCCGCCTGCGCTTCTCCCTCCGCCAGGTTCCGACCCGACGCTTCGTCCCCCACCCCCGCGGCCGCCGCGCCGACCTGCGCCGCACCCTCCGTGCCGCCCTGCGCTCCGGCAGCGACACGATTCCGCTGAGGTGGCGCCGCCGACGCCGACGGCACCCGCCGCTGGTCGTGCTCTGCGACATCTCGGGTTCCATGGACCGCTATTCGCGCATGGCCCTGCACTTCATGCACGCGGTGACCAACGACCGCGACCGGGTCCACACCTTCCTCTTCGGCACCCGGCTGAGCAACATCACCCGCTTCCTGCGCCACAAGGACGTCGACGTGGCGTTGCAGCTGGTTTCAGACCACGTCCTCGACTGGTCCGGCGGAACCCGGATCGGCGCCTGCCTGCACGACTTCAACAAGACCTGGGCCCGCCGGGTCCTCGGCCAGGGCGCCATCCTGCTGTTCATCTCCGACGGCCTGGACCGGGACAACGCCGAGGACCTGGCCGGCGAGATGGAGCGCCTGCACAAATCCTGCCGGCGGCTGATCTGGCTCAATCCCCTCTTGCGCTACGAGGGCTACGAGCCAAGGTCTTTGGGAGCCCGGGCGATCATGCCGCATGTCGACGAGTTCCGCCCGGTGTACAATCTCGACAGCCTGGCCGAGCTCGCGGAGGTGCTGAGCCGGCCGATCATCCGGCGCGAGGAGGGCGTGAGCGAATGGCTGGACAGCATCCCCTAGGTACACAGGAGCCGGCGGACGACGTCCTGGCCCAGGCCGGCCGCTGGCTGGACGAAGGCCGCAAGGTCGCCCTGGCGACGGTGGTCTCGACCTGGGGCTCTTCGCCCCGCCCCGTGGGCAGCCAGCTCGCCGTCGACGAGGCGGGCAATATGACCGGTTCGGTCTCCGGCGGCTGCATCGAGGGCAGCGTGGTCGAGGAGTCCCTGAGGGTCATGGCCGGCGCGCCGCCGAAGCTCCTGGAGTACGGCGTCAGCGACGAGGACGCCTGGGCGGTCGGCCTGGCTTGTGGTGGTCGTGTAGAGGTTTATGTCGAGACCTTGACATGAAACGCGAAGTCTTCGATGCCCTGCAAGAGGCCCGCGCGGCGAAGCGGGCGACGGCCCTCCTCACCGAGCTCGACAGCGGCCGCCAGGCCGTCATGGTCGAAGGCGGCCGCCTCGCGGGCGATCTGGAGATTAGCCAGGAGGTCCTGAGCGCCGTCGCGGCGGCGGTCCGGCACGACCGCAGCGGCCGCCTGCCCGAGCCGCTGGACGGTCACTTCGCGGCCGTCTTCAACCCGCCGCTGCGCCTGGCGGTCGTCGGCGCCGTCCACATCGCGCAGCTCCTGGCGCCCATGGCGGGGCTGGCCGGCTACGAGGTCACCCTGATCGACCCGCGCCAAGCCTGGGCCAGTCCGGAGCGCTTTCCGGGCCTGACCCTCGTCGACGACTGGCCGGACGAGGCCCTGGCGAAGCTGGCGCCCGACAGCCGGACCGCGGTGGTCACCCTGACCCACGATCCCAAGCTGGACGATCCCGCGCTGGTCGCCGCCCTGAACAGCGAGGCTTTCTACCTGGGCGCGCTGGGCAGCCGCAGGACCCACGCCAAGCGCCTGGAGCGCCTGCGCACGCAGGGCTGCGAGGAGGCCGCGCTGGCGCGCATCCACGGCCCGATCGGCCTGCCCCTGGGCGGGCGCTCGCCGGCGGAGATCGCGATCGCCGTGCTGGCCCAGATGACCCAGGTCCTGCACGATGCCGGGCCAGCGGGCGGGCGCCGCGAGGCCACGGCATGATCTTCGGCGAGACGCCGCTGGACCAGGCCGAGGGCGCCATCCTGGCGCACGCCCTGAAGGCCGGCAGCCGGAGCTTCAAGAAGGGCCGCATCCTCTCCGCCGAGGACGTCGAGGCGCTGCGCGAGGCGGGCCTGGGAAGCGTGATCGCGGCGCGCCTCGAGGCCGAGGACGTGCACGAGGACGAGGCCGCGACGGTCATCGCCGAGGCCCTCGCCGGGGACAACCTCTCGGCCTCGGCGGCCTTCACCGGGCGCTGCAACCTGATCGCCGAGGCCCGCGGCCTGGCGGCCTTCGACCGCGCCGCCCTGGACGCCCTCAACCTGGTCGACGAGGCCGTGACCGTCGCCACGCTGGCCCCCTTCGACGGCGTCGTGCCGCGGCAGATGGTGGCCACGGTCAAGATCATCCCCTTCGCCGTGCCGCGCCCGGTGCTCCAGCGCTGCCTGGAGCTGGCGGCGGCGGCACGGGTCGGCGTCGCCCCCTTTCGGGACCGCAGGGTCGGCTTGGTGCAGACCATCCTGCCCGGCGGCAAGGCGAGCCTGCTCGAAAAGACCAAGGCGGCGGTCGACGCCCGGCTGGCCGGCCTGGACTGCGCGCCGAGCCGGGAGCATCGCTGCCGTCACGACGCCGCCGAAATCGCCGCGGCCCTGGGCGCCCTCAAGGCCGAGGGCTGCGACCTGCTGCTGGTCTCCGGCGCCTCGGCCATCGTCGACCGGCGCGACGTCGTGCCCGCGGGGGTCGTCCTGGCCGGCGGCGAGATCGACCACTTCGGTATGCCGGTCGACCCCGGCAACCTCATGCTGCTGGCCCACGACGGCCAAATCCCGGTAATCGGCCTGCCGGGCTGCGCGCGCTCGCCCAAGCTCAACGGCCTGGACTGGGTGCTGCAGCGGCTGGTGGCCGGCCTCGCGGTCGGCCCGGCCGAAATCATGGCCCTGGGCGCCGGCGGCCTGCTCAAGGAGACGGGGGGTCGCCCCCTGCCCCGTGCCGAAGCCGTCGAGGAAACCCGGAGCGAGGTCCAGCGGGCACCGCGGATCGCCGCGATTATCCTGGCCGCCGGCCAGTCGCGGCGCATGGGACCGGTCAACAAGCTGCTAGCGGAGATCGGGGGCAAGCCCATGCTGCGCCGGGTCGCCGAGGCGGCCCTGGCCTCGAAGGCCGGGCCGGTGATCGTGGTGACCGGGCACGAACCGGAGGCCGTGACCGGCGTCCTGGCCGGCCTCGACCTGCAGCTGGTCCATAACCCGGACTACGCCGCGGGGCTCTCGACCAGCCTGCAACGCGGCCTGGGTGCGGTCCCGGTCGGGAGCGACGGGGCCGGGAGCGACGGGGCCGTGGTCTGCCTCGGCGACATGCCGGGCCTGACCGCCGGCGCGATCGACCGCCTGATCGCCGCCTTCAACCCCTTGGAGGGGCGGGCGATCTGCGTGCCGACTTGGCAGGGCAAGCGCGGCAATCCCCTGCTCTTCGCCCAGCGCTACTTCGCCGAAATCCAGGCGATCTCGGGCGACGTCGGCGCCCGCCACCTGATCGGCGAGTACCCCGAGGCCGTCGCCGAGGTGCCCATGGCCGACGACGCGATCCTGCAGGACATCGACACCCCCGACGCCCTGGCCGCCTTCAAGTACGCCGGTTGAGAGACGCGAGCCGGACCAGCCTTCGCCCTCACCCTGGGCTTGTCGGAGGGTGGGTTGGCTGCCCGGATGCCATCCCATCCTAGATCAAACTGCGCTTAATTGGAATCAATTAAGCGCAGATAATTTGATCTATTTCATAGGGTTAGAGCAGCTTATCCGCGTTCGATTGAACGCGGGCTGCTCTAGTCCAGCCGTCGGCCAGCGGCGGCCAGACTACCGAGGAAGGTCTCGATCCGCCGGGCGACCCGCGGGAAAGTCAGGAGGTCGTTGTGGCCCGCCTCCGGGTGCAGCAGCAGCTCCTTGGGCTCCTTGGCGGCGGCGAAGAGGCGCTTGCCGAAGCGGGCCGGGATCACCTTGTCCCGCTCGCCGTGGAGGACGAGGATCGGCACGGAGACCTCCTCGACTCGCGCGAGCGAATTCCACTTGTCGAGGATCAACCACTTGGCCGGCAGGTACCAGTAGTGGTGCTGGGCGACCTCGGCGACGGAGCTGTAGGGCGCCTCCAGCACGACCCCGCCGACCGGCCGCTCCGCCGCGAGATGCACGGCCACGCCGGAGCCGAGGGACTCGCCGTAAAGCACCACCCGCTCCGGACCGATCCCCTGCCCGGCCAGCCAATCCAGCACCGAGCGGCCGTCGGCGAGCAGCCCGTCCTGGTGCGGCTTGCCGGGATTGCCGCCATAGCCCCTGTAGCCCACGAAGAAGACCCCGAGGCCCTGGCCGGCCAGGCCGACGAACTTGGGCACCCGATGCGACAGGTTCCCGGCATTGCCCTGGAAGACCACGACCACCGGCGCGGCCTCCCGCGCAGGCGGCCGGTACCAATGGCGCAGGTCGAGACCGTCGGCGGTCCGGGTCTCCACCAGGGTCATGCCGTCGCTCAGAGGCGGGATCTCGCCCATCGGGTAGTAGAGGAAGCTTCGCTGCAGCAGGAACATAAGGGCGAGCAATGCGCCGTAGCCGATCACTGCGGTGCCGAGAATGGTCATGACTCGCTGTCGCACGCCTCGCGCTCCCGGGTGAAGGCCGCCGAACCGGACCTAGCCTTCCTTAACATAGGCCGGATGAGACGCCGGTTAATCCCTTGAAAGATGGTAAAAGGGTCCATATTCTCTTTTGCACAAGTAATTCAAAATATTTTACATTAGTATATGGGTTTTATGATGGCCAAGATCCATGTCCTGCACGAGAACGGCGCCTGGCTCGGCCCGCTGCGCGCCGCGCTCGGCGAGCTCGACCTGCCCTACGAGGAATGGTTCCTGGATCAGGGCCGCGTTCCCTTCGACCAGGCACCGCCCGCGGGCGTGTTCTACAACCGAATGAGCGCCTCCTCCCATACACGCGGCCACCGCTTCGCGCCGGAGCTCACCCACGCCACCCTCAACTGGCTGGAGACCCACGGCCGCCGGGTCGTCAACTCCAGCCGGGCGCTCTACCTCGAGGTCAGCAAGATCGCACAGTACGCCGCGCTGAATCGGGCCGGCATCCGGACCCCGCGCAGCGTCGCGGCGGTGGGCCGCGCGGAGGTGCTGCAGGCGGCGCGCGACTTCGACGAGGCGCCCTTCATCGTCAAGCCCAACCGGGGCGGCAAGGGCCTGGGTGTGCACCTTTTCCAGAACGTCGAGGCGCTCGCAACCCGGCTCGATGCGGCGCCCGAGGAAGCGCCGATCGACGGTATCTGGCTGGTCCAATCCTACATCCGCGCAACCAAGCCGGTCATCACCCGCTGCGAGTTCGTCGGCGGCCGCTTCCTCTACGCGGTCGAGGTCGACACGCGAGACGGCTTCGAGCTCTGCCCGTCCGACGTCTGCGCCGTCGAGGGAGGCCCTGGGGATGGCGAGACGCGGCGAGGCCCGATGTTCCGGATCCTCGAAGGCTTCGACGATCCGATCCTGGAGCGCTATGCCCGCTTCCTCGCCGACAACGGGATCGAGATCTCTGGAATCGAATTCGTCCGAGATGCCTCCGGCACAATCTTCACCTACGACGTGAACACCAACACCAACTACAATCCGGAGGCCGAGGCGGCCGCTGGCGGGCCTTACGGCATGAAGGCCATCGCCCGCTTCCTCGGGGACGAACTCGGCCGTCTGCGAAGCGCCGTCCCGGGCATCGCCGCCGAGTGACCCGCGGTCGCGCGGGTCACTCGGCGTAGCGCGAGCCCTTTTCGGCGAGGACGGCCTTGAGCGCTTCGAAGTGGCCGCGGGCATAGCTGCCGTCGCCGCCCTTCCAGAGGCCGAAGGCGGTGGCCGCCATGTTGTCGCCGATGCGCTTCAGCGGCCGCCCGGTCGACATGGCCAGGACCTGAACCTGGCAGGCGCGTTCCAGGTAGTAGAGGTCGTCGAAGGCCTGGGCGACGTCTGGTCCGACGACGATGACTCCGTGGTTGGCCATGAAGAGGATGCGCTTGTCCGCCAGGGCTTCGGCCAAGCGGTCGCCCTCTTCCAGGGTCTCGGCCAGGCCGTTGTAGTCGCGGTCGTAGGCGATGTCGTTGTAGAAGCGCAGTGAGTTCTGGTGCACCGGCTCCAGTCGGCCGCCCTCGAGCACCGTCAGGGCGGTTGCGTGAGGCATGTGCGTGTGCAGGACGCAGGCCGCCTTGGGATGGCGGGCATGGATGCGCGAGTGAATGCAGAAGGCGGTGCTCTCGAGCTGCCCCTCGCCTTCCAGCACCCGTCCCTGGTCGTCCACGACCATGAGGTCGCTGGCGCGCAGCAGCGACCAGTGGACGCCGTGGGGGTTGAGCAGGAAGCGCCCAGGCTCCCCGGGCACGGCGTAGCTGAAGTGGTTGCAGATGCCTTCGTGCAGGCCGAAGTGGGCGGCCAACTGAAGGGCCGCCGCAAGATCCACCCTGGCCTGCGTCAATGCGTCGCTCATGGCTTCGCTCCTTCGGGCAAACTCCGTCGTTAGGCTGACCAAGGGCCTCGGCGAGGTCAAGAAAGCTCTGCCGGCCCTTTCCTGCCGGCGCGACGGGGCTCCGCGTGCCGTGTCCGCCTGGACCGAAAGACGCATCTGGGCGAAGATGAGCGGAGCGGGAAAATCCCGAACGAAATGCACGCCAGGCGACCGAAGAGAGGTACGCCGTCAAGGGAGGGAATCATGACCAAGCAGACCGATCCGGTCGCTCGCGGGGAGGCCTCTGATCAGGCCAGGGCCGCTTCGGCGCGCGTGCAGTCCCCACCGCCCGATTGGGTGCCGCCGAGCACGGTCGTGCCGCCGACGCTGAACGACTTGCGCCGCGCCGCCCGACGCTTCCGCCTGGGCCTGAACGATGCCGATCTCGACGACTACGGGGCGCTGATGGAGGGGCTGCTCGCGTCCTACAGGCGACTCGATCTCTACGCCGAGCCGCGGCTGGAGGTGAAGTACCCGCGTGCGCCCGGCCATCGGCCGACCGCCGAGGAGAACCCGTTGAACGCCTGGTACTGGCGCTGCGCGATCAAGGGCGCGAACACCGGCAGGCTGGCCGGCAAGCGGATCGCCATCAAGGACAACGTCTGCGTCGCCGGCGTGCCCATGATGAACGGCGCCAGCATCCTGGAGGGCTTCGTGCCCGATCAGGACGCGACCCTCGTGACCCGCATCCTCGACGCCGGCGGCGAGATCCGGGGCAAGGCCGTCTGCGAGCAGTTCTGCTTCTCCGGCTCCAGCCACACCTCCGACAGCGGCTACGTGCTGAACCCGCACGACCCCAAGCGCTCGGCCGGCGGTTCCTCCTCCGGCAGCGCGGCGCTGGTCGCGGCGGGCGAGGTCGACATGGCGATCGGCGGCGATCAAGGCGGCTCGATCCGCATACCGAGCTCCTTCAGCGGGACCTACGGTCTCAAGCCGACCTACGGCCTGGTGCCCTATACCGGGGTCTTTCCGATCGAGCTGACGCTCGACCATACCGGACCGATCGCGGGCTCGACGGAGGACTGCGCGCTGCTGCTCGAGGCCATCGCCGGTCCCGACGGACTGGACCCACGGCAATGGGGCGGCTGGCAAGGCCAAGCCTACAGCGAGGCGCTGACCGGTGACGCCAAGGGCCTCAAGGTCGGGATCCTGAAGGAAGGCTTCGGCTGGCCGGAGGTCTCCGAGCCGGACGTCGACCGTCTGGTGCGCGAGAGCGCCTTGCGGCTTCAAGACGCCGGTGCCGAGGTCCAGGAGATATCGATCCCCATGCACCGCGACGGAATCCACGTCTGGAACGCGATCGCCGTCGAGGGCGCCCACAGGCTGATGTTCGACGGCAACAGCATGGGCACCAACTGGGCGGGGCACTATACGACGCAGTTGCTCGACTTCTACGGCCGGAGCCGGCAGGCCCGGGGCAAGGACTTCTCCGAGACCTGCAAGCTGGTGATGCTGCTCGGCGAATACATGCAGCGGGACTATCACGGGCGCTACTACGCCAAGGCGCAGAACCTGGGCCGGGTGCTGAGGAACGCCTACACGGCGGCGCTGGACGAGGTCGACCTGCTGGTGATGCCGACGACCCCGCAGAAGGCCACCCTGCTGCCGCCGGCCGGCGCGGGCCGCGCGGAGATCATCGGCCACGCGCTCAACATGATCCACAACACCTGCCCCTTCGACGTCACCGGGCACCCGGCCATGAGCCTGCCCTGCGCCGTCTCGGACGGCCTGCCGGTCGGCATGATGCTGGTCGGGCGCCACGGCGAGGACGCCACGGTGCTGCGCGCGGCCCACGCCTACGAGCAGTTGGGGTGAGAGCCCCGAGACGGCATCGGAGCCGGAGCCGAGGATTGCGTTGCGCCGCCAAGACTGAAAGGATAACGCAGATCAAGAATCCCTGAAGGTACGGAGGGGGAGGCAATGGACGTCAAGGCAGCCGTGGCTTTCGAAGCCGGCAAGCCCCTGGAGATCGCCACGGTGCAGCTCGAGGGGCCGAAAGAGGGCGAGGTCCTGGTCGAGGTCAAGGCGACGGGCATCTGCCATACCGACGAGTTCACCCGGTCGGGCGCGGATCCCGAAGGCATCTTTCCGGCGATCCTCGGGCACGAGGGCGCCGGCGTCGTGGTCGAGACCGGGCCCGGGGTGACCAGCCTGAAGACGGGCGACCACGTCATCCCGCTCTACACCCCCGAATGCCGGCAGTGCGAGTACTGCCTCAACCCCAAGACCAACCTCTGCCAGGCGATCCGCGCGACCCAGGGCCAGGGCCTGATGCCCGACGGCACCAGCCGCTTCTCGCTCGAGGGCAAGCCGATCTACCACTACATGGGCACCTCGACCTTCGCCAACTACACGGTGCTGCCCGAGATCGCGCTCGCCAGGATCCGCGAAGACGCGCCCTTCGACAAGGTCTGCTACATCGGCTGCGGCGTGACCACAGGCGTCGGCGCGGTGATCAACACCGCCAAGGTGGAGCCGGGCGCCAACGTCGTGGTCTTCGGCCTCGGCGGCATCGGCCTCAACGTGATCCAGGGCGCGCGCATGGTCGGGGCCGACAAGATCGTCGGCGTCGATCTCAACCCGGGCAAGAAGGCCCTGGCCGAGAGCTTCGGCATGACCCACTTCGTCAACCCGAAGGAGATCGACGGCGACGTGGTGGCGCACCTGGTCGAACTGACCGGCGGCGGCGCGGACTACAGCTTCGAGTGCATCGGCAACGTCACCACCATGCGCCAGGCGCTGGAGTGCTGCCACAAGGGCTGGGGCATGTCGGTCATTATCGGCGTCGCCGGGGCCGGCCAGGAGATCGCCACCCGCCCCTTCCAGCTGGTCACCGGCCGGGTCTGGAAGGGCACCGCCTTCGGCGGCGCGCGCGGCCGGACCGACGTTCCGCAGATCGTCGACTGGTACATGGAAGGCAAGATCAATATCGACGACCTGATCACCCACACCATGCCGCTGGACGACATCAACAGCGCCTTCGACCTGATGCACGAGGGCGAGTCGATCCGCAGCGTCGTCGTCTACTAATACTCACCGCGCAACGAGGCCCGGCCCCGCACCGCCGGGGCCGCGGCCGATCCGGAAGCCGACATGAGCGAGATCACGACCGTCAGCGAGAACCGTTGCCACGGCGGCGTCCAGGGGGTCTACCGTCACGAGTCCCGGGTCTGCAACGGCAGCATGCGCTTCGCCGTCTACCAGCCGCCCAAGGCGCTGGCCGGCGAGGCGGTGCCGGTGCTGACCTACCTCTCGGGCCTGACCTGCACCGAGGAGAACTTCATCACCAAGGCCGCTGCACAGCGCCTGGCCGGCGAGCTCGGCCTCATGGTGGTGGCCCCGGACACCTCGCCGCGCGGCCAGAACCTGCCGGGCGAGGACGAGGCCTACGACTTCGGCAGCGGCGCCGGCTTCTATCTCGACGCGACCGAGGCGCCCTGGAACGCCGCCTACCGCATGTACAGCTACATCACCGAGGAGCTGCCGGCCGCCCTCGCCGCCGGCTTCCCCCGGGCCGACCTCGGCCGCCAGGGCATCACCGGCCATTCCATGGGCGGCCACGGGGCGCTCACCATCGCGCTCAAGAACCCGGAGACCTATCGCTCGGTCTCCGCTTTCTCGCCGATCGTCGCGCCCATGCAGGTGCCCTGGGGGGAGAAGGCGCTGAACGGCTACCTGGGCGAGGATCGCGCCGCCTGGGCCGATTACGACAGCGTCGAGCTGATCAAGAGCGGCCGCAGGACCGGCAAGATCCTGGTCGACCAGGGCGAGGCCGACAACTTCCTCGAAGAACAGCTCCGCCCCTGGCTGCTGGAGGCCGCCTGCAAAGAGGCGGGCCAGGAGCTGGAGCTGCGCCTGCAGCCCGGCTACGACCACTCCTACTACTTCGTCCAGAGCTTCATCGACGATCACCTGCGGCATCACGCGGCGCTGCTTTAGGTCCGTTTTCGGCTATACTGGGCGGCATGGACGGAGCCGCTCTGACCGCATCGGAACATGCCGGCCTCAAGGCGCTGTCGCGCCGCTCGGACGTACGTGGCCTCTTGCGGTTCGGCGAGCACCTCCTCCTGCTGGCCGGAACCACGACCCTCGTGTTGCTGGCCGAGGGCGGGCCTTGGCTGGTCCCTGCGCTGCTGCTCCAGGGGACCGCGATCGTGTTCCTCTTCTGCGCCGCGCACGAGGCCATCCACCGCACGGCCTTCCGGACCCGGGCGCTGAACGATGCGGTGGCCTGGATCTGCGGCCTCGCGATCCTGCTCCCGCCGGCCCACTTCAGGGCCTTTCACCTGGCGCACCATCGCTACACCCAGGATCCGGCGAGGGATCCGGAGCTGACCGAGCCCAAGCCGCGCAGCCTGGGCGCCTACCTCCGGCACCTGAGCGGCCTCGCCTACTGGCGCGGCCAGATCGCGGCCCTGCTGCGTCACGCCAGCGGCCGGGTGGAGGAGACTTACGTCCGCCGGCAGGACAGGGGCAAGGTGGTGCGGGAGGCGCGCCTCTTCCTGGCGGTCTACGCGGGCGTCGCCGGGCTTTCGCTCTGGGCCAGCAGCGCCTTGGCCATGCTGGTCTGGGTTGTGCCGGTCCTGCTCGGCCAGCCGGTTCTGCGGGCTTTCCTCCTGGCGGAGCACCATGGCTGTCCGGAGAACGGCGACATGATGCTCAACTCACGAACGACCCGGAGCAACGCGGTCCTGCGTTGGCTGGCCTGGAACATGCCCTTTCACGGCGCCCACCACGCCTATCCGGCCCTGCCCTTCTTCGCCCTGCCCGCCGCCCAGAAGATCCTCTCGAACCGGGCCCGGACCCAGGCCTCGGGCTATCTGGCCTTCCACCGGGACGTGGTCGCCGGCTATCTCGGCGGGCGCTGAGCCGCGCCGGGAACGGAGCCCTCGGCCTCAGGCGCGGACGCGCTCGGCCTCTTCGACCAGGATATCGTCGATCGCCTGGAACTGGATGTCGCCGGAGATCCGCCCGCCCTCGTGGATCATGAGCTGGTTGTAGCGGACCCGGCCGGTCACGCGTCCGGTCTCGGTGATCTCCAAACGGCCCCGGACCACGACGTTGCCCGTCAAGGTCCCGGAGATGATCGCCGTGTTGACCACGACCTCGCCGTTGAAAAGCCCGCCGGTCACGACGTCGATCTCGTCCGCCTGCAGCGTGGCCTCGACCTTGCCCTCGACGATCAGGCGGTCGCAGCTCTGGATCCGGCCCTTGACCGAGATCCCGGCACCGACCATCAGCAGGCGATCGTTGTGGGCCCGCGCGGCCCGTTCGGCCTGCTCCAGGGGCAGCGCCGGCAGTTCCGGTGGCCCTCCGGCAGGCGCCGAAGCCTCCGCCCCGCGGTCGGTCTGCCGCGCTGCCCGGTCGGAGGTCTCGCCTTGCTTTGGTCCCATCTTGAAAAGCCCGTCTTCGGTCTTGGTCGTGTTTGAGAATTTACTTTAAGCCGGCATGCAAGCCGGCCGCAATGCCTCAGTTTCACTGGCCCTAAATCTTCACTTTGGTCGGACAGCGGGTGGATGGGGGCCGCGCGCCGCCAGCGCAGAATGAAACACCTAATGCTAGAGGAGCTTAGGCGCCGAATTCAGGGAAAAGCTGTGTCATTGCTGTGCGGCGGCGCCCGCAGACCTGGTCCGCTGCGCTCCAAAGGCCCCCGCGCCCCCGGCCGCCAGGATTAAGCACGCATTCACCCTTCGGCCTTACACCTGCAACCATGGCAGTTGGATATGACTGCCAGGGGCCCCGCCCCGTACGGCGCCGTCCGTGGCGGTCCGCCTTGCCCCGGGCGGCCGAGACGCCCCGGCGGGCGCGGGAGATGTGATGCAGGTCCTGGCGTTTCTCTCAAAGCACAGGGGTGTGGGCACCTCGACCCTGGCTTGTCACGTCGCGGTCCAGGCCCAGTTGACCGGCCATGGGCCTGTTACCCTGACCGGGCTCCGGCACGACCCGATCCTGTCGAACTGGGCCGGCCTGCGGCAGGGCCGGCACCCGCTCTACGAAGAGACCAATCTGGCCGACTTGGGATCGGTCCTGGAGAAGCAGACCCGCGCCGGGGTCCGGCTTTCGGTCGTCGACTGCGCCTTCGAGGACGAGGACACGCTGTTCGGCATGGCCGGTGCCGCCGACCTGGTGGTCCTCCCCACCCATGCCGAGACCAGCGCCCTGGAGCAGGCCAGCGGCGGCGCCGCGCTCGCCGAGCAGCAGCGCAGGCCCTTCATCTTCGTGATCAACGCGGCCGAAGCGGATGCCGACGCGATCGGCGACGCGGCGATGTACCTGGCCCAGCACGGCACCGTCTCGCCGGTGATCATGCCGTGCAACGACGACCTCGGCACCAGCATCCGCATGGGCCAGACCATCGTCGAGCTGAACCGGAGCTCGCCGGCCTCCTCGGAGGTCGCGCGCCTCTGGGACTACCTGCTCTCGCGGCTCGACCGGGTGCCCAGGCAGGCGACGCATTCCTTCCGTGCCTCTTTGCCGAACCTGCCGGTGGCCGCAGAGCCGGAGCGCCAGGCCTTCTTGCCGGTCCGCGTGCTGCACGGCGCCCTCGCAGCCGGCGCCAGGAGCGTCGGCCGCCTGCCCTTGCCGATCGAGAGCGGCAAGAGCCTCTGGCGAGACGTCACCACCACGCCCGGCGCCCGCGCCCTCACGCGGACCTTGAAGGCCCAGAGGCCCTCGGTCATCGGCCCCAGGGCCGAGGTCACCGGCAATCTCGAAAGCACCGGCGACATCCACTTCCACGCGCATTACGAGGGCGAGATCCGGGCCCGCACCCTGCGGGTCTGCCGCGAGGCTTCGATCCGCGGTCTGATCATCGCCGACGCGGTCACCGTCGAGGGCGCGGTGCGCGGCCGGATCCGGGCGGCCAAGGTGATCCTGGCCAGGGGTGCCAGCGTTTCCGGCGAGGTGCTTTACGAAAAGCTCGTCGTCCGCAAGGGCGCGATCCTGGACGGCCACTGCCGCCGGGTCGAGCCCGTGCCGGCGCTGGCCCAGATCAAGGCTCTGGAAAGCGCCTAATACCAAGGAAAGCGGCGCGAGGCCGGGGTCGATCAGCTCGGCAGCGGCAGGGCGATGGAGATGGCGAGCCCGCCCTCGGGGCGGTTCTCGGCCCGTACGTTGCCGCCGACCGCCTCGATGTTCCGCCGCACCAGCCAAAGGCCGATGCCGAAGTTCTCGCCCTCGCCGATGTGCTCGCCGGTGTCCTTGGCCGTCCGGAAGGAGAAGTAGCGTTCGAAGATGCGGTCGAGATCGTTGGGATCGACGCCCGGCCCGCGGTCGGCCACGATCAGGGTCACCATCTTGCGCTGCCGCGCCAGGCCGATGGTCAGCTCGCCGGCCATCGGGGAGAAGTCGATGGCGTTGTCCAGCAGGTTCTCCATCACCGTCTCGAGCAGGTCCGAGCCGACCATGACGTCGATGCCCGGCTCGATCAGACGGACCACGCGCAGGTGCTTGGCATCGAAGGACTCGGCGTAGGCGTCCAGCATCGCCTCGACCAGGGTCGAGAGCTCGGTGCGCTCCCGCGGCGGGTCGATCAGCTCGGCGTTGATCTCGTCCATCTGGCGCGCCGCCGAGACCAGGGCGTCGAGCCGACCGATCGCCCGCTCGATCAGCTCGATCGCGCGCACGGTCCGCTTGTCGTCGCCGTTGATCGAGCGGCGCAGCGGCTCCAGCGACTGCGAGATGATCGCGATCGGAGTCTTGAAGGCGTGGGCGTTCTCCTCGGCCGCGCGCCGGATCGACAAGGCCGAGGCGTCGAGAGACTCGACCATGCTGTCGAATTCCTGGGCGACGGCCGAGAGTTCGGGCAGGCTGTTGAGCGCCGCGAAGGAACGGTCGCCCGGTCCGCCGGTCCGGATGTCCCGGGCCAGGCGGCCGAAGCGCACCAGGCTGCGCCAGATACCGAGGAAGAGCGACAGCACGATCAGGGCCATCAGGATGTAGATCGCCGCCGCGACCCGGACCTGCGGGGTCTGCCAATAGGGCAGATCGAGGCTCGCCCCGAGCCATTCGTCGCTGGCGTGGGAGGTGATGACCGCCCAGCAGCCGGCTTCGGTGTTGACCGGAATGATCGAGGTCAGGATCTCCACCTGACCGGCGGGGTTGACGTACTGCCTGGCGAGGGTCTGGTTGCCCTCGCAGGAATGCTGAAGCGCCCTCAGGATGCCGGTCTCCACCAGCTCGATCCGCTCCCGGTCCAGGTACTCGTTGGGAACCACGGGCTGCGACGCGACGTAATAGAATCCGGCCGGCTCCGGCTGGCCGGCTGGCCGCAACAGCACTTTGATCTTGAGGATTTCCCCCGCGCCGAGCCTTACCAGCACCTCGCTGAGCACCCGAACCGAGCTGCCGTCGAAGGACTGCAGCATCGGCTCGAGGCTGCGGGCGATGAGGCGCCCCTGTGTCTCGAGGCTGTCAAGGAGGATTTCGGTCCGTTGCTTGTCGCCTTCTCGGAACTGGGCATAGAGAATAATCGGAACAGAAAAGAAGATCGTGACGAGGAGGGCCAACTTGGTCGCAAAGGATCCCCAAAGGAATCTGGCCCTCTCCGCAGTGTCACGTCGTCTTAGACTTATCATCCCGCCAGCGGTAGCCATAGCCCGGATAGTTTTCTATCTCTTCGAAGGCCGGATCAAGGTCGCGGAACTTCTGGCGAATGCGCTTGATGAAGGTGCGTACGTTGGCACGGTATCCCTCTTTGCCGGCGCCCGCGACGAAGCCCTTGCCGTGAATGAGGTCATAGAGCTCTCGATAGCGGACGTCCCGGCCAGCGTTGGTGGCCATATACTCGACGATCTTGAACTCGTTCAGGGTCAAGTCGACCTGACGGCCTTCCCAATAGGCACGGCTTGTGTCCGGCAGGAGCTCGAGCTTGCTGAGACGCACGCTGCCGTGCTGGTCGGCAAGGTCGCCGCCGCCCCCCGCCCCCCGGCGGGTGCCCAGGGTGATCAGCTCGATCCGCTTCAGCAGGATGGAGAAGCTGCGCGACTTCTCGACGAAGTCGACGGCACCGTGCAGCAGAGCGGACTCCTCGTAGATCTGGTCGCTCAAGACGGTCAGGAAGATGACCGGGACGTCGTTGTGGCGTTCGCGCAGCATGCGCAGAACCTCGATGCCGTTGAGCTCGGGCATCTTCCAATCGAGCAGGACCAGGTCGGCAGCGCCACCGTTGTCGAAGTACTCGACCGCGGAAACGCCATCGCCGAAATCGATCACCGAGAAGCCGGCGTCCGAAAGATTTCGCCCCAGCGATTCTCGGAACAGCGCATCATCGTCAACGACCACTACCAGGGCCGGGTCCGTCGCCAAGGCCACACTAGCCATGATCACCCTCCGGAGTCAGCAAACGCGTCAGACAGGCTTGCCTTGCCGCCTCAGATGGCTCACCCGCTTCGAGTTCATAGGTTAAAGAACGCAGGTTGTCACTTTCTAGATCGAGGTAAAAGTAAATCTCCAGCCGGCAGCCGTCCCGCTGGTAAGCCCAGACCTGAGCCGGCGGATCGTCGCGGATGTCTTCGGGCACTCCCAAAAGGCCCATGGCGTCTACCGGCTCTATGCCAATCAGGTTATCTTCTGTCAACTTCACCGCCTCGTAGGTCCGCAGAGCTTCCAGCCCCTCGTGGTCTGCCTTGCTCGGAAGCAAGGAGATTCCGACCAGGGGTTTGCGCGGGGGCGGACCCGGTGGCGGTGGCAGAACGACCAGGAGATCCTCTTCCAGGTTCGGCTGGGCAGCGCTGTCCGCGGGCTCGGACCCGGCATCGGCGATATCGGGCGCGGCGAGACTCGCGTCCGCATCGGCCGACTCGGCATCGACTCCAAGCAGTTCACAGCCTGGGAGCGCCAGCATCAAGGCTCCCAACATGAACGCCTTGGCCTTCATTTTACTGCCCGCCGGAAGAAAAGCCCTGCAAATCTGGTCAGCTTACCTAGCTCCTGGGGGTCTTCAGCCCGATTGCCGTAGGTTCTGCGAAGAAATTATTCATATTTCCGCCTTTAACGCCATCGCTGAACAGCGCCTACCCGTTCCTGGTGCCACCCTCGGTGCGAGCAGAGATTCTTTGCAGGATTTCAGATGGGTGGCCATCCAACCGTCGCTTTGTGTCGAAAATTCGGCAAGCCCGGACGTACGCTGATCACAGCTTGTATACCTCGTAGTCTCGACGGATGTTATCCTCGCCGAAGATAGCGGAGAGCGTCCGATTCTGCCAGATTGCAGTACAAGACAGGTCGGGTTGAGAGAGAGGATGAAGGAATTCCACCCCAGCGACTGTGAAATAGATCACTGCGGATGACCGCCAGCGATCGAGCCACGCTCTACGTCGTCTGCACGCCGATCGGCAACCTGGCGGACATTTCGCAGCGGGCGCTGGAGGTCCTGGGGCGCGTCGAGGCCCTGGCCTGCGAGGACACCCGGCACAGCCGGCGGATCCTGGATCACCACGGCCTGGCCCGGCCGCCCGTCGTCCTGTCCTGCCACGAGCACAACGAGGCGGCTGCCGCCCAGCGGATCCTCGGGCTGCTTCGCGACGGCCGCTCCGTCGCGCTGATCAGCGATGCCGGCGCCCCCGGCATCAACGACCCCGGCTACCGGGTGATCACCGCGGCGGTCGAGGCCGGACTGCCGGTGCAGGTGATCCCGGGCCCGAGCGCCGTGATCACCGCGCTCCTCTGCTCCGGCCTGCCGACCGCCGGCTTCGCCTTCAAGGGCTTCCCGCCCCGCAAGTCGGCGCAGCGGCGCAGCCTCCTCTCGGCCGAGGCCGAAAGGGCGGAGACCCTGATCTTCTTCGAATCGCCGCATCGCCTGGCCGCGCTGCTGGCAGATGCCGCCGCCGTGCTGGGGGACCGGCCCGCGGCGGTCTGCCTCGAGCTGACCAAGCTGCACGAGCGGGTCGAGCGCGGCGGCCTCGCGGAGCTCGCCGCGGGCTTCGAGGGGCGGAGAATCAAAGGCGAGGCCACGGTGGTGATCGCCGGGCAGAGCCGGAAGGAAGCCCAGGAAAAGAAGCGCGCCCGCGCCCGCGAGGACCGAAAGGCGCGACAGAAGGACCGGCAGGATCGCTCTTAGTATGATGATAGTATGATGATTTCGAAGTTCGGCGCACTCATCTGCCGGATTTCGAAAGCTGAAGCACACTGGATTCAAAGATGTCGCGCACCGGCGTTAAGCTTAACCGCTTCTCAAGAAAATGTACCTAGCTTCGGTCCCGGGAGCTTACAGCACTTCCCCTCCCATTCTTCTATGCCGTAGCGAGAAGCCCCGCAGCCACGACGTGCGGGGCTTCTTTTTCGTGTGCCGAAGCCGGGCGCAGAAATGAAATACTGCTCAAACTCAGAGCATGGCTTTTTCCTTTCTATACTCCAAAAGAACTACATTCGCTTTTAACAGTTTTTTTGGCGCAGGCCGCGATATTGTCTTTGGCAAATTCAAGGTATAGAGATGCTCCAGCACCGGTCCAGGACAGCAGCACGCAACTCTCTCTTGCAACGCTACGGCGCGGCGCTCGGTCTGCTCGTCGAGCGCCAGAGGTCCGAGGCCGCTTTGCTCGCGGCCCAAAAGGAGGCCGAGCTGGCGGCCGAGCGGGCCCGCGACGCCGTGCGCAAGGCGCAGGCCGCCGATCGCGCCAAGACCGCCTTCCTGGCCAACATGAGCCACGAGCTCCGGACACCGCTCAATGCCATCATCGGCTTCTCCGAGATGATGGTGCTGCTGGGCGACGACGGCCCGGCAAAGTATCGCGAGTACGCCAAGGACATCAGCGCCTCCGGGCACCACCTGCTGGAGCTGATCAACGACGTCCTGGACCTGGCGAAGGTCGAGTCCGGCAAGCTCGAACTGGAAGACCGGAAGGTCGACGTCGCCGCCGTGGTCGACGCCAGCCTGACCTTCGTCAGGGAAAGCGCCCTGGAGCGCGGCCTGGAGCTGTCCCACGCCCTCGGCAAGGATCTGCCACCTCTACGCGCAGATGAACGCAAGCTCAAACAGATCCTCACGAACCTGTTGTCCAACGCGGTGAAGTTCACGCCGCAGGGCGGCAAGGTCTGTCTCAAGACGTTTCTCGAAGCGGACGGCGCCCTGGTCTTTCAGATCACCGACACCGGGATCGGGATCGCGGTGCAGGACATCCCGCGGGCACTGGCGCCTTTCGAGCAGGTCAGGCGCCAATCCGGACTGGCCGTCGAGGGCACCGGCCTCGGGTTGCCCCTGACGAAGGGCCTGATCGAACTCCATGGCGGAAAGCTGTCGATCGACAGCCAGCTCGGGCGAGGCACGAAGGTCACGGTCCGCCTGCCGAGAGAAAGGGTCTTGGCCCTCGCCGCCTGAGCCCCGTCAGGAGCGACCTCGGCCAGCAACAAGGAAGGCGAAAGAAGAGCGATGGACCGACGGCCAGCCCCCCAATCATCCGCCCTTCCCCCAGCCGAAGACGCAGCCGATCCAAGCGCGCAGCGGCGCCGGAGTCCGGCGTCCCTTCCGGCGCCCATCCCGGGGGAAGACGCCGTCCCGGCGCGACCGGCCTCCGGCGCGGCCGCGCGCGCCTCGGTCCCCGCCGCGCCCTATGCGGAAAGCCCGGTACCGCGACCGGCCAGCCCCGCGTCTTCGGCCGTGTCCGAGGCGATGGCCCAGAATACGGAGGCCCAGAATACGGGCGCCCGGCGTACGGAGATCCAGGGTACGAAGGCGGTCGGTCCGGAGACGCCACCGGCAAGCGCGCAACCTTGCGCGCCGGCTGCCGCCCCGCGCAACGAGCCCCGCGCGCGCTACGCCCGGCTTCAGGCCGCGGCTAACGAGATGGCCGCCGCGCTCGGGCGGGCCGAGCCGGCGACCGGCGCGCCCGCCCGCGCTGGCCAGAGCGTCAACGCGCGACCGGCGCCGGGCCCGGCGCCGAGTCAAGTCGCTGCCGGCCAGCCGCGGCGGGCTGCGGCGCCGGGCGCCAGGATCGGCCGGGTGGTCTCGGTCTCGGGTGCCCAGGCGGTGGCCTTGCTGGAAGGCGACGCCACCGAAGGTGCGGGTCAGCCCCGCGGCCTCGAGATCGGCAAGCTGGTCACCATGCGCACGGAGCGCAGCGTGGTCTTCGGTCTGGTCGCCGGGCTTTCGATCCCAGTGCCGTCCCAGAACGGCAGGCAGCCCGAGGTGAAGGTCGTCGAACTCGAGCTCCTGGGCGAGACGTGGATCAACGAGCGCGGCCGGCGCCTGGGCTTCCAGCGCGGCGTCACCTCCTTTCCCTCGCTCGGCGACGGGGTCTTTCACGCCAGCCGGGAAGACCTCGAGATCATCTTCGCCAGCCCGGACGCGAGCAAGGTTCGGGTCGGCAGCATCCACCAGGACCGTCGCCTGCCGGCCTGCGTCGCGGTCGACGACCTACTGGGCAAGCACTTCGCCATGCTCGGCACGACCGGCTCCGGGAAGTCCTGCGCCGTTGCGCTGATCCTGCGCCAGATCCTGCAAGAGCACCAGAACGGCCACGTCGTGCTGCTGGACCCGCACAACGAATACCATCGCACCTTCGGCGAAACGGCCGAGCTGATCGATCCGGGCACCCTGGAACTGCCTTTCTGGCTCTTCAACTTCGAGGAGTTCGTCGAGGTGGTCCTGGGCCGCAAGACCAGCCCGGACGCCATCGAGGCTTCGATCCTCAACGAGCTGATCCCGATCGCCAAGCGGCAGTTCCTCGGCAACGCCGAGGACCACCGCTACGTGACCGCCGACACGCCGGTGCCCTACCGCTTCAACTACCTGATCCAGCTGATCGACGAGATCATCGGCAAGCTCGAGAAGCCCGAGGACCTCGGCCCCTACATGCGGCTCAAGGCCCGGCTGAAGGCGCTGCAGGCCGATTCCCGCTTCTCGTTCATGTTCGGCTCGGTCGCCCTGCGCGACAACATGTCGCAGATCATCTCGCGGATCTTCCGGATCCCGGTGCAGGGCCGGCCGATCACCATCATCGACCTGTCCGGCGTGCCATCGGAGATCCTGAACGTCGTGGTCTCGGTGCTCTGCCGCATGACCTTCGACTTCGCGATCTGGAGCGACCGGGCCCTGCCGATCCTCTTCGTCTGCGAGGAAGCGCATCGCTACGCACCGCAGGACCCCAGCCTCGGCTTCGAGCCGACCAAGCGCGCCCTGTCCCGGATCGCCAAGGAAGGGCGGAAGTACGGCGTCTCGCTCTGCGTCATCACCCAGCGACCGTCGGAGCTCGACACCGACATTCTGTCCCAGTGCAACACGATCTTCGCGCTGAGGATGAGCAACAGCAAGGACCAGGACTTCGTGCGCAGCACGCTGTCGGAATCGGCCGAGGGCCTGATGTACTTCCTGCCGCTGCTGCGCACCGCGGAGGCGATCGCGGTCGGCGAAGGCGTCCCGGTGCCCGTACGCATCTGCTTCGACGAGCTGCCGCGCGAGTATCGCCCGCTCAGCGGCACCGCGCCGTTCTCGGACACCTGGAAGATCGACCAGGGCGACAGCGGCTTCATCGACGCCGTGGTCGAGCGCTGGCGCCGGCAGCAGCGCTGACGGCCGGCGGGCCTCATTCGGACACCCAGGCGTCGAAGCGCTTCTTCAGTTCTTCCTGGTAGTCCGCCCAGAACTCGAAATCGCTCTGGACGGCGGTCCGGAAGTTCTCCGGCGCCGTGGGTATCAGCGCCCGCATCGGAATGCCGGCCTCGGCGTGGCTGCCGATCAGGGGGATCGAGGACTGCCGCACCGGCCCGTAGGAGATCCAGGCCGCCTGATCGGCGAGACGCTGGGTATCCGTGGCGAAACTGATGAAGGCCATGGCGGCGTCCCGGTTCCGGGCGCCCTTGGGTATGGCCCAGAGGTCGATGTCCCAGATCTGCCCGTCCCAGACGATCACGAAGGGCTCGCGGTTCTGCACCTGGGCATTGAAGATGCGGCCGTTGTAGGCCGTCGTCATGACCACCTCGCCGTCGGCCAGAAGCTGCGGCGGCTGGGCGCCGGCGATCCACCAGACGATGTCGTCCTCGATCGTGTCGAGCTTGGCGAAGGCGCGGTCGATGCCTTCCTCCGTGGCCAGGACCTCGTAGACCTTGCCTGGCGGCACGCCATCGGCCATCAGGGCGAACTCCAGATTGCCCCGGGGCGTCCGGCGCAGGCCACGCTTGCCGGGGAAGCGCACGGTATCGAAGAAGTCGGTGATCCGGGCCGGCTTGGCCCCCGGGAACCTGGTATCGTCGTAGGCGAAGATCGTCGACCAGATGACGCTTCCGACGCCGCAATTGTGCAGCGTGCCCGCCACGAAGTCGTCGCGCGCCGCCCTGCCGTTCGGCGCCGGCGGCAGCAGGTCGAGGTCCAGAGGTTCCAGCAGACCCTCCTCGCAGCCGCGCACGATGTCGGAAAGCACCAGATCGACCACGTCCCAGGTGACCTCGCCCGACCTGACCTGCGCCCTGATCCCGGCCAGGCCGCCCTCGTGGTTCTCGGAGCGGATCCTGATCCCGGTCCTGGCGGTGAAGGGCTTGTGGTGGGCCTCGACCTGGCTACGGGTGTAGTCCCCGCCCCAGGACACGACGGTCAGGCTGTCCACGGCCAGCGCCGGCGCCGCTGGACAAAGTACCAGGACCAGCAACGCAGCCAGGCGGCGCGTATTCGGGTCGACCTTCATGTGCCGAGAAAACTCCCTGTTCGATCGCTGATACATCCCATACATGAACGGGATGTATAAGACACGGGTCCGAAGGGCCGCGCCGAGCTGCTCACCCACCGGAATATGGGGCGGCATAGAGCCTTGGGAAGATGTTCAGGCTCATCTTGTTTCGGGCTTATCGTACCGCAAACGAGGGACCGCTCAGCCCGGGCTGACGCCGCGCTGACGCTCGTTATAACGGCGCAGCATCTCGACCGCGATCATGAGCAAGGTGGACAGGCCGATCAGCAGGGTCGCCACCGCGAGGATGATCGGGCTGATCTCTTCGCGAATGCCGGCCCGCATCTGCCGCGGGATGGTCTGGTACTCGACGCTCCCGACGAAGAGGACCACGACGATCTCGTCGAAGGAGGTGGCGAAGGCGAAGAGGGCGCCCGAGATCACCCCCGGCAGGATCAGCGGCAGCACGACCTTGAAGAACGCCCGGGTCGGCGTCGCGCCGCACATCAGGCCGGCGCGCACCAGCGACCGGTCGAAGCCGATCAGGGTCGCGGTCACGGTGATGACTACGAAGGGCGTGCCGAGAACGGTGTGTGCCAGGACGATTCCGATAAAGGAACCAGTAAGCTGCGCGAATTCGTTGAGGCTTGCATAGAAGAAGAAGATACCCGCGGCGGTGATGATCAGCGGCACGATCATGGGCGAGATCAGCAGCCCCATGATCAGGTTGCGGAAGGGCATCTCCGCCCGGCTCAGGCCCAGCACCGCCAGCGTGCCGAGCACCGCGGCCAGTAAGGTCGAGCAGAGCGCACCCTCGGTGAAGGTGAAGTAAGGCTCGGCGTTGAAGGACAGCGGCAGGATGACCAGCAGGGGCGCGATCAGGAATCCGAAGGCCAGCACGCAGATCGGTATGAAGACGTAGTGCCAGATGCGTTCCAGAAGACCGGGGCATGGGGCGGTAGGGAGATCATGCGCGCCTACCCGAGCTTGAGCCGCTCGACGCCGACCAGCCGGTTGTAGAGCAGGCAAAAGGTGGAGTCTCTTTTAGGTCACTGGATGTCGGCAAAACGACAAAACCGGGCGCGGACCAACCCTTAACCAAAGGTTACCACCCCTAGGGGAATTACCAATTTACTAATATTATTGCCTGTTGCAGAGTTAGCGTCATGGTGTTCAGCAAAGTCATCAAGCAGATCCTCTCAGGCTAGGCTGCCGTGCCGCCGCGGCAATCCAGAGGACACACGAGGACACAGCTTTAACACCTTCCTAAGTTCGAATTTGCAACCTATAATGGTGCCTTCAGGAAGCTTTAATGCTCAAAACAGTTCACGATGGAGGTGACATGACCGCAGTAACGGTCCTGACAGTCCTGGATCCAAACGGCCTTTCTCGAGAGGACATCGACGCTCTCAAGACTATTTGCCGCCAGCGCCTGAGCCGCGGCATTGCAGGTTACCTGAGCTACCTTCGAAGCGACGGCGGTGATGCCTATGCCGAGATCACGGCCGAGCCGGAGGGAGAGACGGTATTCAAGCTGAAACGCCTGGACGGTACCTACGTCCTTTCCTATTGCTGTCCGCTCTATGGCCAGAACCTTTTGGCCGAAGGGTCCAGCTTTCCAGAGGTGATCGAGGCGCTGCCGGATTGGCCGCCGGCCGCGAGCGCGCACCAGATGAGCGAGGCGGTCTAACGTCGAAGCCCGGCTCCGGGAGCCTGCCCCTCCACCGATCCGAACGGCGGCCTCAGGGGCTGCTGCCCTCGATTTCCCGAAGGCTTTCCCGATAGCGCATCGTCTGTGCGCCGCCCAGTGCAACCGCCTGTTGCGCCGCCGAGATCGCTTCCGAGCGCCGGCCTAACGCCTTGAGCGCATAGGCCAGATTGTTCCAGGCGGCCGCAGCGTCGGGACGCAGTTCGATCGCTTTCCGATAGGCGGCTTCCGCCCCTGAGGCGTTCCCCGCGGCATAGCGTGTGTTTCCCAGGCCCATCAGGGCGACATGGCTTTCCGGCCAGCGGCCCAGCAGCGTCGCGTAGGCGGTTTCCGCTTCCACCAGGCGCCCCGCCCGCTCGAGACCGGCGGCCCCCGCGACCACGTCTCTTCGATTCGCCGTCGCCGGAAGCCGATCGGGCGCCAGCACCGCGAGCGCCCAGAAGTCACCCCGACGCCAGGTCCGCTCGAAAGTCGCCAGGGCGACGCGGCGCCTGGCCTCGGTCCCCGAATGGAGGGTGATGGTGCCGGCCGGAAGGTCATAGCCGATCGCGACGGCGAAGTGCCACTGCGGCAGGAGATCGAGGCCGAGGTTCTGGAAGACCAGGACCGGATGGCCGGCGGCGAGCTCGGCCAGCAAGGCGTCCAGCCGCCTCACTTCGACCGCCAAGCGGCCGTTGCGGCGCGTCCCGCCCAGGATGTCGCTTCGCAGGGTACCTTCGCGTCCCGGCGTGTAGACCTGGGACACCAGATCCTCCGCGGTCACCGGCAGGCCGGACCAGGCCAGCACCATGGCCAGGGCCGCCGGGCCGCAGTAGTAGCGCTCCTGCGGAAAGAAGGGCACCTCCGCGATCGCCACCCGTGGCGGCAGCCCGCCCGGCTGCTCCAGCAGCCGTTCCGTCTGGGTCGCTGCGCAGGCCGCAAGCCCCAAAGCCAGGACCAGGCTGGCCAGGCGGCCCGCCTGCCGGCAAAGCCGGACGCCACGGGCCGGTCTTGCGCGCGCGGGCCGCGGGCCTCGTCGAGCCCGCGCCCGTCTCGGGATCGGAACCTGGTCCAGGAGCATGGCTGCGCACCACGTAAACCGCTATCGACCCGGAAGATAGCACGCGGGGACGCCAGCGCTCCCCGCCTGCGACCGCGCGGACAGCGGTGGGACCGTCAGGTTCCGCCGAGCGAATCGATGAAGGGAAAGACGTCGGTCACGCCGAGCAGGTCCGTGATGATCAGAATCAGGAAGATAATCAGAATCGTCGCAACCAGAAACACCACGACGCCTTGGCCCGCCGGATCCTGGTCCATCCGATCGACGATCGTCGCGATCTCGGCGTCGGAGAGGCTCTGCACGCGCCGTGCCGCCTCGTCCGGGTTCACCCCCAGGCTCGTGATCTGCTGTCTTACGTCCTCCCGGGCGAGAAAGGCGAGCACGCGTTCCCGGTCGGCCTCGGCCTGGCTTTCGGCCAGAACCTGATCGGTCGTGACCAGCGCGGCCTGAGAGACGTTGACCGGCAGGGAAACGAAGAGAACGACCAGGGCCAAAGGCATCGCCAAAGCCCGGCAGAAACGATCGAAGAAGGTCATCTTGGGTTGCCCCCCTCTGCTACCTCGGCGGAACCGGCAGGCACAGCCGCCGATTCGAGTGCGCAGGATTATTGAGACGTCGCGTCCCGCTGCCAAGTCTGGACAGCACGTTGCCACGCTATGGTCACCGCCCAGGAATCGCCGGCGGCGGGCGCGAACCGACCGCAGTGCCTGGCCCGCCGGCTCGCGTCACTGTGGCGCCGCGGCGGCGAGATCGTCGACCTGGTTCAAGAGTTTGCCGTAATCCGGTGAATCTTCAGCGGCATAGTTGAAGTTCTTGAACAAGCCTATGAGCTTGGTGAAGTAGGCGCGGGCCGCCTCCTTGTCGGCGAAGCCGTAGCTCCGGGTCACCAGGTCGTAGACCTTGTTGAAGGCCAGCTTCTGGCGTTCCAAGGGCGCCGAGGCGTCGACCGAATCGAAGGCGTCCTGCTGCAGGTAGACCATGTCCAGGAAGAGCGCCTTCTGCTGGATCACGAAATCCTCGGTCGTGATGCCCTCCTCGCCGGTCACCTGCATCATCTGCGACACACCCTCGCCCTTGTGCAGGAGAGCCTGCATCTCTTCGACCCGCCTGGTCCAACCGACGTCGACGTTCTGATCGAACCAGGGCTCCAGCTGCTTCAGGTAGCGGGACCAGGAGATGAGCGGATCGACCGCCGGGTAGAAGCGCTTGTAGGCGCGGTCGTAGGACAGGCCGAGGAAGTCCTTGACCGTCGACAGGGTCGCCTGGGTCACCGGCTCGTCGAAGTTGCCGCCGGCCGGCGAGACGGTGCCGATCATGGTCAGGCTGCCCACCGAGCCGTCGTTGGTCTTGAGCACGCCCGCCCGCTCGTAGACGCTCTTGATTGAGGATTCGAGATAGGCCGGAAAGCCTTCCTCACCCGGGATCTCCTCGAGCCGCCCCGAGGTCTCGCGCATGGCCTGCGCCCAGCGGGACGTGGAGTCGGCGATCATCAGAACGTCGAAACCCATTTGCCGGTAGTACTCGCCGATGGTCAGCCCGGTGTAGATCGAGGCCTCGCGGGCCGCGACCGGCATCGAGGAGGTGTTGCAGATGATGATGGTGCGGTCCATCAGAGAGCCGCCGGTGCGCGGATCCTTCATCTGGGGGAACTCGTTGATCGTCTCCACCACCTCGCCGGCCCGCTCGCCGCAAGCCACCACGATGACCACGTCGACCGCCGAGTGGCGCGAGATCATGTTCTGCAGCACCGTCTTGCCGGCGCCGAAGGGCCCCGGAATGCAGGCCGTGCCGCCGCGCGCCACGGGAAAGAAGGTGTCGATGATACGCTGGGTGGTGACCAAGGGCTCGTCGGGGTAGAGCCGCTCGGACCTGCGGCTCTGCACCAGTCTGGAGTCGACCGCGCGGCGCACCGGCCATTTCTGCGCCAGACGGATATCCTGTGCGCGCCCCGCCTTGTCCTCGACCTGGGCGACCGTGTCGCTGACGGTGAAGGTCCCTTCCTGGATCCAGGAGACCTTGAGCTCGCCCGCCCAGCCGAAGGGCACCATGATCTTGTGCTTGTAGCGGCCTTCCTGGACGGTGCCGAGGGTGTCGCCCGCAGCGACCGTGGCCCCCTCCTTGACCGTCGGCACAAAGGACCATTTGTTCTTGGGATCCAGGGGCGCCGCGGTGACGCCGCGCGGCAGGAAGATCCCGTAGCGCGAGGCCAGGTCGTGCAGAGGATTCTGCAGGCCGTCGTAGACCTGGCCGAGAAGCCCCGGCCCCAGCTCGACGGCCAGCATCTCCCCGCTCTGCTCGACCGCGTCCCCGACGGCGACACCGGCGGTGTCCTCGTAGACCTGCGCATCGGCGGTCCGTCCGCGAACCCGCAGAACCTCGGCCTTCAGCTTCTCCGGCTCGCCCAGCTCGTTGGTCCGATCGGGGCAGAGGAAGACCACCTCGTTCTTGATGAGGGGCGCCGGCTTCCCATCGAGGCCGTCCAAGGCCTCGATCTCGACAAGGTCGTCCTGGACCGCAACGACGCGCGCCGTCGCCTTCAGATTTCCCTTGGCCGGCTTGCGGGCCGCTTTGCGCGGCCTCGCCGACCTTCCGCCATCGGCGCCGGGGGGCCCTGGCTTGTCGTCACCCGCCATCAGGTTCGTCCTTCGCCGAAGAGGTCCGCATAGTCGCCGAGCCCGTCCTCGGTCAGCCGATCGAAGCGTTCGGCCGCCTGCTCGCCGTGGTAGCGGCCCCAGCGATCGACGATGTTCCACTTGAGCACATAGACGACCACGGCCTCGAAATCGTACTGATGCGCGCCTTTGCGGCGGTTCGCGCTCTTCCAGGCCTGCTGCAGGATCAGCCGCTGCAGCGACAGGGTTTCGCCCTCCTGCAACAGCTCATCCGCTTCGCGCAGCCAGGGAAAGACCGCGTCCAGGCGAAAGCGCGCCTCGGTCCAGTTGCGCGCGATGTGCCGCGTCCAGCGGCCGAAGCCCCAGTCGGCCCCGGAGGCCGGGGCCGGCTCGCCGCGATGGCGCCGGCGCAGGGCCGCCACGCAGGTGCGGATCTCGAGCCGGTCGCGAATCAGCAGGCGGACGGTCTCGTTGTCGATCTCCCGCACCGCGCGCCGCGCCCGCGCGACGACCTCCGCATCGGTGGTGGCGAGCGGGATATCGCCCCAGTGCAGGACCATCTCGGTCAGTCCGAGCGCCCGCGCGTGCCCGGGCGCGAGGACGCGCAGGCGGCGGTCGAGCTTAAGGCGGGAGAGCGGCGGCCGCTTCGCGAGGAAGAGCGCCTCGGGACTGGGCAGGCTCGACATCAGCATGACGTAGACGTTGGGATCGCTCATCGGCTTGCGGCCCGCCGCTACTTCACGATGCCTTCGAGCACGGCGCGGAACCTTGGCTGCAGGTGCTGCAGCAGCAAGGCCGCGACCGCCTCGTCGGTGAGGTCGATCGCGATCTCGCCCTCGACCACGCGGATCCGGACCCCGGAACCGGCCTCCTCGAAGGCCGAGAAGGTCACGCCTTCGCGCAGCATCTCGTCGGTCAGCCCCAGGACGTAGCGGGTCGCCGCGCCTTTCTGAAGCTCCGCCGGGTTCTTGCGCAGCTCCTCCAGCCCGGCGGCCTTCTCCGGCAGAATGACGTCGACGTCGCCGGCCTCGTCGAGCGCGGTATCCCGGCGCACACGGCCGACCAGTTCCAGGATCATCTGCTTGAGGGTCTCCTCCTTGCCGAGTTCCTCCGAGGCCAGCCGCTTGACGTCCGCGCTGAAGCGCTGCATCAGGCGCGACTTCATCTCGAGGATGGCGTCGCGCATCGCGGTCTTGACCGCCTCCTCGCCCGCGGACCGATAGGCGTCTCCTTCCTTCCGCGCGGCGGCCAGATGCGCCTTGGCCTCGGTTTTCGCCTTGTCGACGATCGCCTTGGACTTGGCGCGGGCCTCGGCGACGATCTTCCCGGCCTCGTCGCGGCCCGCCGAGACCCCCTCGTCCCGGAGCTTGGCGATCAGCGCGTCGACCCCGCTCGCGGGGGGCAGCTCCTGCTTCGCGGCCTTGGCCATCAGGACGCTCCTCCCGCCGGGATGCCGGCACTGATCACCAGCGCGAAGACGAAGGCGAAGACCGCGAAGCCCTCGATGATCGCGGCCGGCGCGATCGAGAGGCCGAAGATCTCGGGCTTCTCCTTGGCCGCATTGATCGCGTCCGCGCAGGAGCGGCCCTGGTAGATCCCCGCATAGAGAAAGGCGAGGCCGGCAAAGAAGCCGATCCCGAAGAGGGCGCCGGCGTTCTCCGGCGTCACCTCGCGGTTGAGCGTGAACATCACGACGATCCCGTAGATCACGAAGGAGGATGGCAGTGCCGTCAGGCCGATGAAGCGGCCGTAGCCGCCTTCGGTCTCGAGCATCGCCCCGCAGGCCGCCGCCCCTGCGAGGGCGCAACCGATGGAGCTGCCGATCGCCCCGATTGCCATCGGCGAGTAGATGCCGATCCATCCCAGCGCCACGACGAGTTCGTTCACGGTTGCACCTCCTTGCGGGCAAACCTCCGGAAGGGACTGCCCTCTCCCGGCATGCCCCACTTGTAGAATTCGATGAAATTGAGCCTGAGACCGTGGACCACGCCGCTCATGATCGCCAGGCCGAGATTGACGACGTGGCCGCCGGCCAGGATCAGGATCGCAAAGAGCAGGCCCAGACCCGGCGCGGCGTCCTTGGCCTGCATCGCCAGGTTGTTGAAGGTCAGCGCGAGCGAAGCGCTCGCGAGGCCCAGCGCGAAGAGGCGCATGTAGCTCAAGACGTCGCCGAAGGCGCCCATGATTCCCGTTAGGGCCTTGAAGCCGTCGAGCACCCGCCAGAGATAGTCGACCGGGCGCTTCCCGACCGGGCGGTCGCTGGAGAAGAAGAAGATCGCCGCCACGCCGGCGCCGAGGACGTAGGGGCCGGCCTCGGCAGGAATGCTGCCGGGCGTGCCGTAGACCAGGAGCGTGGCGCCGAGCAGACCGGCGATCCAGCCCAGGTTCGCGATCGCGGTCGGGCTCCCGCGCTTGGTGTAGGCGACCACGGCATTGCCCATCATCAGGTGGAGCACGCCGATGACGATCGAGAGCCGCATCATCGCCGGATAGTCGTGCAGGTCGAGCACCTGGAGGGCGCCGGGCAGCGAATCCTGCGGCGGTGCGACACCGAAGTAGCTGCCGGCCATGATCCCGTAGGCCAGGGTACAGCCGAGCATGGACAGGCCGAGCAGGCGATAGGACCGGCCCCGCGGGCTCCGCCCCAGCCGCTTCCAATAGGCCAAGAGGCCGGCCAGCAGGACCGCGGCATAGCCGGCGTCCGCCACGATCATGGCGAAGAAGACCGAAAAGGAGAAGAACAGGACCACGCTGGGGTCCCACATGCGGTAGGGCGGGACCGTGTAGAACAGGGCCAGGTCGGCGCCGGCCGTCATCTCGGGCGTCTCTTCGATCAAGGTCGGCGGCTGCTCTTCCGGCCTGGGGTCCTCCAGCAGGCAGGCGAGCCCCCTTCCCGCGGCGAAGGTCTCGACCTCGGGGATCGCATCCTCCGGGACCCAGCCCTGGACAGCGACGATGCCGTCCGCCTCGCGCACCTGCTGATCCGCGTAGGCGAGCGAAGCCAGGTTCTCGGCCTCGGCAAGGTTGACGCTCAGCAGGTAGATGTAGCGCGTCAGCGCCTGCCGCTGGGCGACGATGTCCTCGATCTCGACCTCGGTCTCTTCCAGGCGGTCCTTCAGCGCCTGAAGCGGCAGCGCGCCGGTGTGGGTCCGCGGCACCGGCAGGAGGTCGTCCGGGGGCTCCTCCTGAGCGATCACCACGACGTAGGTGAAGCGATAGTCCTTGCGCACGATCTGCCAGGGCAGCGCGACCGTCCTGAGCGCGGCGGCCTTGCCCGACGGCAGGATATAGAACCACAAGCGGTAGCCGGAGAGATCGGCCTGCGGCGGAAAGGCGATGTCGCCCCAGGGCTCGACCTGGCCAATGCGATGCTCGAGGAAGTCCCGGCGGTCGGTCGCATCGCGCAGCCGGTCCTTCACGAGGCGCGCCTCTTCGACGACCCGTTCGACGTCGAACTTCGGATCCTTGGTGACCTGCTTGCGCTTCTCCGGCATGTCGGTCAGGAAGCGCAGGGCCTTGTAGGCCGCTTCGGCCCGGGGGCTTGCCACCTTCTCCACCTCGGCCGGCGCCGGCCGCAGCGGCAGGAGATGCATGCAGCCGAGCGCCTGCAAGCCCTTGAGAAGATCCTCCTTCTCGGTCAGGAGCCCGCAGACGGTGACCCGTTTGACCCTGGCGATGCTCATGCGGACCCCGCCGCGGCGTGCTTCTTCTTGGCGATCTTGGAGCGCACGACGGCCGCCGTCTCCATGTCCGACAGGTAGATCTGGATCCGCTTGATCTTGCTCTGAGCCTCGGGGATCAGAACCTTGTCGAAAAGGTTGACGCGTTGGGTGACCGTCTTGATCGCCTGCTCCAGCAGCGCGACCCGGCGCGCCTCGACCTGCGCCCGAATGCGCAGCTCGAGCATCTCGCGCAAGATCTCCGCCGTGCGATCGACCCAAGGCGGCCGGCCCAGGTAGGCGTAGGGACGCAGCTCCACCTCGATGTCCTCGAGCCTCGGCAGATGCGTGCCGACCACGTTCTCGGTCCCGATCCTGACCCCGGCGAGCCTTGCCAGGCCGGTCAGATCGACCTCGCCGAGGGCGAGCATCGGCAGCTTACCGCGAACCGCCTCGCGGCGCCTCTCCATTTCGCGCCGGGTGTCGGCGAGCGCCCGTTCCGCCTTGGCCCGCTCCGCCATCACCTGCCGGCGCTTGAGGTCGAGCGAGGGCAGAAAGCGCTGATAGGTCCTGAGGCTCTTCTGCTCGCGGGCGAGCGCGGACTTACTGAGCTGCAGCTTCGCCATGGCGCCCTCTCCGCTCCTCCGGCTCGCTTCCGGCCTCGACCGCCTCCGCCGGCGGGGCGAGCTCCTTCGGGAAGTACTTGTCGATCAGGCCCTGCTTCATCAGGAGCTGCTCGGGCCGGAAGCACTCGGCCAAGGTCCGCCAGCCCAGATCCAGCGCATCTTCGAGCGGCAGCGAGACCTCGAGGTTCATGAAGCGCTCGCGGAACAGCCGGTTGAACTTCAGGAGCTGATGGTCGTAGTCCGAGAGGTCGAAGGCCATGGCCTGCTTCTGCGCGGCGTCCTGTCCCTCGGAGTAGAAGCGGATCATGGTGTTCATGATCTGGCCGTGATCCTCGCGGGTCACCTTGCCGATGACGTTCTGCTTGAGGCGCGAGAGCGACCCGAAGGGATCGATGACGCCGCTGTGCAAATAGAACTGTCCCTCGGTGATGTAGCCGGTGTTGTCCGGTACCGGATGGGTCACGTCGTTGCCCGGCATGGTCGTCACGGTCAGGATCGTGACCGAGCCGCCCTTGGCGTAGTCGCAGGCCTTCTCGTAGCGGCGCGCAAGCTGGGAGTAGAGATCGCCCATGTAGCCGCGGTTCGAGGGCACCCGCTCCATGGAGATGCCGATCTCCTTCAGCGCGTCGGCATAGGCGGTCATGTCGGTCAGCAGGACCAGAACCCGCTTGCCCTCCTCCACCGCGAAGCGCTCGGCCACCGCCAGGGCCATGTCCGGCACGAGCAGACGCTCGACGATCGGGTCCGAGGCCTGGTTGACGAACATGACCGTGCGCGAGAACACGCCGGCGTCCTCGAAGGTCTTCCGGAAGGTGTAGTAGTCGTCGAAGATCAGACCCAGGCCGCCGAAGACCACGATGTCGGCGTCCGCCTGGATGCCGATCCGCGCCAGGAAGGGATTGTAGGGTTCGCCGGAGACCGAGAAGATCGGGATCTTCTGGCTTTCGACCAGGCAGTTGAAGACGTCGATCATCGGCACGTCGGTGCGGATCATCTTGGTCGGCACGACCCGCTCGACCGGGTTCACCGAGGGCCCGCCGATGTCGACCTTCGGGTCCATGGAGAGGTCGGGGCCCGAGTCCATGGGCTCCCCGGCCCCCGAGAAGACGCGGCCGAGGATGTTCGGGGAATAGGTCGTCTGCATGGGATGGCCGAGGAAGGTCACGGTCGCGCCGGTCGAGACGCCCTTGGTTCCGGTGAAGATCTGCAGCGACACCCTGTCGCGGGCGATGTTGATGACCTGGGCCAGGGACTTTCGGCCGTCAGCCTCCTCGATGACGGCGAGATCCTTGAGACGGACGACGGCTTCCTCACCCGCCGCCGGTTCGGGCACCTGGACCTGCAGGATGTCGCCGACGATCGAGAGAATTCTCGAATAACGCACCAGCTCGCGCGTCATGCCCGCCGTCTCCCTGCTGCCTGAGCGCCCGCGCGTCCCTTGTACGCGATCACCCTCTCTGCGTGCTCGTTTTTCGCCCGGTCTGATACGCGGCCAGGCATCAGGCCGGGCGATGGAACTCGATCCCCTTCGCAGCACCGCTGATGGTCGTCCCGGCCTCGCCTTCCAGTATAGCCGGAAGGTCGGCCAGCGCACCGATGGCGGCCGCCTTGCCGCTTCGCTCGGCGAACTGGCAAGCGGCCGCGACCTTCGGGCCCATGGAACCGGCGGCGAACTCGTAGGTCTGCAGGGCGGCCGGCGAGGCTCGCTTGATCCCCCGTGCCTCGGGCTTGCCCCAGTCGAGATAGACCGCGTCGGCATCGGTCGCCATGATGAAGAGATCGGCGTCGAGGTCGCGCGCCAGCAGCTCGCTCGCGAGATCCTTGTCGATCACCGCCTCGACGCCGCGCAGCTTGCCGTCTTCGTCGTAGACCGTCGGGATGCCGCCGCCCCCGGCGCAGATCACGATGGTGTTGCTCTCCATGAGCCACTTGATCGGGCGGATCTCGAAGATCCGCCTGGGCAAGGGCGAGGGCACCACCCGGCGCCACTTGTCCCCGTCCTGCCTGATCGACCAGCCCTTCTCCGCCGCGAGCCGGCGGGCCTCCGCCTCGTCGTAGACGGGCCCGATGAACTTGGTCGGGTTTTGGAAAGCCGGGTCCCCGGGGTCGACCTCGATCATCGTCAAGACGGTCGCGAAGGGCACCTCGAAGGGCAGCAGGTTGCCCATCTCCTGCTCGATCATGTAGCCGATCATGCCCTCGGTCTCGGCCCCCAAAACGTCCAGGGGATAGGTCTCCTCCGGCTTGTAGGCCGCGCCCTGAAGGGCGAGCAGCCCGACCTGGGGGCCGTTGCCGTGGGAGATGACGAGCTGATGTTCCCCGGCGATCGGCGCCATGGCCCCGGCGGCGATCCGGACGTTCTCGCGCTGGTTCTCCGCGGTCAGGGCCTGGCCGCGGCGCAGCAGGGCATTGCCGCCAAGGGCGACGACGACACGCATGGCTCAGCTCCCGATCGTCGCGACGAGCACCGCCTTGATGGTGTGCATCCGGTTCTCCGCCTGCTCGAACTGGATCCCGGCCGGGGATTCGAAGACCTCGTCGGTCACCTCCATCTCGGCGATCCCGAACTTCTCGTACATCTCCTCGCCGACCTTGGTCTCGCGGTTGTGGAAGGCCGGCAGGCAGTGCATGAACTTGGTGTTCGGCAGCCCGCTCGCCGCCATCAGCTCCTTGGTGACCTGGTAGGGCTTCAGCAGCTCGATCCGTTGCGCCCAGACCTCGGCGGGCTCGCCCATCGAGACCCAGACGTCGGTGTGGATGAAGTCGGCGCCCTTGACCGCCTCCCGGGGGTCCTCGGTGACGGTGAGACGCGCGCCGTAGGTCTCGGCGAGCGCGCGCGCCGGGCCCAGGTACTCGTCGCTCGGCCAGTTCGCCTTGGGCGCCGCGAGCCGCACGTCCATGCCCAGGATGCAGCCGACGATCATCAGGGAATGGCCCATGTTGCTGCGCGCGTCGCCGACGAAGGCATAGGCGATGTCGTGCAGCGGCTTGTCGGCATGCTCGCGCATGGTCAGGACGTCGGCGAGCATCTGGGTCGGATGGAACTCGTCGGTCAGCCCGTTGAAGACCGGAACGCCGGCGTAGGCCGCCAGCTCCTCGACGACCGCCTGACCGAAGCCGCGGTACTCGATGGCGTCGTACATGCGGCCCAGGACGCGTGCGGTGTCCTTCATCGACTCCTTGTGGCCGATCTGGGAGCCCGAGGGCCCGAGGTAGGTCACCCCGGCGCCCTGATCCATGGCCGCCACCTCGAAGGCGCACATCGTCCGGGTCGAGGTCTTCTCGAAGATCAGGCAGATGTTCTTGCCCCGCAGGTGCTGCTGCTCCGTCCCGGCGTACTTGGCCCGCTTCAGGTCCCGGGACAGGTCGAGCAGGTAACGCAGCTCGCGCTGGTCGAAGTCCATCACCTTGAGGAAACTGCGTCCCTTCAGATTGAATGCCATCGTCCTTTTCCTCCCTTGTCTGGCCGCCCGGCCAGTTCGTGAACGCTACGGCCTGCGACGGCTTTCCGCTATCCGATTCAGGCAAGCCGCCGCCGGCCGACGATGTCGGGCAATCCGTCGGCCTAGTGTCCCTTTGATTCTGAAATTCGCGAGAGCGAATTGCAGAATCAAAGGGACACTAACTCGTTGAGTCTCGTGTGATTCAGCTTCCAAATCTCGGCACATGAAATGTGCTGCTCTAGTCCTCGACCGGATCGCGCAGGATCGGGCAGGTCATGCAGTGACCGCCGCCGCGGCCCCGGCCCAGCTCGTTGCCGGCGATGGTGACGACCTCGATGCCGGCCTTGCGGAGCAGGGTGTTGGTGTAGGTGTTGCGCTCGTAGGCCACGACCACGCCCGGCTCCAGGGCGACCACGTTGTTACCGTCGTCCCACTGCTCGCGCTCCGCCTCGTAGGCATCGCCGCCGGTGTGCACCGTCCGCAGCTTCTTGATGCCGAGAGCCTCGGCGACCACCGTCGGGAAGTCCCTGGTCTCCTCCACGACCGAGATCTCGCCCTCCTTGTCCCCGGGCCGCAGCGAGAAAGGCCGGATCGTGTTGACGACATCCGGGAACATGTTGACCACGTCGCGGTCGCAGAAGGTGAAGACCGTGTCCAGGTGCATGGCGGCCCGCTCCTTGGGCATGGCGGCCGCGATGATGCGCTCGGCGCCGCCCTTCGCGAAGAGGCTGCGCGCGACCTGGCCGACCGCCTGCGGCGTGGTGCGCTCGCCCATCCCGATCAGGACGGTCCCCTTGCCGACCGGCATGACGTCGCCGCCTTCGACATGCGCCATGCCGTGGTCGGTCTCGACGTCGTCGCCCCACCAGAACTCGAAGTCCGCGTCCTTGAACATCGGATGGAACTTGTAGATCGCCGCCGTGTTGAGCGTCTCCGCCCGGCGCGCCGGCCAGAACATGGGGTGAAGCGTCACGCCGCCGTAGATCCAGGCCGAGGGGTCGCGCGTGAAGAGCTGGTTCGGAAGGGGCGCCAGGACGAAGTCCTGCGGCTCGAGCAGCGCCGCGAGCATGCCCTTGGGCTCGAAGGGCAGCTCCGCCCGGCTGATCCCGCCGACCAGATGGACCGAGAGCTGGTAGGCTTCCATCTCCATCAGACAGTCGTGCAGGTCCTGCGCCATACCCAGGCCCACGATGTTCTCGGAGATCCTGAGCTTCAGCAGCCATGCGCGCGCCGCCGGGTCCTTGACCGTCTCTTCGAGCAGCTCGCGGAAGTGATAGACCTCGATCCCGCGATGGCGCATCTCGTCGACGAAGGCCAGGTGCTCCTGGCGTGCCTGCTTGACCCAAAGGACATCGTCGAAGAGCAGTTCGTGGCAGTTCGTCGGCGTGAGCCGCGCGATCGCCAGTCCCGGGCGGTGGACGATGACCTTCCTCAGCTTGCCGATCTCGGAATGCACTCCCAGGGTCGTCATGTCGTTTCTCCTTGAATGACCACTGTCCTCGCGCTCGAGGCGCGCTGGCGCCGCCGCGCACACGCAACGCCCGAGCTTCCGAGCCGGCTGCTGTCGAGCGCGACGGCGAGCTGTGGGGCCTCGCACCGCATGCCCTTCCCTCCTACGACATCAGCGCGCCGACGCTGATCACGGCCATGATGATCACGGCCAGGATCACGAGCAGCGGGAACATGAAACGCAGCCAGCGTTCATAGGGCACCCGCCCGAGGGCCAAGCCGCCCATCACCACGGCGAAGGTCGGGTTGATCAGGTTCACCAGGCCGCTCGCCGACTGATAGGCGGTCACCACGAGGTCGCGCTGGACTCCGGCGAAATCGGAGAGCGGCGCCATGATCGGCATGGTCAGCACGGCCAGACCCGAGGACGAGGGCACGAAGAAGGAGAGCGCCGCCTGCAGCCCGAACATCGCGTTGATGAAGGCGATCTCCGGCAGGCCGCTGACCGCGCCCTCGGCCCAGAACAGGATGGTGTCGGTCATCTTGCCGGCATCCATGACGACGACGATGCCGCGCGCGATGCCGATCACCAGCGCGACGCCCAGAAGGTCGCGGGCGCCGTCGACGAAGGTGTTGGTGAAGTCCTCCTCGCTCATGCGCGCGATCAGCCCGACCAGGATCGAAGCCACGATGAAGAGGGCCGACATCTTCGCCATCCACCAGCCACCGGCGGAGACGCCCCAGATCATGACCGCGAAGCTGCCGGCGAAGACCAAGAGGACGATCTTGCGCGTCAGAGTCAGCTCCATGTTGTCCGCCTCCTCGCGCCCCTTGAGGAAGTGCGCCTCGTTCTCGGCCCGCCGGTCCGCGACGATCGAGCGCTCAGGATCCTGGCGGACCCGTTCCGCGTAGCGCATCACGTAGGCTACGCAGGCGAGCCAGCAGAGGATCAGAATGACGAAGCGCAGCAGGATCCCGTCGGTGAAGGGCACGCCGGCGGCGTTGGCCGCGATCACCGTGGCGAAGGGGTTGATGGTCGAGCCCAGGGTGCCGACGCCGGCCCCCAGCATGATGATCGCGACCCCGGTCACGGCGTCGTAGCGCGCCGCGATCATGACCGGGATGATCAGGGTGTAGAAGGCCAGCGATTCCTCGGCCATGCCGTAGATCGTGCCGCCCGCGGCAAAGAGCGCCATGAGGATCGGGATCATCCACTTTTCCCGCCCCGCCAGGCTGCGCATGGCGCCCCCGATGCCGGCGTCGATCGCGCCGGTCTTGGTCACGATGCCGAGGAACCCGCCGATCACCAGCACGAAGAGCGCGACGTCGATGGCCGCCGCCTCGTAGCTGTCGGGATCGTAGAAGCCGGCGATGGGCGCGAGCACCACGTCGACGAAGCCTTGCGGGTTCGGCTCGACCTCCTTGTAGGTCCCGGGGACCGGCACCTCCCGGCCCAGGGCCTCGTTCATCGCGCGGTCGTACTCGCCCGCGGGCACGAACCAAGTCGCGATGGCGACCGCGATGATGAGGCCGAACAGGATCGTATATGCACTCGGAAACTTCAGCTTCATGGTGTCACGCTTCCCCTGCGTTTCCTCGCCGAAACCGCCGGAACTCGCCGGCATGGCCCCGGCGCTCTTCGGGCCTGAGCGAGATCTCTCCACGGAGTCGCTCCGGATGGGTCGTCATGTAAGGGAGAGCCAAGGCGGACGGACGGCCCCTTCCCGCTCCAGCCGACACCGTCCCGGTCTCCCACCGCGTTTGCCCCTCCCCGGGCAATGACGTTCGGCACGTCGGTCGGTCGCTCCGCAGAGCTAAGGCTGAGGCGCCTGTCCGGGAGCCCTTTCCTTGCCCGCCGCGCCGTCCTTGCCGGCTATGCCGTCCCCGGCCGCCTCGTCTTCGCCGGCCTCGCCCTGCAGGCGAAAGATCACCAGCTCCCCCTGCTCGCCGGTCAGAATCCCGGGGCCGGGCGGGATCTCGCGGCGGGCATGGGACTTCGTTCCCGGCTTTATCTCGACGCCGGCGCAAGCGACCAAGAGGACGCAGGCGAGACCTGCCGCCAGGGCCCGCATCAGAACTTGATCCGCGTGCCGACCGTGCCGACGACGATTTCGTCGACGCTGTTGGCGTTGTCGCGGTCGAGGTCGAAGAAGCGGATCTGGGCGTAGAGCTCGGTCCCGAAGCCCTCGATCAGCTGGACCGCGGCAAGCCCGACGGAGACGCCCTCGTCCCCCTCGTCGGAGACGTTCTCGCCGTAGGTGTAGTCGACGCCGAAGCCGGTCGCTCCGAACTGGAAGATCGACGTATCCCAACCCAGCTTGCCGTAGAGGTTGTAAGGGTCGTCGCCCCGGTTCCTCGAGTCCATGCCGCCCGAGAGCGTCAGGCTGAGGCCGGTCGGGTTGTGCAAGGCCGAGAAGGAGCCGGCGAGACGCCAGCGCACGTTGTCGGCGTTCGGCTCCTGGAGCGACAGCGCGCCGAGGGTGGTCACGTCGCCGATGTCGACGCCGGTCCAGTCGCCATAGTCGCCGCCCCAGGTCAGCGCCGCGTCGTAGCGCTGATCCGAGCCGGCCGAGACGGCGAGCTGGACGCCCGGCTCCAGGACCGGCGAGTCGTAGCGCACCCGGTCCTGCCGGTTGCCGTCGAAATTGAAGAAGGCGTCGCCGACCGAGACGCCGGTCCGATCGCCGTCATCGATGAACTCGAGTCCCCCGACGATGTCGCTCACGCCCGAGTACATGATCGGTCCGGCGACCAGCGACAGGTCGTACTCGGCCGTGTCGTCCGCGGCTGCGGAGCCCTTGCCGAAGAGCAGCCGTCCATAACGGTCGTTGCGGGCCGAGCCTTCGACCTTGCGCAGGTCGATGAAGTCGTCGGCCTGCTCGTTGTCCTGGCTGACATCGAAGGAGTTGTTGGGGCTGAAGGCGACCTCGACCGTCGTGCCCAGGGTGGTCTCCTGGGTGACCCGCCCCGTGCCGACAAAGCGGACCCGCGAGTTCGAGACGTCGTTGTCGACGAAGTAGGCTCTGGTCTTCTCCCCGTCGTCGGCGACGTTCACGGCCCGGTTCAGTTGTCCCGAGATGGCGAGCTTGATCTTCTCCTGGCCTGAGGTGATGACCCTGTCCGGCAGCCGGCCGGCGCTGGTCTTCTCCGCGGTGTCGATGGCTTTCTCGGCGGTCGACTGGGCCTCGGTCGCGATGGTCTCGGTCTGGGTCGCTTTCTGTTCGAGCTGGTCGACCCTGGACCTCAGCGCCTCGATCGTCTCGGCCTGCGCACCGAGTTGCTCCTGCTGTCGCTGGATGATCTGCTGCAGCTCCTGCAGCAGCACGGCATCTACAGCCACCGTCTCGGCCCTCGCCGGCGTCGACGGGACCGCCTGTACCATCAGCGCTAGAAAACCCGCGCAGAGCCATGTTCTGGTCGACATCGTCGCTTTCCTCTCTCCTCTCGCGCATCCGGGAACAGGATGCCGGATCGTCCGCCACCTGCGGCCGGCCGAAGTACGGCGGCCGCGCTCGATCGAGGCAAAAGCTACTGCGCGTCCCACCCTCGGCTATCACCGGACAACCGGCCAAGCCCGCCTCTGCAACTCGAACGGGAAAGCCTCGCGATCAGGATAGGGTGAATGGGACTCCGAAAGCCGTCATAACCTGCAATCCATGCAGATGCCTCCCTCCCCTTTTTGTTACGCCAGGCGGCGGGGAACACATGATCTGGATCAATTCCTGCTCAGTTAGCCTCGATCGCACGAGAGGATTCGGTCGCTTTTGCACAGATGAAGCGCCTTGCCTGCCTTCGGCCGAAGGCAGGCTGCTCTTGGGGCTCAAAAAGCTTAGGGCTGGTATCGAGCAGGCGCTATCCGATTCGCGCAGCGCGGTCAGGACCGAACCCGCCTCCGAACCGGACCTGAGGCGCGACACGCATGAAAGCTCGTGCTCGAGGACCACCTTCGGCGCTTCGCCTGGCGCGGGGAACTGAGCATGGACCGGGCGACCGAGAGCGGCGGCGGCTCGACGAAGGCGCCGACGTGAGTGGTTCGAGCTTCGCGGTCCGCCGCCCTGCCGAGCGCACGACGGCATCCGCGCCGGCCGAGGTCTCCCTCAAGCCCTGAAGCTCTCGTAGAGGGTCCAGCAGCCGATGAGGATGAAGCCGAGGCCGGCGGTGAGCTTGATCGACTCGGGCGGCAGGGTGCGCAAGGCAACCGACCCGAGCCAGACCGCGAGAGCCGTCGAAATCGCGAGAGCCGCGAGGGCCGCCAGGAAGACGAGCACCGGATGGCTTTCCTTGTTCGCCGCGAACATCGCGGTCGCGAGCTGGGTTTTGTCCCCGAGTTCCGCGAGAAAGACGATCAGGAAAATCGGAAGGATTTGCTGCATGTGTCGCCTCGCTTGGGAGCCGGCCGGACGCTATGGCGACACGGCGACCCAGCTCCCTCAAGCCGACCGTGCTCGCCATAGGTCTCGCCAAGCCTTTCGGGCCACACGCGCCATGGTCTACCTCAGGATCCGGCAGAACCAAGCCTGTTGACGCGCATCCTTCTCGAAGCGGAAGGCGGCTACTCCCCTACGGGACCCGGGAGTTCTACGACAGACTGCGGTCCAAGGGAAGCGGTTTCGGCGAGGCATGGCCCCGGTCGTGGATGCAGGGGAAATCTCCTTGGCCCGGACAGGAGATGCATTGCAAATGATAATCATTATTAATAAGCTGATGCCGGATCGCTGCCGCCAGGGCCTGGGCCGGCAAGGAAAGCCGGTCACATTGGCCGCACAGGAAATCGAGACGACGATGCCGGATGACGCATCCCGCAAGCATGGTTTCCAGGATCTGCCCTGGGCCGAGAAGTTTCTGGTCTGGGCCTTGCGCCAATGGGTGGAGACCAGCCGAAGCAAGGGCGAGTTCCACGTCATGTTGCGCGAGGCCTTCCGCCTCGCCCGGGTCGCGGACGGCTATCTCGCCTTCGACGCACTCATGACCGTGGTCTCCGTATCGACGACGAAATCCATCACGCTCGGCGCCCCGCGCTGCAGCGGCGTGACACCGGACGAACGGACCTTTCTCGGCATGATCGCGAGCCTGCAGCGGTCCGACCGCATCGAAGGCTGCCGGCTGCTCGGTCTCTGGCTGGCGCCGGCGGGGGTCCGCCTGGCCCAGCCGCCGGCCGCCCGGCTCGCCCGCCTCATGCTGCGGGGTGGTTTGCGGCTTCGCCGCCCCGCCATCATTCGTGCCGAGGGTGACGAGGCGGCAACACAGGAACAAACGCCGACCGCCAGCCGGCCCATACCGCCGGCCGTGCTCTAGCCCGCATTTCTCACCGTGGTCATGGTCTGCGTCGGCTCCCGGCGATCCGCCCCGCCAGGAGAAGGCCAAGACGTCACGGGGGGCGGTCGCCGGGAGCCGACGCAGACCATGACCACGGTGAGAAATGCGGGCTAGTGCACGGCCGGCGGTATGGGCCGGCTGGCGGTCGGCGTTTGTTCCTGTGTTGCCGCCTCGTCACCCTCGGCACGAATGATGGCGGGGCGGCGAAGCCGCAAACCACCCCGCAGCATGAGGCGGGCGAGCCGGGCGGC
>JAKSBE010000507.1 GCA_022361275.1 Kiloniellales bacterium
GCCCGCGGCCACGTCGAGCGCGAGGCCTTCCAGGAGATCGACTACCGCCGCATGTTCGGCCAGCAGGCGAAGTGGGTGGCCCAGATCGACGACGCGGCGCGGATCCCGGAGTTCCTGAGCCGGGCCTTCCACACCGCGACCGCCGGCCGCCCCGGCCCGGTGGTCCTGGCCCTGCCCGAGGACATGCTGACCGACGAGGTCGAGATCGCCGACGCGGCGCCCTACCGGAGGATCGAGACCCATCCCGGCGGTCCCGAGATGAGCCGCCTGACCGAGCTCCTGTCCGGCGCCGAGCGGCCTTTCCTGCTGGTCGGCGGCGGCGCCTGGGACGCGCAGGCGAGCCGGGACCTCCGCGCCTTCGCCGAGGCCCAGGCGCTGCCGGTCGGCGCCGCCTTCCGCTGCCAGGACCTGATCGACAACGGCCACCCGAACTACGCCGGGGACGTCGGCATCGGCATCAATCCCAAGCTCCAGGCGCGGATCCGGGACGCCGACCTGCTCCTGGTGCTGGGCGCCCGCCTGGGCGAGATCACGACCGGCGGCTACACCCTGATCGAGGCGCCGCGGCCGCGGCAGAGGCTGGTCCACGTCCATCCGGGCGCCGAGGAGCTGGGCCGGGTCTACCAGCCGGAGCTGGCGATCCATGCCAGCCCGCGCGCCTTCCTGGCCGCCGCCCGCGGCCTCAACGCCGCGCCGGGGCCGGGGCGTGCCGCCGAGGTCGAGGCGGCCCACCGGGACTACCGGGACTGGAGCCGGCCGCTGCCCTGCGCCGGCGACCTGCAGATGGCCGAGGTCGTGGCCTGGCTGCGCGCGCACCTGCCGGAGGACGCGGTCCTGACCAACGGCGCCGGCAACTACTCGGTCTGGCTGCACCGCTTCTTCCGCTACGGCGGCTTCCGCAGCCAGCTCGGCCCGACCTCCGGGTCCATGGGCTACGGCTTGCCGGCGGCGATCGCCGCCAAGGCCGCCGATCCGGGTCGCCCGGCGGTCTGCTTCGCCGGCGACGGCTGCTTCCTGATGACCGGACAGGAGCTGGCGACCGCCGTCCAGTACGGCCTTAACGTCATCGTGCTGGTGATCAACAACGGCATGTACGGCACGATCCGCATGCACCAGGAGCGGGCGTATCCCGGCCGGGTTCTCGGCACCGACCTGGCCAACCCGGACTTCGCCGCCCTGGCCCGGGCCTACGGCGCCTTCGGCGCGGTGGTCGAGCGGACCGAGGACTTCGCCGCCGCCTTCGAGCGGGCCGAGGCCGCCGGAACCCCGGCCCTGCTCGAGCTGCGGACCGATCCGGAGGCCCTGACCCCCCGGCAGTCCCTGAGCGAGATCCGCGCCGCGGCGGAGGCGAAGCAGGCGGGCTGAGGCGGCGAGAGCAGGATGATCCGAAGCCTCGATGGGCAGCATCGTCAAGCTCGTCATTCACAGTCGCGGCAAGGGGATCACCGTGCTCGACGTGGCCCTGGCGGTCCTGACCGGCGACACTAGAGCGGCCCGCGTTCATTCGAACGCGGATAAGCTGCTCTAACTATATGGAATAGATCAAATTATCTGCGTTTAATTGATTCCAATTAAACGCAGATAATTTGATCTAGCCAAGCGATCAGCGGGAGCCAGTGGCGGTCGATCGCGATCGCGGCACAGCACTGCCCTTTGCCGCTCGACCAACGGGACAAGGCGGCCGACGAAGATCTCCACCGCAGTCTGCAGCAGGGTTTCCGCGGCCTGCGCCATGAGGCGCAGTCGCCGTGAGCATCCTGTTGCGACTCATGGTGACCTTGGCGCTCTACGTCTGCGTGCCGCTGGCCTTCCTCTTCCTCCTGCTTGGCCAGATGCCGGAGTTCGCTGCACTCATGGCCATAACCGTGGCCCTGGCGGTCGTCGAGTGGCGCGTCGCGCGGCCCAGCCTGCGGGCGCCAGCAGCCCTCGGCGCGCCGGTCTTCAGCATGCTCAACGTCACCATCTTCGTGCTCTCTGCCCTACTGCTCTACCTGGTCTTCGTGGTTCTCGTGTCGCTCATTGCACGCGAGTTTCTGATCGCGGCGCTGCTCGGCGCGCTGGGCGCCGCAGTCGTCTACGCGATCGTCTGGCTCGACCGGCGCAAGGCCGCGCAGTCCAAGCCCGCCGTCCCCGACGAAGGCGACCCGGGCGCCGGCTGAATCGTGGTGAACTCGCGCGCGCCACGGCGCTGCCGGGCCGGGCCAGTTCCATCGGCCGGGAAGACGGAACCGATCATGCCAGACCAGACACCATCCCGGGATTGCCGGATAGCATTGCGCCGCGACACGCTAAGACTTGTGCGACATGTCACCGTGACTCTAGATCAAACTGCGCCTAGAGCAGCCGGCGGTAATGGTAGGCGTAGGCGGGCCCGAAGCCGAGCCGGTCGTAGAGCGCGCGGGCGGATCGGTTGGCCACCTCCACCTGCAGATAGAGGCCGTCGGCGCCCTGCCGGATGGCCCAGTCGGTCAGTCCAGCGATCAGGGTCCAAGCCACGCCGCGCCGGCGCCAGGCGGCCACGGTGTTGACCGCGGTGATGCAGGCCCGGCCGGAGCGGCAGGCGATCGCCGCCGCACCGGTCGGCTCGTCCCCGATCCGGGCCAGGGCGAAGGCGCGGGGGGGCTCGATCCGGCCGGCGAGCGCGGTCCGGGCCTCGTCCTCGATCGCCCCTGCCCCGGGCCAACAAGCGCCGCACCAGTCCTTTGTGGGTTCGCCCATCATCTGAAGGGTGACACCGGGCGCAGGGGCTGCGCGTCCGGCGACGGTCTCGGGTTCGGCGGTCAGGACCAGGCTGTGACCCTCGGCGTCGTAGCCTCGGGCCGCCAGCCGACGGTCGAGGTCGGCGGGGGCCGCCGCCGGGCTGATCTTGAAACAGGGCGCCAGGCCTCGCGCCCGGTAGCGGCGCTCGACCTCGGCGATCAGCGCCCCGGGCTCGGCCTCGGGCTCGAGACGGTTGCACAGCGCGCTGTTGGCCCGGCGGGTGACGCCGCGGTCGAATCCCAGTTCCCAGCCCTTCAGCCGCTCTTGTGTCGCCGGCGGCCAGGCGGTGACGGCAAGGGCTTCGAGAAAGCGCGCCTCTTCGACGTCGGGAGCCGTGACCGCGTTCATGGCCCGACTTCAACCAAGCCGGGCCCCGGGCGTCAAGCGGGGGCGTCAAGCATGAGCGTCAAGCGCCCGCGTCCGGGTCGTCAGTAGCTCTGGCGGCGCCAGCGGTCGACGACGTCGTGCAGGAAACCGTCGCCGCGATCCTGGTCGTATTCCCAGGCGTCGGAGAAGATCGCGGTGTCGCTCTGCGGCCGCTGGTAGGATTCCAGGTCCGAGAAGCGGATCCGCATCGGCACGGTGACGCCCTCGCCGACCACGATCGCCTCCTGGTTGCGCAGCGCCGGCAGGGCGTTCAGCATGCCGGCCGCGCTGTCGGGCATGGCCCGGCGCACGAAGACCTGGTCGCGCTCGTTGCTCATCCGCAAGGTGAAGATGGTGTTGCACTGGGACAGGATGGTCTCGGACAGCTCCGAGGGCCGCTGGGTCACCAGGCAGAGCGAGACGCCGTACTTGCGGCCCTCCTTGGCGATCCGGGCGATCGCCTTTCGGGTCGGCGTGAAGCCGGTCGCCTGGTCCTGCGGGATGTAGCGGTGCGCCTCCTCGCAGACCAGCAGCACCGGCACCGAGTGGTGGCCGACGCTCCACATCGCGAAGTCGAAGACCATGCGGCACATCACCGAGACGACGACATCGACGATCTCCGAGGGCACGCCGGCCAGCTGCAGGATGGTGATCGGCCGGCCCTCGACCGGGATCCGCAGCAGGCGGGACAGGACCTCGGCCATGGAGTCCTTGACCGAAAGGCCGGCGAACATGAAGTCGTAGCGCCGGTCCGCGCGCAGCGCCTGGATCCGGGCCTTGATCCGCTGATAGGGTGCGGACTCCTCGGGCCGGTCGAGCTGGCCCTGGGCGCCCTCGATGTGCTGCACCAGGGAGCTCAGGCGGTAGGGTACCGGGGTGTCGACGGTCAGCCAGGAGATGACGTCCTCGCTCTCGCCGACGAACTGCAGCTTGGCGGCGTAGACCGCCTCCTTGAGGATGTTGACCTCGGCCTTGCGGCTGATCTGGTCGGGGGTGCAGATCACCTCGACCAGTTCCTCGAAGTTCAGCAGCCAGAAGGGCAGGTTCAGATTGTCCGGACGCACCACCTCGGCGTACTCGTCGAAAGCTTGGCCATACTCGTTGTGAGGGTCGAGCAGGACCACGTGGCCGTTCGGATGGGCATCCAGGATCGAGCGCAGGACGACCGTGGTCGAGCAGGACTTGCCGGTGCCGGTCGTGCCCAGAACCGCGAAGTGCTTGCCCAGAAGGTCGTCGACCAGCAGGTAGGCCGGCAGCTCCGAATCCTGGTAGAGCGAGCCGATCAGGACGTTGGATTCGCTGGGCTTGGCGTAGATCTGCGCCAGCTCCAGGTGGGTGGTCTCGCGGATCTCGGTGCCCAGGCTGGGATAGATCGAGATGCCGCGCTGGAACTTGAACTCGCCGTCCTCGGTGTAGATGCCCTCGCCGAAGAGGTCGATCTCCAGCACCCGCTGGTCCGTGGCCGCGGGCGGCGAGGACGAGGGATTGCGGATCTCCAGGCTGGAGATCATGCCGAAGGCCACCGAGCGCGAGGTCGGCATCTTGACCAGGTCGCCGATCTGCGAGACCTCCTGCAGGTGCAGCATGCTGTCCTCGGTCGCGACGTCGGAGTCCGGGATCATCACGCCGTAGACCTTGCGGCCCGAGACCGAGATCACGTAGCCGATCCGCATGGCGCCTTCTTCGTCGAAGACGCCTTCGTTGACCGGCGGCGGGGTCGGAATTGGCAGCGGCGCGGCCGCCGCGCGCTCGGGAGCCGGCGCCGGTTCGGCCGGGGGCGCGGGCTGCCGGGCCTGGACCGCAGCCGGCGGCTGGGGCTTGCACGGCTTGGGCCTGCGCGGTTCGGGCGCGGGAGGCTCGGGCCGGGTCGAGGCGGTGTCGGCGGGCGGCTCTTTCGCCGCCCTCTCGGCGAGCGGCGCCTCGGCGACCGCTGCTTCGGCGGCCGGCGCCGACGCACGCTCGACCGCTGCCGGCGGCGCCGGGATCGGATCCGGCGTTACGACCTCTCGGCGGATCGCCGGGACCTGAGGCTCGGCGGGCGGTGCCGCCGGCCGGCGGATCGACGAAGGGGCCTCCGCGCCGGTCGCGTCGGAGGCCGGCTTGCGGATGCCTGGCGTCTCTGCGGGCCCCGCCGCCTGGCTCCTGCGAATGCTGGGGGCCGGCTTGCGGATGCTGACGGCGGCCGCTTCAGGTGCCGCCGGCCTGACGCCGTTGCCGCCGGCCGGGGCTGCGGCCTGGTTCCGGATCGACGGGCTAGGGGTGGCCTGGCCGGCGGCGCCGGGACGTTGGGCGGCCTTGGGCGGCTGGCCGCTGCCGTTCGCGGCCGGCGTGGCGCCGGCTTGCTGAGGCGGAGGGGGCGGCACGGCCGTGCGCCCGGGCGCCGCCGGCGCGCCGCCGACGCCCTTGTCACCGGCGGGGCGCGGCTGCTGCTGGGCTTGGACCGGCGCCTGGGTTTGGACGGCTATCTGGGTTCGGACAGGGGGCTGCACGGGCAACTGCGGGGGCGGCGCCTGCCGCTGGGTCGGCATCTTGGCGCCGGTGCCGCCGCGGCGAATCGATACGCTGGCCAGGGACGGCACGTCGATCTCGGCGGGCTCCGCTGGCACCACTGCGGGCGGCTCCGGCCCGATCAGCCGTCGCAGGGGATGGGAGCGCGACCGGGCCTCCGGGCCGCTGTCGCTGTCACCCGAATCCGCGGGCATGTCCTCTCCGGCCACTGGCCCTCGATCTGCGTCCATCGGTCGCTGTTCCTGTATCTGGTCTCGCAAAGATGACGGTAGATGCCTCGGCCTGTCGGGCCTTTATCTTGAGGCCCGGATGATGGCAGAGGCACCCTTAAGGGTTGATGAAAGCTGCTTTGTTAGAAGGTCTTGCAGGTCGGCCGGCAGCGCGTCGTCGGCTGTCGGGCGGACGCGGCGACGCTCAACCGGCCGGGCGCAGAGGGCCCTTCTGCGGGACGCCGCGGTTCTTGTTGCCGGCCTTGGAGAAGGCCAGCTCGACGGAGCCGCGCTTGTCCTTGTCGTTCTGACTGGTCAGGCGGCGCTGCAGGCGGCCGATCAGCCGGCGCAGCTCGGCCGGGCAGACCTCGTCGAACTCGTTGCCGAGCCGCTTCACGATCTCGCGGGTGTCCTCGGCGCGCCAGAAGGCGGCGTTGTCGCGGCCGATCTCCATGATGTAGTCGAGCGCGATGCGGAAGGCCCGCATCAGCTCCGTCGGCAGGTTGCTCCGCGTATAGAGACCCTTGAAGCCCTTCGGCGAGCTGCTGTAGATGAGAGTCTTGGCCGGCTCCACCGTCATCTGGGTGCGCACCGCCATGGCCGACTCGAAGAAATCCAGGTCGCCGGTCAGCAGGGCCCGCAGGACCAGGACCGGCGTCAGGCCATCTTTCTGGCACAGGACCAGGACCAGCTTCGGCGCCTCGACGGCCTTCGGTGCCTTGGAGGCGTCGCGGGAGATCGAGTTCTCCTGGCCGACCCGGGTCAGGAGCTGGGCGAACTTCGCATTCAGCTCGTGCCGCTCGAGAAGCCGCTCCTTCATGTCTTCCGGAATCAGCAGCAAGATCCGCGCGATCACCGTCAGCGGCAGGAAGGGTCGGTCCACCAGCAGTGCGTGGAAGGACGTGAAGGTGCCGAACTCGTCGATGATGCGGTTGAGCAGCGGCTCGGGGATGTCAGCCCCCTTGTTGGCCAGCAGGGCGCCGACGACCTTCTCGTTGCGGGATTCCAGCAGCGCCTCGGCGACCTCGGGGGTCAACGCGTCGCGCTTGGCGATGGCGATGAGCTGCGCCACCTGACCGGCGCCGGCGATCTCGATCAGGTCGTCATCGTCCAGCGCCGTGGCGCAGCGAAGAATCGGCACCGCGACCGCCTCGACGCTGTCGCGCGCCAACTGGCGGACCAGGCTGACCGGAAGGGTTCCGCAGTCCTTGAGATGCTCCGAAAGGGCTTCGCGCACCGGATCCTCGCCTTCGACGGCGAGGGTCTCGAGGATCGTGGTGGCGAGCTCCATCTCGGAATCCGAGAACCCGCCCTGGGCGTACTCGCGGGCGATGACGGCCGCGGCCTCCGCGCGGGCCTCTGGGGAGGGGTTCTCGAGAAAAGCCTGGACACCTTCGGGAGTTAGCAAATCTGGTACCCGCTCTGGCGTCTTCTGCGTGACAGTCCTGACTGCTTCTAGCATGGCTCGCAATCCACAAAATGCAGTCTAGATTTGTCCGGTTAAGTGTCCGTTGCCATGCCCGGCCTTGAATACTCGACCGCGTAAGACTTGGCCGGGCAGCAATGTCACGAACGCCCCTTTCTTGAGAATTCCTAGGGTCTTGAGAATTCCTGGGGTTCAGGGCCGCAGGGCCACGGGATCGCGCACCATGAGATGCTGGTAGGCGTCGCCCTTGACCGTGGCCAAGAAGGCGGCGTCCTGATGGCTCACCTGGAGGGCGTGGAGTTCCCGGCTCAAGCCTTGCCTGACCTGTCCGGCCCAGCAGACGATGCGTGTTTGGTAAGTCTTAAGAGTTTTTTTCCTGCGACCGATCATTTCTGGTCCAGCCCTCAAAAATGCTCCAGAACCTCTGCTAAACCGCGTTTTCGCGTGGGTTCAGGAGACACCGCCAACTCTTAACGGAACCTTGCCGCGGGCCCGGGGATGCCGTTGCCCGAGGTGATGTTACAGCAATGTCACGACCCGGACACGAATGCGCCCGATCTGGCTCAAGCTCGCTCGCCGGCCCCGCCATTGCGGAAGGTGGGGGACCGGGGCGAGACCGCCGTCGCTCTTCGAGGTCCGGGAGTTGACCGAGGCGGCTGGTCTCACCAAATAAAGTTCGTCTGCGGTGCCGCTTCGGCGGGCCGCGAACTCCAGGCGCCGCTTCGGGCCGGGGGTTCTTTCGTGGACGCAGCCCTTGCTCGCAATCCTGAGGAGGACGTGCGCAAATGAGTCGCCTCTCCCTTTTCGACAGCCCGCTGCTCTTGGGCTTCGATCATTTCGAAAGGACGCTGGACCGGGTTTCCAAGGCGTCCAGCGACGGTTATCCACCCTACAACGTCGAGCAGATCGACGAGAGCCATCTGCGGATAACCCTCGCAGTCGCCGGGTTCTCGAGTGATGAACTCCAGGTCCTGGTCGAAGACCGCCAGTTGGTCATCCGTGGCCGCCAGGTCGACGACAAGGGCCGGGTTTTCTTGCATCGGGGCATCGCCGCCCGACAGTTCCAGCGCAGCTTCGTCCTGGCCGAAGGGATCGAAGTCGTCGATGCCCGGCTGGACAACGGATTGCTCCACATCGATCTCGAGCAGCCGATCTTCGAACCCAAGGTCCGCCAAGTCGCGATCAAGACCGGCAGCGACGGCCGGAGCATCGAGGCCCAGCCGGTCGAGCGCAAAGGTGGCAAAGGCAACACCCGCTGATCACGCCATGCCCTAGGCTCGGACGAGCGAAGGCCTCTGGGCCCTTCGCTTCTGCGTCGTTCCTCGCCGGGCACTCGAGATTCGGGGTGGCGCCCGCTTCAAGGAGGGAGTCAGACCATGAACACGACCGCGCAGATCCGTCAGATCACACCCCAGGATCTTGCGGCCCTGGGGGTGCATGACATCGCCTATATCAAGCCCAAGACGATCAACGGCCAGCAGGTCTTTGCCGTGCATGCCGCGGACGGAGCCGAGCTCGCGGTTCTGCCCAGCCGGGAATCCGCCTTCGCCGCGGTGAGGCAGAACGACATGGAGCCGCTGAGCCTCCACTGATCCCCCCCCTGCCATGACGTGGGAATTCGCCACGACATGGGAATCCGAATGACCTGAGGGCTCGCTCCCGCCACAATCTCCCGGCGGCTTCGGACCTTGAAGGCCGGCCGCTCGACAACGGCAGCTCGCCGCCGGGAGGTCAGGCCGCGTGGCTGGCGGTAGGTTCCGAAAGCAGGGCGTAGATCGCGTCGGGGCCGTCGCTGCCCCGGATCTTCTCACAGACCGATTTGTTGCGCAGAAGGCGAGACACCTGCGCCAGTGCCTTCAGGTGGTCCGCACCGGCGGTTTCCGGCGCCAGAAGCAGGCAGATCAGGTCGACCGGCTGCTCGTCGATCGCGTCGAAGTCGACGGGCGTCTCCAGGCGGGCGAAAAGCGCATAGAGCCGGTCGAGCTCGGGCAGCTTGCCGTGCGGAATCGCGATCCCCTGGCCGACGCCCGTGGTGCCGAGCCGCTCGCGCTGGATCAGCACCTCGAAGATCGCCCGCTCGGGCTGTCCGGTCAATTCGGCGGCGCGCTTGGAAAGCTCCTGCAGCGCCTGCTTCTTGCTGCCGACACGAAGACTAGGAAAAATATCCTCTGAGCTGATCAGTTCAGCAATATCCATTTCCAAATCCCGAGAATCGATACTAATTACTTTGATTTCCGCGCGGATCGACCCAGCCGATATTGCCGTCCGACCGACGGTAGATCATGTTCAGACCGCCGTGCGCCTTGTTTCTGAACATCATTGCCGGAAGCTCCGCTAGGTCCATCCGCATCACGGCTTCGCCGACCGTCAGGGTCGGGACTTCCGTCGTCATCTCCGCCACCACCGCAGGCTGTCCTTCGACGGCCTTGGCGTCTTCCTCTCCGTCTTCGGCCGGGATGCCCGACAATATGTATTGCTGCGCAGGTATGCTTTCCAGTCCGGATTCGGCCTTGTGGTGATCCCGAAGGCGCCGCTTGTGGCGTCGCAGGCGCTTCGACAGGCGATCGGCGGCCATGTCGAAGGCGGTGTAGGGAGCTTCGGCCTCCCCCTGAGCGGTCAGTTGGATGTTCCGGCCGACGTGGGCCGTCACCACCGCCTTGAGGAGATGCGCTTCGCGCGACAGGGTCACGCTGGCCTCGATCGCATCGCCGAAGTACTTGTTGAAGATAGCTCCAAGGGCGTCCTCGACGTGATTGCGAAAAGCATCACTGACGTCGATCTGTCGGCCCTGAACGGACAGTTGCATCAGCGGACAATCCGGGTTTGCGCAGACTCGCGAGCGAAGCTTTCGTTTGACCCCCAGCCTACGCGGCGCGGACCTTACGGATGGCCGAGGGTAGTGTCAATACGTCCCAGGCGATGGGAGCACAACCGGCCCGGGAGAGACAAGCACGGACATCCAGCCAGAGGCATCCAGGCGCGGGCATCCAGGCAGGGGTATCATTTTCCCAAGACGCGTTTCTCCCGACGGCGTTGTACCGACGACGGGATACGCAGGGCCTCGCGATACTTGGCCACCGTCCGCCGCGCGATGTCGATGCCCTCGCGCTGGAGGATCGTCACGACGGTGTCGTCGGAAAGGATCTGGTCGGGCGACTCCTGGTCGATCAGCACGCGGATCCGATGCCGGACCGCTTCTGCGGAGTGGTTCTCCTGCCCCAGCCCGGCGATCGCCGCGGTGAAGAAGTACTTCAGCTCGAAGGTCCCGCGGGGCGTCGCCATGTACTTGTTCGAGGTCACGCGACTGACGGTCGACTCGTGCAGCTCGACCCTTTCGGCGATATCACGCAGTGTCAGGGGCCGCAGATGCTCGACGCCGTACTTGAAGAAGCCGGACTGCTGGCGGACGATCTCTGTCGCGACCTTCAGGATGGTCGTGGCGCGCTGGTGCAGCGCCTTGACCAGCCAGTTCGCCTGCTGCAGGCGCTCGGCCAGGTACTCGCGCTCCCGACGGGTCCGGGTCCTGGCCTGAACCTGCGCATGATAGCTGCGGTTGACCAGAACCCTGGGCAGGGTCTCGGGGTTCAGCTCGATGCGCCAGCTGCCGTCGGGTTTGGCCAGGAGCAGGATATCCGGGACCAGCGTCTCCGCGGCCTCGTGGTCAAAGGCCTGCGCCGGTTTGGGATCGAGCCGCCGGATCTCGGCGATCATCTCGGCCATGTCCTCGGCGTCGACGCCGCAGAGCTTCATCAGACGCGGCAGCTCGTGGCGGGCGAGCAGGTCGAGGTTGTCGATCAGAGCCTTCATCGCCGGGTCGAAGCGGTTGCGCTCCGCTAGCTGGATCGCCAGGCACTCCTGGAGGTTGCGGGCGAAGATGCCGGCGGGGTCGAAGCCCTGCAAGGTCGAGAGCACGGCCTCCACGCGGGCCTCCGGGCAGCCCAGCAGGCCGGCCAACTCCTCCAGGGCGCCGGCGAGGTAGCCCGCCTCGTCGAGCATGTCGATCAGGTGGATACCGATCAGGCGGTCCACCGGGTCCGAAAGCTCCACCGCCAGCTGGTCGAGGAGATGCTGGCGCAGGGTCACCGTCTCGCCGAGCCGCTGCTCGAGCGAGGGCAGCTCTTCGAAGTCATGGGCACCGGAGCCGGAGCCCCCGGGCGCGGCGTTGAGATAGCCGTCGCCGGGACCGAGGTCGTAGAGGTCACCGGGATCGGTGTCGAGCGGTGCGTTGGCGTCTTCGGGGATCTGGTCGGAACCGGTCAGGCTGGCGCTGTCGCCGGCCAGTGCGGCATCCTCCGCAAGGGCCGCCTCGCGGTCTTCCGGAAGCGCCCGATCCTCCGGCAAGGCGTCTTCGGCCTCGCTCGCCCGGCGCTCTTCGCTGTCCAGAAGCGGATTGGTCTCGAGCTCCGCCTCCACGAACTCGCTGAGCTCGATGTTGGACAACTGCAGCAGCTTGATCGCCTGCTGCAGCTGCGGCGTCATCACAAGACCTTGTGACTGACGGAGTTCTAAGCGCTGCGTCAACGCCATGGCGGCGAGCCTTAAAGGCTAAATCTTTCGCCCAAGTAAACGCGCCTGACGTCCTTGTGCGCAACGATTTCCGCCGGTCGTCCTTCGTAGAGAACGTGGCCGTCGTGCAGGATGTAAGCACGGTCGACGATCTTCAGGGTCTCCTGGACGTTATGGTCGGTGATCAGGACACCGATGCCGCGGTCCTTGAGGTGGGAGACCAGATCGCGGATATCGGCCACGGCGATCGGGTCGATACCGGCGAGGGGTTCGTCCAGCAGGACGAAGCTGGGGCGGGAGGCCAGCGCCCGTGCGATCTCCGCGCGCCGGCGTTCGCCGCCGGAGAGCGCGATCGCGGGCGTGCTGCGGAGATGCGTGATGCCGAACTCGTTGAGCAGGTTCTCGAGCATGACCTTCCGCTCGCGCCGCCCGGGCTGGACGACCTCGAGAATGCTGCGGATGTTCTGTTCGACCGTCAGCCCGCGGAAGATCGAGGCCTCCTGGGGCAGGTAGCCGATACCCAGCCGGGCGCGGCGGTACATCGGCAGCTCGGTGATGTCGTGCCCGTCCAGCATGATCCAGCCGTTGTCGGCGGCCAGCAGCCCGGTGATGATGTAGAAGCAGGTGGTCTTGCCCGCACCGTTGGGGCCCAGAAGCCCGACCGCTTCGCCGCGCTGGACCGCCACGGAGACGCCGCGCAGCACCGGCCGCTTCTTGAAGCTCTTGGTCAGGTTGACCGCCATGAGGCCGGAGTTGTCCGCAACCAGGCGCGGTCCGGCACCGCCTGTCAGCTGCTGGGCCTCGTTCATTGCACCTTCGGCGTGGTTTCTTGGGAGTCTCCGGTCACGTCTCTCGGCAGGATCATGCCCTTGACCCCCGACCCGCCGCTCAGCAGCCGGCTCACGCCGGTCGTCAGGTCGACTTCGGCGTAGTCGCCGTTCATTTGGTTGTCGCCCCGCGTGATCTTCACCGCGCCTTGCAGGGTCGCCAGCTTCTGATCGGCGAAGTAGGTGCCGCGATCGCCGCGCGCGAACTCGCGGTCGGTCTGCACCTCGACGTTGCCGTAGGCCTCGATACGCTGCAGCTCAAGGGTTTCGTTCCTGCCCGGTTGAAAATGCGCGGCCAGGACATCGGCGCTGATGCGGCGGTCCTCGCGCCTGGCCAAGGCCTCGCCGCGGGCCACCGCCATCTGCTTCTGCTCCCAGTACTCGAGGCTGTCGCGGGCCGTGATCACCTCGTCCGGCGTGGTCAGGCGGAGGTTCTTGCCGAGCAGGACCACGACCCCGTTGTCGACGTCATAGGCGCCGCGGTCCCCTTGCGCCCGCTCGTGGGGCGAGACGATGCGCACGTTGCCGCTGGCCGTGATCTTGTAGATCTCGCTGCTGCCGTCCGGGGCGTCGCGGTAGTGGGCTGTCAGTTCGTCGGCGAAGAGCTCGACGTCGCCACGGCTTGCGCGGGCGTTGCCGCTGGCCACGTAGGTATTCTGGTCCCGGCGCCATTCGATGCCCTGATCGGCGTTTATCTCCAGGGGCGACTGGCCCTTTCCGGTCCCGAGCAGGCCCTGGGCGGCGAGCTCGGTCGGAAGCAACGCCACCGCCAGCGCGAGCGCGGCAAGGCGCCGCAAGGCTGGCTGGCGTGGTTTCACCTCAAGATATCCTAGCGAGTGGAGTGCAGAATCATCCGGCTGCGCCCGGTGAAGACGATCGTGTCGCCGCGGTCCTCGACACGGAAGCCATCGGCGAGCAGCTGACCGAAGGGCCCCTGGCCTTTCACCGGATCCCTGCCCTCGGCACGGCCGGCCTCGAGGTCGACCGCGGCGGTCTCGGTCTGCAGCTCGAAGCCCTGGTCGTGGAACAGGCTGACCGCGCCCTTCAGGTCGAGCATGTTGCCTTGGCGGTCGTACTTCCCGGTCCGGGCGGTCAGCGCGAGCCAAGTGCCGTCGTTGAGCGTGATATCGCCCTTCGGCAGGGAGAGGTCGACGACCTCGTTCACGCTCGAGGGCTGCGAGGCTTCATCCGCCGACAGCGAGAAGGGTCGGCCTTCCTCATCGACACCGTCGAAGCGCGCGTTGAGCATCGACAGGCTGTCGGTGTAGTCGGCGGCGAGCTCCGAGACGCCGAGGCCGAAGCGCTCGCTCTCGACGTTGATCTGGGGCCAAGCGAAGATCAGCAACACCATGCCGATGGCGAAGCTGGGCAGAAGGGTCTTCAGCACGCCGATGAGAACGGCCTGAGCGCTCCGGCCGGCGCGCAAGCGCACGGCCGCGGCCGGCGTCTCCGAACGCGGCGCGCGATCCGTCACGGTTTCTCGGGCCGTCGGCGACCCTGATGCCATCGGAGCGTTCCTCTCAGCCTACGCCTGCCCGAAGGCAGTCGTGGATATGCAAGAATCCGACCGGTCTCTCGTCCTCGACAACGAATAGACTGGTAATCTGCTTGGCGTTCATCAAGCCCAAGGCTTCCGCCGCCAAGGCTTGAGGCCGAATTGTCTGCGGCCTCTCTGTCATAATCTCTCCCGCAGCGCGATCCAGCAAGCCCGAATCCATATGGCGCCTCAGGTCGCCGTCGGTCACGACGCCGATCAAGCGCCCGCTGTCGTCGACGATCCCGACGCAGCCGAAGCTCCGGTGGAAGCCGAAGCTCTTCATCATCACCAGGATCGCCTCCGAGACCGGGGTCCCCGGCGGCACGATCGGCAGGCCGTCGCGGCCCTGCATCACGTCGCTGACCCGGGCCAGCTTGCTGCCCAGACTGCCGCCGGGGTGAAGAACCTGGAAATCCTGAGGCGTGAAGCCGCGGCGCTCCAGCAGCGCAACGGCGAGAGCGTCGCCCAGCGCCAGCATGATCGTGGTCGAGGTGGTCGGCGCCAAGCCCATGGGGCAGGCCTCCGGGGCCTTCGGCAGGATCAGCGCGACGTCGGACTGCTCGGCCAGGGTGCTCACCGGCGCGCTGGTCATCCCGACGAGGGAGATGCCGAAGCGGCGGGTGAAGGCGATGATGTCGGAGAGCTCGGCGGTATTGCCGGAATTGGACAGCGCCATCACCGCATCATCGACGGTCAGCATGCCCAGGTCGCCATGGCTCGCCTCGCCCGGGTGGACATAGAGGGCGGGGGTCCCGGTGGAGGCGAGGGTCGCCGCGATCTTGCGCGCGATATGGCCGCTCTTGCCCATGCCGGTGACCACGACGCGCCCCGGGACCTTGGAAATCAGGTCGACGGCCTCGACGAAGGACTGGTCCAGGCCGGCGCTCAGCGCCGAGATCGCCTCGGCTTCGAGCCGAAGCGTGCGCTGGGCGGCCTCGATGTCCTTCTGGCCAAGAGGCATGGCAGGTCGCGGTCGTGCGCTCATAGAGTCGAGACGTCCTTTAACCTTCTTTAACCGTAATACGTCGCCAAGATCAGGTTTATTGCCTTTGACGGGATCGTGGGTGTGACTTTTCGGTGCGACCTCTTGCCCAATGGCCCTGGATAGCAGATCAAAGTAAAGCAGAAGTTCCGAGGGGACGCATTTTTGGATGGCCTCCCAGGGTTTTCTGCCGCTCTGTTAACCAAAACCTAGTGAGCGAATATATCCACATTCTCCCAGCCTGCAAGGTCGAGGGCCGCACGCGTCGGCAGAAAGTCAAAGGCGGCCTGCGCCAGCGCCTCCCGTCCTTCCCGGGCCAGCATGCCGTCCAGGACCTCTCTCAGGCGGTGAAGATAGAGCACGTCGGCGGCCGCGTAGCGCAGCTGCTCCTCGCTGAGGGCGGCCGCGCCCCAGTCCGAGGACTGCTGCTGCTTGGAGATCTCGACGCCCAGAAGCTCCCGGCAGAGGTCCTTCAGCCCGTGGCGATCCGTATAGGTCCGGATCAGCAGCGAGGCGGTCCGCGTGCAGTAGACCGGACGGCAGTCGATCTTCAGATAGCGCTGCAGCGCCGCCAGGTCGAAACGTGCGAAATGAAAGATCTTCAACCGCTTGGGATCGCTGAGGGCGGCCTTGAGCCGGGGCGCCCCGTAGGCCTCCTTGCGGAACCGGACGAGATGGCTCGTCCCGTCGCCGACGGAGATCTGGACCAGGCAGAGGCGGTCCCGCGCCAGGTTCAGGCCCATGGTCTCGGTGTCGACCGCGATGGCGTCGCCGAGCGCGACGTCTTCCGGAAGGTCGTCTTGGTGAAGAACGAAGGACAAAGGCTTCGAGGCCCTTACGCCTGCCTTGATTATGAGTGCACCACCGTCGGAGAAGCGAGCGATGGTGCCCAGGAGAGGACTCGAACCTCCACGGGGTTGCCCCCACAGGCACCTGAAGCCTGCGCGTCTACCAATTCCGCCACCTGGGCCTAAGCAGGCGCCCGCTTTCCCACGACGGCGGGCGCCTGTCAAGCGCTTGGGTCAACAAGAGGCCCAGAACTGTCCCCACACCCTGCCGAGCGGGCTTGTCAAGGGGCCGGCGCCCTGCGCTATAACCGCGGATGCGTAGAGCGGCGCGGTGGCGGACCGGGCCGCAGGAAACGGGGTCTTGGCTATGGCGACGCGCGTGGTGACCGTCTTCGGAGCTTCGGGTTTCCTGGGCCGCTACGTGGTCGGCCGCCTGGCCCGCGAGGGCTGGGTGATCCGCGCCGCCGTCCGGCATCCGCGCCGCGCCGCTTTTCTGAAGCCGCTCGGGGACGTCGGCCAGATCACGCCGCTGCGGGCGCCGATCCAGGACGGCGACCTGGTGCGTGCCGCGGTCGAGGGCGCGGACACGGTCGTCAACCTGGTCGGGATCCTCTTCGAGCGCGGCCGGCAGACCTTCAAGGACGTGCATGCCGAAGGTGCCGCGAACCTGGCCCGCGCGGCCGAGGCGGCCGGCGTCCGCCACTTCGTCCAGGTCTCGGCGATCGGCGCCGACATCCGGGCCGAGGCCGACTACGCCCGTTCCAAGGGCGCAGCGGAGATGGCGGTGCGCAGCAGCTTTCCCGAGGCCGTGGTCCTGCGGCCGAGCATCGTCTTCGGGCCGGAGGACGACTTCTTCAACCGCTTCGCGGCCATGGCGCGGCTCTCGCCGGCCCTGCCCTTGATCGGCGGCGGCGAGACCCGCTTCCAGCCGGTCTTCGTCGGCAACGTCGCCGATGCCGTGGTCAAGGCCTTGTCCGACCCGGCCTGCCGCGGCCAGATCTATGAGCTCGGCGGGCCCCAGGTCTACAGCTTCAAGGAGCTGATGGAACTGCTCCTGCGGCAGATCCGGCGCCGGCGCCTGCTGCTGCCGCTGCCCTTCGCCCTGGCCAGTCTGCAGGGCGCCCTGCTCGAATGGCTGCCGACCCCGCCTCTGACCCGGGACCAGGTCCGCATGCTGAAGCGCGACAACGTGGTCGCCGCCGACGCCCTGACCTTGGCCGACCTGGGCATCGAGGCGACCCACCCCGAGCTGATCCTGCCGACCTATCTGCAGCGCTATTGCCCGGGCGGCGGGGGCAGTCCGCTCGCTGCGTGACCGCGCCTAGAGCAGCCCGCGTTCATTCGAACGCGGATAAGCTGCTCTAACTCTATGGAATAGATCAAATTATCTGCGTTTAATTGAGTTCAATTAAACGCAGATAATTTGATCTAGAGCAAGATCTGGGCCTCAGCCGGCGGCCGCGCCGCCCAGTTGCCCGCTGAAGATCAGCCAGAGCAGAAAGCCGCCGAGCAGAAGGCGATAGACCACGAAGGGTCCGAAGCCGGCCCGCTTCAGCCAGGCCATGATGATCGCGATCGCCAGGAAGCCGGACAATGCGCAGAAGGCGATGGTCAGCAGGGCATCGTTGATGATCGCGACGTCGCCGATCTGGTAGAGCTTCCAGCCCTGCCAGATGCCGGCGGCCGAGATCGCCGGTATCGACAGCAGGAAGGAGAAGCGGGCCGCCTCGGTGCGCTCGTAGCCGAGGATCCGCGCCGCGGTCATGGTGATGCCGGAGCGGCTGGTGCCGGGGAAGATGATCGCCAGGACCTGGGCGCTGCCGATCACCAGGGCATGGACGACCCCGATGTGGTCGACCTTTCGGATGGTCATACCGATCCGGTCGGCCAGGAACATCGCGATGCCGAAGCCGATCAACGCGAAGGCGACGACGAGCGGCGAGCGCGGCGGCCCGCCGAAGTACTGGTCGATCAGGAAGCCGACGGCCAAGGCCGGCAGGGTGCCCAGCAGCAGCAGCAGAGCCAGCCGGCCGCCGCCGTCCAGGCGGCCGGTCAGCAGCCGCCCGAGGCCCACCAGCATGCGAAAGACGTCGCGCCAGAAATAGACCAGGACCGCCAGCAGGGTCCCGACGTGGGCCGCGACGTCGATCGCGAGCCCCTGGTCGTCCCAGCCGGTGAAGAGCGGCACCAGGATCAGGTGGCCCGAGGAGCTGATCGGCAGGAACTCGGTCAGGCCCTGGACCAGCGACAGGATCAGGATTTGCAGCAATTGCACGGGTAGC
>JAKSBE010000068.1 GCA_022361275.1 Kiloniellales bacterium
CCGGCGAATTCAGGTCTATGTGGGGAACGTCGGATGAGAAGATCAATATCTACCCCGAGTATTCGGCGCCGCTTTTGGGCTTCGACCCCGAACAGCTGAGCGACCAGGAGATGGAAGGCAAGAGGGCCGCCATACAAGCCGCGAGAACGGAAATAGCAACCCTCTTGACGGCAGACAGCCTTCATAGGTTTGTCAGAGACCTCAAAGAGGCCTTCCGTCGGACATAATAGCATCATGCCGATTTGAGCGGATCCGCAAGCCGGCGGGCAGGAGCGAACTCAATGGCCGACTGCATGGCCCGAAGGCTTGCCGATACGTGTGCCGTCACGGCGTTGCGGGCGTGCCGTCGAGGCCGAGCACGGGCGGGCCGTCCCAGACGACGCCATGCGGCGCTTGGTAGTAGATCCGGCAGGGGATGCCGCGCGCGTTGTCTTCGCATCCGCTGAGCGCGTCGGCCCTGGCCCTGACCTCCTCGCAATCGCCCGGCGTGAAGCAGAAGCGGTAGAAGGCGGCTCTGCCGTCTTCGGAGAGGGCGAAAACCATGGGGTGCCGCTTCCCCAGGAACCGCTTGTAGGCCGTTTGCACCTGGGCGCTGGGTGTGATCGCGCCGCCGCCGGTCGTCGCGGCGGGGCTGGTCACCTCCCGTCCGGTCTCGGCGCTGCAGGCGGCGAGAAGGGCGACGAGGCAGGCTGCGCGAAGCTTCATAGCGGCAGCTTGCCCAGGGCCTCGCGCCCAGTCAACCTCGAGCCGGTTCCGGTCCCGGCCCCAGTCCGGGCCCCGATCTCTTCCGACAAAGGCCGCAGGCCAGGCCCGGGCGGCCGAGCGCCCGCCCGGGCGGGGGCCGTTTAGCCCCGGAGCCAGCGGCGCCCGGCGGCGGCGAGGGCGCCGAGGCGGCTCCGAGGCCGCAGATCCTCGGCCGGGAGGGCGGCCTGGCGGCTCTGCCGGTCGAGTTCCTCGGTCAGGGCCAGGATCTCCTCCAGGACCGCGGCTTGGTCGGGGGCGGCCTCGACGGCGGCTGCGGGATGGGCCCCCCGCGCCGGCTCGGCCTTGCCGGGGCCGGCCGCGAGGGCGCCGGCGAAGGCCGGCACCAGGGGCGGGGTGGCGAGCTCCAGGAGGGCTTGCTCGGCCACGGCGGCTTCGGTACGGAGCCACTCGACGAGGTCTCGGACTTGGAAGGGCATGTCTGTCATCCTCGGTCTTGCCTTGGCGCCCTTTGGCGCCACCTGGCGCGATTGTGCCGCTGCCGGCGCGGGGCCGTTGCATCCCTTTCGCGGGGCCGTTGCATCCCTTTCAGCTAAGTGAGAATAGGTTAACGGAAGGTAAGAGTCGCAGCGCCTCGATCTCCCCGACGCCGCCTTCGCCCCGGACCGTGGCGCAGGGGACACAGAGTGTCCCGGCGGACATGGTCACGGAGAATCGGCGCGCTGGCCTTGGCGCTGGACGCCCCCCGCCGGGCGGGGTATTTCAGGAGCCTCGTCGTGGTCGCGCGCCCGTAGCTCAGCTGGATAGAGCACGAGCCTTCTAAGCTTGGGGTCGCAGGTTCGAGTCCTGCCGGGCGCGCCACCCTCCGCGCATCACAATTTTTTCTTTCTCATTCAATGGGTTAGCTCACATTGGCCGCTATTGCCTCTCTTCTTGGCGTGATCGATTCTCCGTAAGACTCTGAAATACATCGCTTTTTAGTTCGAATGCTGCACGCCCCTTCTCGATATTGTCCCTGTAGTGGGGAGGGAATGATGATCTTTGAGATTTAGGCAGTCTCGGCATATGCTTGTGATATGCCGCGGCATGGGGTATAGTCCGCCATGCTATTGGAGGTCGATATCATGCATACCGCTAAACTGTTCGTGAATGGCCGTAGCCAGGCGGTCCGAATTCCCCGGAGCCTTGCTTTCAGGGGCATCAGTGAGGTGGCCGTCCGCCGGGAGGGAAACAAATTGATTCTGGAACCGCTGCGAAAAACCTGGACTTCATTACCCGAGGCAGGCGTCGCGGGCGATGACTTCATGTCCGAGCGGCCTGACCTGATGGAAACCGACCGGGTCAAGCTTTGATGCTGTATATGCTCGATACGGACATTTGCAGTTACATTATGCGGCAGGCACCTAAACCGCTACTTTCGGCGATGGAAGAAAAAGTCGAAAGCGGCCGCACGATTTGTATATCCGTCATCACCTATTCCGAACTGCGCTTGGGTGCCGCTCGTTCGGCGGCGAGTGAGAAATACAACCGCTTAATCGACGAGTTCTCAGACCGGCTGGATTTCATTGCTGACTGGACGACGAAGGAAGCGGATTGCTTTGCCGAACTGCAGTCGCGGCTATTCGCCGAGGGCACGCCTATCGGACATAACGATACCATGATTGCCGCGCATGCGATTTCACTCGACGCTGTATTGGTCACAAACAACCACAAGCACTTCTCAAAGGTGCGTGGTTTGACGCTGGAGAACTGGGCTCAACATTGACATTCGCCGGCAGAAGCGGCATTCGACATGCTGCCTTAGGCCGAAGTGTACGAGAACTTAATTAGGCAGGATCTTCCCCGAGATACACTCGCCCAACCTCATCCAAGATAATCCGATCTTCCAGGCCCGGCGCGCAGCAAAAAGTTCGATATGCGTTCAACAGGGGGCGCCACCCTCCGCG